>DATINM010000029.1:0-44790 GCA_035474235.1 Pyrinomonadaceae bacterium
CCGCCGGGCTTAAAGGCGAGCGGCTTCTCGAACGAGCGCTCCGGCATCGTGACGCGAGCCGAGACTTGTACGTCGGGCGACACCTGCGACTTCGGAACTGCGTCCTTAAAGTCTTCGGCGTGGCGCGCGGCCTCGTCCCTGTGCCGAAGCTCCTCCTCGAACTCGCCGAAGGTCGGGTCAACGGCGATGCCGGAGGTGAAGATGTCCGCGCTGGTCTCGACCTTGACGGGCGCGAGCGTTCGCAGCCGCCGGTCGTTGACGTAGTCAATCGCCGCCGCGTACACCTCGTTCTCAAGCTCCTTTATATATTCGGGCGGAGCCTCGGAATGCGTGCCCCACTCTATCTTTAGCTTGAAGAGGTGCGGCGCGATTCGGCGGCCCTCGTCGTCTGTGCGCGCGCGTTCATCAATGAGCCGCTTCATGCGCTCGATGAGTTTCGTCGTGGTGAAACCCGTCTGCGCGTCTGCCTCGCGCCCGAGCTTGCGGTCAACGACCGAACCCATGCTGTCGAGCACGCGTCGCATAAGTCGCTCGACCAGCGCTTCGTCCCGCTTCTTCTCTTTCTCTTCGCTCATGCGCCGCCGAGTCGTCACCGGTGCCGAAAGCCGCGCCGGCCCGTGCCGGCGGCAAAGATTAAATCAGGGGAAAAGGAGAGCCGAATATTAACGAAGAACTCTGGGGGCATTCTAGCCGAAACTCGCCGCGGACAGGAAGCAGTAACGGCGAGCGGCGAGCCGCGAGCGGCAAACGTAAAATCCGCCCGCGTGTCGTTTCAATGCTCGCGTCAAGACGCCGCTCACTGCTCGACGCTTGCCGTCACGGCTCTCTGCCGCGCGGCCTCGTAGAGAATGACGCCGAGCGCGACCGCAACGTTCAGGCTCTCGACGGGCGCGCACATAGGGATGCGGACGCAGTCGTCCGCCGCGCTCGCCTCCGATTCCGAGAGGCCGCCCGCCTCCGGGCCGACGATGACGGCGCGCGGAGTCGTCCAGTCAATCTCCGTGTGCGCGGCTTCGGCTTCGGCGTCTGTGCCGACGGTTCGGATACCGCGCTCGCGGCACCAGCCGAGCGCCTCCTGAAAAGTCGCGCCCTCCCAAAGCGGCAGTCTGAACGCGGAACCCATCGAGCCGCGCAGAGACTTCGGCGAAAGAAGATCGGTCGAGCCTCGCGTCGTGATGACGGCGCTCGCGCACGCGGCCTCGGCGACTCTCAGCATCGCCCCCGCGTTCGAGGGGTTGTTGACCGCGTGCATCACGACGACGAGCGGTGTCCCGACAGAACGCTCGATCACGTCCGCGCCCGTGCGCGGCCTTTTCGCGACGGCGACGACGCCCTGCGATGTCTTCGTGTCGGCGACGGATTCGAGCACGTCTTCCACCACGGCGAGAACGCGCGGGCACACGTCTCGAAGATTTGCGACGAGCCGCGCGCCCCTCTCGTCAAGGGCGAGCGAAGGCACAAACAGCGCGGACTCGAACTCGACCCCCGCGCGCAGAGCCTCTTCGCAGAGCCTGACGCCCTCGACGAAGACCAACCCCTTCTCGCGACCGTCGCGCGTGTCGCGCGCCAGCCGCGCCTGCGGATTCCTCCGGCTCGTGATTAGAGATTCTGTCATCTGAAATCTAAGACGGCCGCTTCAACTATTCAAGACTCAGGCTGCATCGCTTCGACTTCGGCCCACACGGGCCAGTGATCCGAGATGCCACGCGTGCGCGCGACTCCCCAACGCAGGACGCGCAGGCCGCGCGTGAAAATCCAGTCGAAGTGATGACGCAGCGGCCCCGAGCGCCACGTCGCCGTGTCGTCGGCGAGCGGCGACGTGAAGCCGTTCGATTCGAGCAGCGCGCGCACGGCCTCGCACGAGCGGCGCGTCATCGTGTTGAAGTCGCCGAGAATTATGCAAGGCTCGTCGTCACACGCGTCGCCTGCGCGCGCGAGCACTGCGCTGTGTTGTTCGAGTTGACCCTCGACGCTTGCGTGCGTGTCTATGTGTGAGTCGAAGACTCGAAGCCTCCGGCGCGCGCCGAGCGGCACGACCGCGGCGAGCGCGAGTCGCGGACGCCAAGCGCACACGCGCCAAGGCAGTTCGATTCGCGCAGCGTCTGAGAGCGCGAGACGGCTCAGGATCGCCACGCCCGTGTCGCCCTCTTCGCCTAAAGTCAAATGCTCCTCGAAGTCGAGCCACCACTTTTTCTTCTTCGGCTGTGTGTCGCGCGGCGTCTCGACGTGGGCGCGTGCGAAGTTCATCCCAAGCGCGCGCGCCAGTTCGAGCGCGACATGGTGGCCGCCCGCGCGTATCGTCCCGCGATCCGCCTCCTGAATCGCGACGATATCGGCGCGCGGCATCAGAGCGCCTTCGGACAGGACTCGCGCGGCGCGTTCGACGTTTTGGCCCACGAGACGCGGCCTGCGTTTCGGTCTGCCGCGTCCGACGCGGCGCAGAAGGCTTCCGCCGATGAGGTGCGAGCCGACGCCGTAGCGAATGTTGTACGTGGCGACGACGAGCTTTGAAGCATCAGCGCCCGGCGCGTCGGGCGCGAAGCTTCCGCGCTCGATCTCTTCGTCCTTCGGTCGGGCGCGTTCGGAGTGCGGCTGTGCGACGGCGTTCATTTCGGTGGCAACGACTTTACGCGCCTGCCGTGACTGTTGCAAAATCGGCGCGCGCTTTCGGTTCGCGGAGGGAGATTATAGATGAATCGGAGAGTCGTCGCCGCAGTCGGCGATATGATCTTTGCGTCGAAGATTCGCGGGACGGCGGAGCACCTGAACGTCAAGGTCGAGTTCGCGCGCACAGAAGACGCGCTGTTCGACGCGGCAAAGGCGGAAGCGCCTTCGCTCATCATACTCGACCTGCACTCGACGCGCCCCGACCCGTTCGCGCTCGCGGCGAGGCTCAAAGCGGACGAGCAATTGCGCGCAGTCCCAATCGTCGCCTTCTTCTCTCACGTCGAGGCGGAGCTACGGAGGCGTGCCGTCGAAGCGGGAATCGAACACGTCTTGCCGCGCTCGGCGTTCACAAACCGGCTGCCGGAAATTCTGCGCGGCGAATTTTAATAGCCGGAGCGAACCGAGAGGAAGGCTGCGTTGAAGACGTTGATTCGTCTTCAACGCAGCCTTCCTCGTCTCTGGCGGCTCGACCATTCAAACGACCGGCGCGGGCGCGATGACTTCGTGGATGGCCCGGACTTCGCTGACGAGTTGGTCGTACTGATCCAGCGTGAGCGACTGCGCGCCGTCCGAGAGTGCGCGCTCCGGGTGGTTGTGGATTTCGATGATGAGTCCGTCCGCGCCTGCGGCGACTCCGGCGCGCGCGAGCGGCATGACCATGTAGCTGTGCCCCGTGCCGTGCGAAGGGTCAACGACGACGGGCAGATGCGAGATGCGGCGCACGGCGGGGACGGCCGCGAGGTCGAGCGTATTGCGCGTGTGCTGCGCGAAGGTGCGCACGCCGCGCTCGCAGAGTATGACGTTGTAGTTGCCCTCGGACATGACGTACTCGGCTGCAAGGAGCCACTCGTCGAGCATCGCCGAAAGCCCGCGCTTCAGTAGAACAGGCAGGCGCGCGCGACCCGCGCGGCGCAGCAGAGAGAAGTTTTGCATGTTTCGCGCGCCGATCTGAATCACGTCGCCGTAGCGCTCGACCAGATCGACGCCGTGCTCGTCCAGAGCCTCGGTCACGATCTTCAAGCCGAAAGCCTCGCGCACGTCGGCGAGAATCTTCAGCCCCTCTTCGCCGAGTCCCTGAAAGGCGTATGGCGAAGTGCGCGGCTTGAACGCTCCGCCGCGGAAGAATCGCGCGCCGCTGCGCTTAACGGTTTCTGCGATCTCGAACGCCTGTTCGCGGCTTTCGATGGCGCAAGGGCCGGCGATGATCGCCATCTCGTCGCCGCCAATCTCGGCGTCGCCGACTTTGACGACCGTTTTCTCCGGTCGGAGGTCGAGCGAGATGAGCTTGTAGGGCTTCGTGACGCGGATTGCCTCGGCGACGCCGGACATGTTCTCGAAGGGCGTCGTGTCAACCGAGCCTTGATTGCCCGTGATGCAGATGGCCGTGCGCGACGGCCCCGGAACCGAGTGCGGGCGGAAACCCAACTCGGTTATGCGGCGCTCAACCTCCGCGATGTCGCGTTCGGTCGCGTCGGCCTTCATTACGATTAACATTTTGAACCTCTAACTTGATTAGAAATCTGTCCGAGCACGGACGGCCTTTAGTTACGTAAGCCGTCAACTCGGCGACGAATAAAATTGCAAGCAGTGTGCCGACGGCGTGCCGGGCGCGCCGCTACATCCTTTCGGGGACTTCGATGCCGAGCGTGTCGAGCGCGGCGGTGAGTTGTTTTCTCACGAAGTCGGCGGCGAAGACGAGAACCGCGCGCCTCGACTCGTCCGACTCTTCGAGTATGCGATTCTCCCGTCGATTGTAGAAGAAGTTAAAAGCCTGTGCCAGTTGGAAAGTGTACTTCGCAAGGTGCGAAGGTTCCGCCGCCGTCGCGGCCTGCGCGAGAATTTCCGGCAGGCGCGCGGCCAGCATGACGAGCGCCCAAATCTCGCCGCCCGTCGCGCCCTCGAAAACATTTGCGACGCGCGCAGCATCTTCGCCGCCCGCCTGTGCCGCGGAACTTACGAGGCGTTGTGCAGAGGCGGGCGCGTCGTTTGGCAACTTGCGAAAGATGGAGTTGGCGCGAACTGCCGCGTACTGGCAGTAAGGGCCGGACTCGCCCTCGGTCGTGAGCGCGTCTTTGAAGTCGAAGACGATTACGGAATTGCGCGTCCACTTGAGAAGGAAGTAGCGCAGCGCGCCGACGGCGAGCACGTGCGCGGCGCGAAATTTCTCTTCGTGCGTGAGGTCTGCGTTCTTCTCCTCGACCTTCTTAAACGCATTCTCTTCGAGCCGGTCAATCAAATCGTCGGCCTTGACGCCGAGGCCCCTTCTCCCGCTCATCTCGACGAACGTTCGCGTGCGTTCGTCGGCGCTCAATTCAAGTCCGAGTTCTTCGGCTGCGGCGGGCGAGAGCGCCACCATCTCGTAAGACAGATGCACGCTCGCAGACTCGCCGACCTGCGGCGCGATTGCCGCGACGCCGCGCTTGACGACCTCCTGCGGGTACGACTGCCGCGTGTCAATCACGTTATAGACGGTCGCGCCTCTGCCGAAGCGCGGCGCGTTCGCGTCCGCTTCCGCTTCGTCGCTCGTCGTCATCCAGATTGTGTGCCCGTCCGGTTCGGTTCGGAACGGCTTGAAGTAAAAGTTCAGATCGACCTGTCCGAGCTTCCAGAGTTGATATGCGATGTCCTTGCCCGTGTACGTGACCGTGCCGTTCGAGCGGACGATGACCTTATCGGCCTCGAACTCTTCGTTGCCCTCGTGCGCCTCCATCGGCATGACCCAGCAGCCCGCGTTGCGCCCCGCGTCCTCGAATCGGATAGCGCCCGATGCCTTCATGCGCTCGAAGGCGTGCGACCAGAGGAAGTGAAGCACCTCGGACTCGCGCGGCAGAAGGTCATACGTGATGCCGAGCCGTCGCATCGTGTCGAGGTGGAAATTGACGACGCGCGTCGCAACGTAGTCTGCGAGTTTCGCCGTCTCGCTCTTTCCCTCTTCGAGCGCGTGAAGGGTTTCGACTCGAAGCTTCAGACGCTCCTTGTCTTCCTTCGCGTCGGGGTCGCCGCCGCGATAGAAGAGTCCGACGCGCGCGTACAAGTCCCAGCAGTAATAGTCGAACGAATAATCTTCGCCGAGCGAGACGTCGAGCGCGCGCACGTCTTCGAGCGTCATGCGTTCGAGGTGTTGGAAGCCTACGACCACGTCGGCGACCTGTACGCCCGTGTTGTCAATGTAGTTGTGAACTTCCGTAAGCTCGCCCGTGGCTCGAAGTATTCGGACGAACGTGTCGCCGATGACGGAGTTGCGCAAGTGTCCGATGTGCGCGGCCTTGTTCGGGTTGACGCTCGTGTGCTCGACCATTCGCTTCGGACGCTCGGAGGGTTCGGAGCTTCGCCCTGCTGTCAAGACTGTGCCCGCGTCCGGCTCCGCGATCATCGAGAGCATCTGCGCGCGGTCGAAGAAGAGATTGAGATAGCCCGCGCCCGCGACTTCCACGCGCTCGACTCCCGCGACCGATTCGAGTTCACGCCGAAGCTCTTCGGCGATTGCGCGCGGGTTGCGCTTCTCGCCCGTGGCCTGCTTGATTCGCTTGGCAAGCTCGAAGGCGACGGGGAATGCGAGGTCGCCGAGTTCCGTGCGCGGCGGGACTTCGACGGGAACTTGCACAAGCTCGACGCCGAATTTCTCGGCGGCGATTGCGCGCACGCGCTCGCGGAGGCTGTTTTGCAGTTCGATGAGATTCAAACTTTTCGTCCTTGCCGCTCGACCCGGCGGCGCTCTCGTGCCCTCCGGTTTTCGACGGATCAAAGTCGCCCGCGCCGGAAAAAGCGAAAGTATAACGCAGCCTGCTCGCGCGACGCCAACGCGACGTGCCGTGCTGCTTGACACTGGCACGCCGCGCTCTGCTACCATCGCGTGCGATTCGATGCCAGACATTTTCGGCAGAGCGATGGCGCGGAATGCGACGACGGGGCGCACTCCGCGCGGATTTTCTTGATGCGAACTCTTTACTTCGACTGTTTCGCGGGTATAAGCGGCGACATGACGCTCGGCGCGCTCGTCGCGGCGGGAGTTGACGCGCGCGCTTTGAAAGAACGGCTCGCGTTGCTCGACATCGATGGCTATGAGATCGGATTCGAGGAGGTTGAACGCTCAGGCATCGGAGCGACGCGCGCAGTCGTGCGTCTGACGCGGGAAGAGAAGCACCATCGCCACCTGTCGGACATCGACGGAATCATCCGGCGCTCGCGATTGTCCGAGCCAGTGAAAGAGCGTGCGATGCGGATTTTCAAGCGGTTGGCCGATGCAGAGGCGCGCGTCCATAACGTCTCCGTCGAGCGGATACACTTTCACGAGGTCGGCGCGGTTGACGCAATCGTTGATGTGGTCGGCGCTTGCATAGGCTTCGAGATGCTCGGCGTCGAGCGATTCGCGTCGTCCGCCCTGCACGTCGGGAGCGGCACGGTCGAGATGGCGCACGGGCGCTTTCCAGTCCCGCCGCCCGCGGTCGCGGAGCTTCTGCGCGGAGCGCCGGTTTACTCGACGGACATCTCCGGCGAACTCGTCACGCCGACGGGCGCTGCAATCGTCGCGACGCTCTGCGAGAGCTTCGGTGCGTTGCCTCGAATGAAACTTTCAAGCACCGGCTATGGAGCGGGTGGGCGAGAGTATAAAAACTTTCCGAACGTTTTGCGCGTGCTTGTGGGCGAGTCCGGGTCTTCTGTGATTGAAGAGAGCGGCGCGGTCGAAGACGAAATTTTGACGATGATTGAGACGAACCTCGACGACGTATCGCCGCAGGTGCTCGGCCACGTTTTGGAGCAGGCGCTCGCGCGCGGCGCGCTCGACTGCTTCTTCACGCACGCGCAGATGAAGAAGAACCGGCCCGGCGTGCTCGTCTCGATTCTTTGCAGGCCGGGGCAGCGCGAGGCGTTGATCGAATTGCTGTTCGCCGAGACGCCTACGTTCGGCGTGCGAAGCCACGACGTGAGGCGGCGCGCGCTGGAGAGGGAGTCCGTGACTGTCGAGACCGAGTTCGGTAGGATTGCGGTCAAGGTCGGTCGCACGCGCGGGCGTGTCTTGAGCGTCACGCCGGAGTTCGACGAGTGTCGAGAGGCGGCGCTGAAAGCGTCTGTGCCTTTGCGCGAAGTTCAGGAGGCGGCGCGCGCGGCGTTCGTACTCGTCGGCGCGGGCGAGCGAAGTTAGGCGTTCGAGGTTTGAGGGCATGGCTACGAGCTACTCGGCAACAGAGCCTGACGAAGAATCGGATGACGCGCGCGTGCGCGAAGTCGATCTCGAAAAGGTCGAGCGCGGCGTGCGTCTCATTCTCGAAGGCGTCGGCGAAGACCTTGAGCGGCCCGGACTTCAGCGCACGCCGCGCCGCGTCGCCGAAATGTACGCCGAGCTTACAGCCGGGATGCGCGAGGACGCGGGCGAGCACGTGCGCGCTCTCCCCGGCGACAGGCACGACGAGATGGTCGTCGTCAAAGACATAAACTTCGCGTCTGTGTGCGAGCACCACCTCGCGCCGTTCGTAGGCAAGTGCCACATCGCATACATCCCGAAGGAGGGTCGGATCGTCGGGCTGTCGAAGCTCGCGCGGCTCGTCGAGACGTTCGCGCGCCGTCTTCAGGTGCAGGAGCGTCTGACTTCGGAAATAGCCGACACGCTTTTCGACGGACTCAAACCGCTCGGCGTGATGGTCATCATGGAGGCCGAGCACACCTGCATGACAATCCGCGGCGTGAAGAAGCCGGGCGCTAAAACCATCACTTCGGCAATACGCGGCGGCTTCCGCAGAGACCCGCGCACACGCGCCGAGGCGATGGCGCTGATTCGTAATAAGGAATAAGGAGTAAAGCAAGTGATAAGTGATGAGTGATGAGTTAAAGGCAAACTGCTTTCAACTCATCGCTCATCGCTCATCACTCATCACTCATCACATATGCCGTCTTTTTACGTCACAACTCCGATCTACTACGCGAACAGTCTGCCGCACATGGGGCACCTGTACACGACCGTCGTCGGCGACTTCCTTACGCGGTACAAGCGGCAGCGCGGTTTCGAGACCTACTTTCTGACGGGGACGGACGAGCACGGCACGAACATCGAGCGCGCTTCGGCACGCGCGGGTCGCACGCCGAAGGAGCACGTCGATTACGTTGTCGGCGAATTGAAGAAGATGTTCGGCGCGTTCGGACTCGACGCCGAGCACGGCGGCTTCGACGTGTTCATGCGGACGACCGAGCCGTTCCACTACGAGGGAGCGCAGGAGTTCTGGCGTCGCGCCGCCGCGCGCAAGACGCCGAAGGGGCGCGAGAACATCTACAAGGATTTTTACGAGGGCTGGTTCTGCGCGCCGTGCGGGACTTTCAAAACCGAAAGCGAGTTGCAGCCCGCGACGGAAGAGGGCGGCCAGCCCCTTTGCCTTATTCACGAGAGGCCGGTTGATCGCGTATCGGAGGAGAGCTACTTCTTCCGGCTCTCGGATTACGGCGACGCTCTGCTCGAACTCTACGAATCGCGCCCCGACTTCGTCTTCCCGGACGTGCGCAGGAACGAAGTCATAAGTCTCGCGCGCGGCGGTCTGGAAGATGTTTCGATAAGCCGCCTGAAGACTTCGGTGAGTTGGGCCATACCCGTCCCCGGCGACCCGCGCCACACCGTCTACATTTGGTTCGACGCGCTCATCAACTACATCACGGCGCTCGGCTGGGAGAGCGAGTCGCGCAAGAAGGAGTTGGGCGACGACCTGTTCGCGAAATTCTGGCCCGGCGTTCACCTCATAGGCAAAGACATTCTGCGGCAGCATGCGGTTCTATGGCCCGCGATGCTGTTAGCCGCGGGCGTTGAGCTTCCGCGCGCGGTCGTCGCGCACGGGCTTTGGCTCGACCAGACGGGACGGAAGGGATCGAAGACGCTCGGCAACGCGCTCGAACTTCCAATCCTTCTCCGTCACTTCAAGACGGACGCGGTGCGCTACTTCCTTCTGCGCGAGATGTCGTTCGGGCAGGACTGCAAGGTTGATTACGAGGTCATACTCGAACGCTCGAACAGCGATCTTGCGAGCGGACTCGGCAACCTCGTGAGCCGCACGCTGACGATGATTCATAAATACTTCGACGGCGTTGTGCCCGCGCCCGACATTTCGGAAGCGCGGCGGCTCGTCGCAAAGCGCGCGGGCGTTGACTCAGACGCTTTGGAACTCGCGAGCAGCCTCGAACTCGTGCGCGACCAGTTCGTGCAGCACGTCGAAGAGTACGCGTTCCACCGCGCGCTCGAAGCCGCTTGGGGAGTGATCTCGCGCGTTGACAAGTTCATCTCCGACGCGAAGCCCTGGGAACTCGCACGCAGCGAAGAACAGCGCGAGACTTTGAGCGCGGTGCTCTATCGCGCCGCCGAGACTTTACGCTGGCTCGCAGTCCTGCTCCATCCGGTCATGCCCGAATCGTCGCGCGCGATCTGGGGTCAGTTGGGGTTGACGGGCGACCCGGAGGAGTTTGATCCAACCGAACTTAAATGGGGAGGCTTGCGGGCGGGCGCGCGCGTCGGACAGGTCGCGCCGCTCTTCCCGCGAATTGACAAGGCGAAAACGATGGCAGAGATCGAAAAAGAGATCGCACAACGAAAAGAGTCCGACGCGGCTTCGACAGCGTCGCCTTCATCAACCGAGTCGGCGGACGCGGGCGCGCACGCGACGCAGGCCGCAGTGCCCGGCTCGCAGACCGCTGCGGGGACGAAGCCGGAACAGCCGCCGATGCGAGGCGCGACCGAGGCTCAGCCCGCGCCGAACACGCAAGGACAGGGAACCGCTTCGGCGTCAGAGCCGGAAGGCATCGCGAGCTTCATCACGATTGAAGACTTCGTTAAAGTCGAGATGCGCGTCGGCCAAATTCTCACAGCCGAGCGCGTGCCGAAGTCCGACAAACTGCTTCGCTTCACGATTGATCTGGGCGAAGCCGAGCCGCGACAGATTCTCGCGGGCATCGCCGAATACTACGAGCCGGAAAAGTTGATCGGTCGAAAGGTCGCCGTCGTCTCGAACCTCAAGCCGCGAAAGCTCCGGGGCTTCGAGTCGCAGGGCATGGTGCTCGCCGCCTCCTTCGGCGAAGAGGGCCGCCCCGTCCTCGCCACCTTCAACGAAGAAGTGCCGAACGGCGCGAGACTGAAATAGCATTCAACATTCAGCTTAAATCCCTTTGCGACCTTTGCGAATTCCTTTCGCGTCTTTGCGGCTGAGTCAGGGTCACTCAACCCGAAGACGCAAAGACGGCGCGGAAGGCACAAAGAAATCAAAAGCTGAAAGCTGACGGCTTCTTTATGTTCGTTGATTCCCACGCGCACATTGACGGCGAAGAGTTCGACGCCGACCGCGACGAAGTAGTGACGCGCGCGCGTGCTGCGGGCGTGCGCGCTATCTTGAACGTCGGGACGGGCGACCCGCATTCGGGGACTCTTGAGCGCGCCGTGGCAATCGCAGAGAAGTACGAAGGCGTCTACGCAGCCGCGGGCATCCACCCGCACGACGCGCGGCTCTACGACGAAGAGGCGGAGCGGCGTCTGCTCTCGATTCTGCGTCGCGGCGGTCGCGTCGTAGCTCTGGGCGAGATCGGTTTGGACTATCACTACGAAAACTCTCCGCGCGAAGTGCAGCGCGAAGTCTTCGCGAGACAGTTGCGGCTGGCGAAGACTTTGGGCTTGCCCTTCATCATCCATTCGCGCGAGGCGGACGAAGAGACGGTCGAGATACTTCGCGCTGAGACGGCGGGCGCGACGCGCGGCGGAATCATGCACTGCTTCGGCGGCGGCCCTGCGATGGCCGCTGCGGTGCTCGAACTCGGCTTTATGATCTCGTTCGCGGGAAACGTCACGTTCAAGAAGGCGGAGAACCTGCGCGAGATCGCGCGAACGGTTCCGCTCGAACGCCTGCTCGTCGAGACCGATTGCCCGTACCTCGCGCCCGTCCCCTTCCGCGGTCGCCGCAACGAACCCGCGCACGTCGTCGAGACGGCGCGCTTCCTCGCGGACTTGCGCGGCATAGCGCACGATGAGCTAGGGCGCATCACTTCAGATAACTTCGCGCGCTTTTTCGGCCTCGAACCGGCGTGACGCACCAGCGTACGGCTTCCGTGTCTCAAAGTTTTCGCACAGCGCCGCACAATCAACTTTTCCTCGCGCGCCGTAAATGTTATAAAAGCCTTGAGCGGTAAACCGCGAACCGTGGCGAGTGAAAAACAGAGTCTTCATCTCGCTCGCGGTTTACGATTCACGGCTAACGTCTCTTATGGCTCAGCAAAACTCATTCGACATCGTTTCGCAGGTGGACATTGCGGAAGTCAAGAACGCCCTCAACCAGACGATGAAAGAGGTCAGGCAGCGCTTCGACTTCAAGGGGAGCAGCGCCGAGGTGAGGCTCGAAGGCGACGAACTGATACTCGCGGCTGAGGACGAGACGAAGCTGCGGAACATGAACGACATCCTTCAGCAGAAACTCGTCCGCCGCTCCGTACCGTTGAAGGCTTTGAATTACGGTCGCGTCGAGCCGGCAGCCGGTGGAACAGTCCGCCAGCAGGTCTCGATTCAGCAGGGCATCCCTTCGGAGAAGGCCAAAGAGATAGTCAAATTCATCAAGGACACGAAACTAAAGGCGCAGGCCGCGATTCAGGCCGACGTTGTTCGCGTGTCGGGCCGCGACCGCGACACGCTGCAAGACGTGATAGCGCGGCTCAAGGCAAAAGACTTCGGCATCAACATGCAGTACACGAATTACCGCTCGAATTAGTGATAATGATGAGTGATGAGTGATAAGAAAGAGCAGAAGCTTTTAGGTGTTGGCCCTTAGCTAAAGGCTAAGAGCTAATAGTTTCTCATCAGTTATCACTCATCACTCGGAAGCCTATGCACACATCCGGCAACACGGCGGCGGTCGAGGAGCCAATGGCGACGGCGAGGCGCATCTTCAGCCTCGTCGGTCATGAACTCGCGCTTGTCGAGGAGGAGTTCGAGCGGCAGGCGCGCTCGAACATTCAGGTCATCGCCTACATAGGCGACTACCTGCGCGCCTCCGGCGGCAAGCGCGTGCGCCCGGCCCTCACGCTTCTTTCAAATCGCGCGGTCGGCGGCGACGCCTCGCGCGCGAACGTCGTCCGAATGGCGACCGTCATGGAGTTCCTGCACACGGCGACGCTCGTACACGACGACATCATCGACAACGCCGAGACGCGACGCAACCGTCCCTCGATCAACTCGCGCTTCGGCAACCAGACGGCAGTGCTTATGGGCGACTGGCTTTACATGTCTGCCTTCGAGACCAGTTTGCAGGAGCGCTCGCTCACGGTGCTCGACATTCTGACAGCCGTTACACGGAAGATGACCGAGGGCGAGCTTTTGCAACTCACACTGCTCGGGCGCGCCGACGTTTCCGAGGATCAATACTTCGACGTGCTACGGCGCAAGACCGCGTATCTTTTCAGCGCTTGCTGCGAGATCGGCGCGATACTCGGCGGCTGCGGCGACGACGAGCGGCGCGCGCTTCGCGATTACGGGATGAATCTCGGCACGGCCTTCCAGTTGGTAGACGACCTTCTCGACTTCACTTCCGAGGAAGACTCGCTCGGCAAGGCCGCGGGCGTTGACCTTCTCGAAGGCAAGGTTACGCTGCCGCTCATATACCTTCTCGAAGAGAGACCCGATCTGACGAAGGCCGTTCAGGCGATCATGCGCGAGGGCAGTTACGAAGAGCATTCGCGCGCGTCTCTCATGCGCGCCGCGGAGAAGGCAGGCGCGCTCGAACGCGCTCGCTCGCGGGCCGCGGGGTACGCGGAGGCGGCCTCGTCTTCGCTCGACGGCCTGAGACCGTCGGAGCATTCGGAAGCGCTCAGGGCGATTCCTTCTTACATTCTCGAACGCGAGATGTAGTTTTCCCGGCTTCGGATTTTAGATTTTGACTCGTGGTGTGATGACTGCCGAACATGAAAAGTGTGCGGCTGACCGCTTGACGCTGAGGGCCATCGAATGCCTGACGAAAACCTTCTCGCCACGCTCGAAAACGGTCTGAGGCAGTCGCGCGCGACTCGCTCGCGGCTCGCCTCGCGCCTCGCAGACCTCGAAGCCGAGGCCGAGCGCCTTCGCACCGAGTTGAACGAGATGGACGCGATCATCAGCCAGACCGAAGCCGCGATGTTCCGCATCCTCTCTTCGATGTTCGGCGCGCAGTCCAGCCAGACGCCTTCGGACGCGGAGATCGAGTTCGCGCTACGGCGCGACGCGGCGGCCAACCCCACGAGGGTCGCGCAGACTCCGCCGCCCGGTTACTCTGCGGGCGCAAACGTCACGCGGCGCGAACCCGTCTTCCGTCACGACATCCCGCCCATTCGACCCGACACAGAGCCGAAGAGCGACCGCTTCTTCGAGCGCACGATTCCGCACGCCACCGCAGTCCTTCTGCGCGAGGCAGGCGGGCCGCTCCACGTAAACGAGATTTACAACCGACTGCTCGAAGGCGGATTTCAGTTCACGGGTCAGAATCCGACGATAAGCATCGCCGTCTCGCTCAACCGCAACAACCGCTTTCGCAAAGTCGCGCCCGGCACGTTCGACCTCGTCATACGCGACGCGGCGCAGGCATCCTGAGCTTTACGAAAACACGCGGGCCGCTTGAGCTTGCATCTGACACGAAACGCGCCTTGACTCAGCCGCAGACGGCAACCGAAGTCACGGCGCGTTTCCACGTTCGGACGCCGAACGCATCATTTCATCCAGACGCTTAAACCGAGGACGCACGAGAGGGGCACGACCGCGACCGTTAAAGGAAGCCGTGCCCCTCTTCATTTGTGAATCGTGCCGTTCGCGCGGGCGGCTCACAAAGAGAAAGACCTGCCGGCGGACGCTTCGTCGAAACGAGGCGTCCGCCGGCAGGATTCGTCGTATTGTTTCG
The DNA here is from genome assembly GCA_035474235.1 of Pyrinomonadaceae bacterium. Taxonomy (GTDB): domain Bacteria; phylum Acidobacteriota; class Blastocatellia; order Pyrinomonadales; family Pyrinomonadaceae; genus QHXN01. The sequence continues at coordinate 14,541 of DATINM010000029.1, forward strand.
GTTATGCTTACGCGGGCGCGTTGGCGATGCACTGCTTCTCGTCGGCCTTGGCCTTCGCCCTCGCGTCGGTCTTCGCCTTGCCCTTGAGCGATGCGGCTGCCTTGATCGCGGCGGCGTAGTCGTCCTTGCACTTCTTGACGGCGGCGACGTGCTCGGCGCTGGGCTTCGTCTTCGGCTTGGCGACTGCGGAAACGCCCAAGGGGAGTGCGAGGGCGAGAATCAATCCGGTGCGGGTCAGAACGTTCTTCATCATTTTGCTCCTCATTAAGAGTGTGTTTGGAAATTCTAAGGCATCAACTGACCTAACGCCCGAACGAATGGCAAGCCTCGCGCCATAGCCATGAGCCGACAGGCCGCGGACGAGCAAGTGCAATTTTGCTGAGGAATTCGGAGCAATCAACGCCGGATTCGACCCGTTTGACGCAAGACGACTGTGGCATTTTTGTTGAACGTAACAAATTAGCCACGCGCGAAGCCGGAGGGAGGATTCGTCGTGCCAGCGACACGGATGCTTTCGCGGCCTTCGCGCGGCTGTGTTAACTTCTAGCGAAAAGCTTTCGAGGAGCGACGAAGGGAAGTGAGGCTTTTTAAAGTCGAATGCGTGCGATGATACTTGCTGCGGGCTACGGCACGCGCCTCTGGCCGCTGACGATTGACCGCGCGAAGCCTTCGATACCTTTTATGGGCAGGCCGCTCGTCGGCTACGTCGCAGAGTATCTTGCGCGCTTCGGCTTCAAAGATATCGCCGTCAACCTGCACCACAGACCCGAGTCAGTCCGCGAAGCGCTCGGCGACGGCGGACGCTTCGGCGTGCGCTTCCACTACATCGACGAGCCGAAGATACTCGGCACGGGCGGCGCGCTCGACAACGCGCGCGAGTTTTTAGAAGCCGACGCTTTCGTTGTCGTCAACGGCAAGATTGCGACCGACATCAACCTCGAAGACGCGCTCGAAACTCACAGGCGAACGGGAGCGCTCGCGACACTCGTCCTGCGCGCGAACGCCGCACGCGAGCGTTACAGCAGAGTCCGCGTCCGCGGCGGATTCGTCGCGGGCTTCGGCCCAAGCCCAACGTCCGATAACGCCGGTGGCAAGGACGACTTGGCAAACGACGCACGCGACGGAGACAGCGCAATGGCGAATGGAGAGTCGAGTGCGCTACAGGCTGATGCGAACGAAAGAGTCGAAGGGCCAGTGCCTTTGATGTTCACGGGGATTCAAATTCTCGACCCGCGAATTTTCGAGTACATCCCGCGCGGCGTCTTCTCGCATACGGTGACGGAGACGTACATCCCCGCAATCACACGCGGCGAGCGCATCGCCGCACACGTCGCCGAAGGCTTCTGGTACGAGCTTTCGACCGTGAGGCGTTATCTTGAGACGAGCGTCGCGTTGATGAAGAGGGAAGGGCGCGGCGTCGAAGTCGGCGGCGGGGCGGAAATCTCCGGGTCGGCTAAAGTCTCCGAGAGTGTTTTGTGGGAAAACGTCCGCGTCTCGTTGGGCGCGAGGGTCGAGCGTTCGATCCTCGGCGCGGGCGTCGTCGTGGACGCGGGCGAGATTTTTGAAAACGTTGCGGTCGTCCGCGCCGACCTCGCGCGCGGCGTCGAGCGACCGGAGAAGGGTCTGCGCGGAGAGTTCCGCGGCTCAAATTTTGTAGCTCCAATCCCTGAGTGATACAATCCGTGCGCCGCGTAAAATTGTTTGATGCGCCAACCAACGCAGACCACGTCGCACGCCTTCCGCACTTCCGCCCGCGAGCGCCTGTCGGAGTATGTCGCGCGCGCGGGAGGCGACGCCGCGTGCGTCGTCGCGCTCACGCCCGACGCCTCGACGCGCGAATACTTCAGAATCCCTTGGGAGAAAACTACAGCGGTCGCGGCGGCCTATCCCGAACCGTTCGACCCGGAGATTCACCCTTTCCTCGACGTGACGCGGCTGTTCGCGGAGGCCGTGCTGCCCGTCCCCGAAATCCTCGACGTTGACGCGCTCGAAGGCATCATCGTGCAGGAGGACTTCGGCGACCGGCAGTTGCGAAGAGTCTTCGAGTCGGCTTCGGAGGACGAGCGCGAGTCGTATCTTGAGCAGGCGATTCAACTCGTCGCGGACATACAGGCGGCTACGGAACTCGCGCGCGAGCGCGACTCAATCGCGAGCCGCCTCGCGTTCGACGAGGCCAAGCTCTCTTGGGAGCTTGACTACTTCATGGAGCACTACTTCAAGAGCCTTCGCGGCGAGGAGTTCAGCCACGGCGAAGAGGCGCAGTTGAGGGCGGAGCTTAACGACGTTGCGGCGGAACTCGCGGCTCGCCCGCGCGTGCTCTGCCACAGGGACTTTCATCCGTCGAACCTTATGGTTGATGCGGAAGGGCGTCTGCGAATCATTGACTATCAGGACGCGCGGATGGGGCCGGCGAGCTACGATCTCGTCTCGCTCCTGCTCGACCGGCGCACGAACGTGCCTTCGCTCGCAGAGGTGCGCGAGCGGCGGCTCTTCTTTCTCGAAGAGAGGCAGCGGCGCGGACTCGAAGCGATTGACCCAAACGACTTCGCGTGCGAGTTCCGTCTGATGACCGTGCAGCGATGCCTGAAGGCCGTAGGCACTTTCTCGTACCAGACAGGCGTCTGCGGGCGAGGCGAGGTTTACGCGCAGTTCATCAACCCGATGCTTGAGATCGTTTTGCAGGCGACCGAGTGGCTCGAACGCTTCCCGCTTCTGCGCTCGGTGCTTCGCGAGCGCCTGAAAGATTCGGCGACGCCTGCTGCGAAGTCGTTCGAGTGAGAGTCTGATTTCAAAGGAGACGACGGGACGGGCCGCCTGCGCGAGACGCTTGAAGCGCCGGCGGCAATTAAAAACAGATCATGGATCAGGTTTACATCAATCAGCTTTCGAGCCACGCGGGCAGAGAGGTGACGCTGCGCGGCTGGCTACACAACATGCGTTCGAGCGGCAAGCTCCTGTTCCCGCAACTGCGCGACGGCACAGGCTTCGTCCAGTGCGTCGTCTTCAAAAAAAATATCGCGCCCGAAACGTGGGACGCGCTCAATCATCTCGGGCAGGAATCGCCTCTGGAAATCCGCGGCACAGTCCGCGCGGACGAACGAGCGCCGGGCGGTTTCGAGATCGACGTTTCGGACGCGAAGGTCTTGCAGCGCGTAGAGGGCTACCCGATCACGCCGAAGGAGCACGGGACGGAGTTCCTGATGGATCACCGGCACCTCTGGCTTCGCTCGCGGCGGCAACACGCGATCCTGCTCGTACGCCACACAATAATCAACGCGGTGCGCGACTTCCTGAATCGCGACGGCTTCGTCCTCTGCGACACGCCCATCCTTACGCCCGCCGCGTGCGAGGGCACGACGACGCTCTTCGAGGTTGACTACTTCGGCGACGAGAAGGCATATCTCTCGCAGTCCGGCCAACTCTACAACGAGGCGACCGCCGCGGCCTTCGGCAAGGTCTATTGCTTCGGCCCGACCTTCCGCGCCGAGCGCTCGAAGACTCGAAGACACCTGACCGAGTTCTGGATGGTCGAGCCTGAGATGGCCTACGCGACGCTCGACGACGTGTTGGACTTGAGCGAGCGTTTTCTCTCTTCGATAGCCGCGCGCGTTTTAGACGAACGCGGGGAGGAATTAAAAGTTCTTGAGCGCGACACGTCCAGACTCGAACAGATAACGCCGCCGTTCCCGCGCCTGCACTACGACGACGCGGTGAAGATTCTTCAAGATGGACACGAGCGCGGCGAGGTGGCAGAACGCTTCGAGTGGGGCGGCGACTTCGGCTCGCCCGACGAGACTTACATCTCAAGCCGCTTCGACAAGCCCGTGATGGTTCACAGATACCCTGCGGCTGTGAAAGCCTTCTACATGAAGCGCGACCCTGCGCGCGACGAACTCGCGCTCGGCGTTGACGTGCTCGCGCCCGAAGGCTACGGCGAGGTCATCGGCGGAGGCGAGCGTGCGACCTCGCTCGAATTCCTCGAAGAGCAGCTTAAAATACACGACCTCCCGCGCGAGGCTTTCGAGTGGTATCTAGACCTTCGACGCTACGGCAGCGTCCCGCACGCGGGCTTCGGCATGGGCATCGAGCGCTGCGTCGCATGGATGTGCGGCATCGAGCACATACGCGAGACGATTCCGTTCCCGCGAATGCTTTACAGGCTGAGGCCGTAAAGTCCGGAGTCCGAAGTCTGGAGTCTGGAGTCAGACAAGATGTTGCCTTTCGGATCGTGGTCGAAAAGTCGGAAGGCGTCGGCGCTTGAGCCGGAGCGGAGCAGTCCGGCTAAGGCCCCGGAAGAGATTAGAGACGGGCGGCCAAATTTATAAACATGAGCGGACTTCTCGAAGAGCAGCGGCAAACAGACTCGACCACGCGGAGGCCGGACGAGGGACGGCGCGTGAGCATCGTCGGCGCGCCGTGCGGCTTCGGTGCGAGCATCGCGGGCGTTGATTTGGGGCCGGCGGCGATGCGCGTCGCGGGACTTCGGCAGCGCATAGCGAGTCTCGGCTACGACGTGCGCGACCTCGGAGATCTTCACTTCGACTGTCCGTCTGAAACACCCGCGCCCGGCGAAAAGCTTCGCTTTCTGAGCGAGATAAAATCCGCGTGCGTGTGGTTGGCCGCGGAGGTCAAGAGCGTTTTGGAGGGCGGCGGGCTGCCGGTCGTCCTCGGCGGCGACCACTCAATCGCCATCGGCTCGGTCGCGGGCGTCACTTCGTTTTACCGCGAGCGCAAACAGACGGTCGGACTCGTCTGGTTCGACGCTCACGCCGACATGAACACGCCGGAGACGACGCCTTCGGGCAACATACACGGGATGCCGCTCGCGGTTCTGCTCGGCTACGGCTCGCCGGAGTTGACCGGGATCGAAGGCTTCTCGCCGAAGCTCGACCCGCGTTTCTGCGCGCACGTCGGCGCTCGCGACGTTGACGCGGGCGAGCGCGAGTTGATAAGGAAGTTGGGGATACGCTTCTTCACGATGCGCGAGATCGACGAGCGCGGCATGAGCGCGTGCATGGACGAGGCCATCGCGATTGCGTCGAAGGCCGATGCGGGCTACCACGTCACGCTCGACGTTGACGCGCTCGACCCCGGCGACGCGCCCGGTTCGGGGACGGTCGTCCGAGGCGGGCTGACGTATCGCGAGGCGCATCTGGCGATGGAGAAGATCGCGGAGGCGGGTGGCGCGCTCGCGCTCGAAGTCGTCGAGATAAACACTGCGCTCGACATCAACAACCGGACTGCCGAACTCGGAGTAGAACTGATACTGTCGGCACTGGGAAGGACGATACTCTGAAGCCGTCTCCGTGCACTCTCCCGCCGCCCGTGTTGCGTTCCAACATCTTGAAAGGGAATCAGACGTTGGCGACGCGCGCCGGATTTCGGACTTTAAAATCTCAGGCGCGCTTTTGATTTATGAGGGACAAGATTCGCATAGGCGTTATTTTCGGTGGACGCTCCGGCGAGCACGAAGTCTCCGTGCGCTCGGCGCGCTCCGTCGTCGAGGCCGCCGACGCGGAGAAGTTTGAAGTCGTGCCGGTGGCTATCACGAAGGAAGGGCGCTGGCTCTCGCCCGCGGAGTCTGCGTCTTTGCTCCCAGAAGCTACGCGGCGCGCGCTCTCCGACACGGTGCGCGAGGCGGGCGAGGCGGTGACTATCGTAGGCGACCCTTCGAGGCGCGGGCTGCTCAGGCTCGACGGCGGCGAGGGGAGTCGGGCCGCCGAGCGGCTCGACGTTGTGTTCCCCGTCCTCCACGGGACTTACGGCGAGGACGGGACGATTCAGGGTTTGCTGGAGATGGCGGGCGTGCCATACGTCGGCTGCGGCGTGCTCGCATCGAGTTGCGGGATGGACAAGGTGACGATGAAGTCTCTGCTCAAACAGGCGGGACTTCCGATCTGCAAGTACGTTTGGTTCCTGCGCGGCGAGTGGGAGCAGGAGCCTTTGAAGGTTCTTGAGCGCGTGACGAGAGAGGTCGGCTTTCCATGTTTCGTCAAGCCCGCGAACCTCGGCTCGTCCGTCGGCATCTCTCGCGCGTTTGACGAGAAGAGTCTGAGCGAGGCGATCAACCTCGCCGCGCGCTACGACAGGAAGATTATCGTCGAAGAAGGTCTGGACGTGCGCGAGATAGAGTGCGCCGTCCTGGGCAACGACGAGCCTTCGGCGAGCCTGCCCGGCGAGTACGTCGTCAGCGACGAGCGCGCGCGCTTCCTCGACTACACCGAGAAGTATGCAAACACCGGGCACGTCGAGTTCGTCGTGCCCGCGCCGCTGAAGAAGAGTCAGGCGCGGCGTGTGCGCGAGATGTCTGTGCGCGCGTTCAAGGCGATTGACGGCGCGGGGTTCGCGCGCGTTGACTTCTTCCTGCGACGCGACAACGGCAAGATTCTGGTCAACGAGTTGAACACGATTCCGGGGCTGACGGATGTTTCGGGCTTCCCGAAGATGTGGGCGGCGTCGGGCATCCCGTTCAAGGACGTGATTGAACGTCTAGTCGAACTCGCGTTCGAGCGCGACAAGGAGAAGTCGCGGAATCAGACGAGCCTCTAGCCCTTCGGCGCGCGGTAGCCGCCGCGCGTGCGCGCCTTGAGGTCGGGCTTTGAGAGTTTGAGTTCGATTGTGCGCCAGCGACCGTCGCGCGCGCCGTTCGTAGGCCGGTAGCCGAGCGTGTACTGGTTGCTGAGTTCTTCCAAAATCTCGCCGAACGCGTCGTCGAGCGCCCTCCCGCCCGGCGTCGAGACGTAACGCCCGCCGCTCTTGTTCGCAAAATTCCTCAAGGCGTTCGCTCCAGCCATTCTGTCCGGCGCGCCAATCAAAGGGTCGCTCATGTCAACGGAGTAGATCGTCGCGTTGGCGGCGAGCGCCGCGTTCAGAGCCTTGTCGGCGGTCGCGCTGCTCTTCGTGTCCATGCCGTCGGAGAGAATTATGATCGCCCGGCGCTTTTCGGGCCGCGCCGAGAGGTCTTTCGCAGCGCGCGCGACGGCGTCGTTCAGTTCGGTCATGCCTTTGGATTTGAGGCCGAAGGCCATCGGCGGCAGGTCGCGCCCGGCGGAGAAGTCCTGCAACTGTTCGACCTCGGAGTCGAAGTGATAGACGGAGGCAACGTCCGTATCGCGCAGTCCTTCGAGGAAGCGTATGGCGGCTGCGCGCGCGAGCGTGATGCGAGTCTCCATGCTGCCGGAAGTGTCGAGGAGGATGGCGGCGGCAAACGGCGTCTCCTCGACGGAGAAGAGGCCGACCTTCTGCTCGCGCCCGTCCTCGAAGATTTTGAAGTCGGGGAGCGTGAGCTTGTGTACGTACTCGCCCGCGCGGTCTGTGACGGTCACGTTCAGGACGACGAGGTCGGAGTTGACGCGGACGACTTCGTCGTCGTCCTGCTGCGCGCGCGCGTTTGTCGCCGAGACGAAAAACGCGGTCGAGATCGCGACGAAAAAGAAGAGAGCGCGCGTAAAACTTCCTTCGGGCAGCCGTGGCGGAGTCTGACCTTTCGGAGTTTTCATGTGCGTCGAATGCTATGGGTGTTGAATGTTTCGGACGTGTTTGATCAGTTCGATCAACTCGTTGGAGTGGTTGATGACAGCCGCCGAGATGACGAGCCTTGAGGTCTTCTGGACGCTCTTGTTTAGAAGGTCTGAGGCGTCGGCGATACGCTTGACGGCGTCTTCGAGCCGGCTCGGAGGGTCTTCAAGCTCCACGTCTTCAGAGGCTCCTGCGTTGCCGCGAATCTTGTGCGCAAGCTTGTCGAGGCGTTCGAGCTTCTTGAGGTCGTCGCCGTTGAGCGCGTTGTTCTTCTTGTAGTCGTTGAGAATCTCGTCGCCTATCTGAGCCGCCTCGCCCGCGCGTTCGACCATCTCCTTGTGCGTCTCTTCCTCGTGTCGAATCTCCGCGCGCGCGATAATCTCTTCGGCTGGCTTGCCGATGTCGTCGCGGCCACGGTGCATGCTCGGTCTGCTGTCCTGCGCCTCGACCTCCTGCGCCTGTGCGGCGACGGCGAGCGCGAAGAAGATCGAAAGGGCAAGTAGAGTGGTCTTTAACATCTGCGCGAACAATTGCTTTAAAGATTGAGCCGACCGACGAGTCTTAGTCCTTTTGACGCGGCGCGACGAATCGAAGGTTGTCCGGCAGCGGTCAGCGCCGGCTCAAACGTCGCGCGAAGACGGTTCGCCACCGGAAAAGATTCAAGGGACGCTTACAGGCGTGTCGGGCGTGTTGATGAACTCGTCGCCTTTGGATTTTTTTCTTGGCGGAGCATCGACGATGACGACGTTGCCGCCGGGCCGCTCCGGCGGTCGCTTCGCGCCGGGCAGGGATTTGAAGGCGACTTCGCGCCCGCCTCCGCGCAGGCTCACGACGCGCGAACTGCCCCACTCGTCCGAGAGCACTTTGAGAGAATATTTCCCGCGCTTGCCGGGGTCAAGACTCGCGGGCTGAACTGCGACCTCGCGCCGCTCTGTGCCGCCGCCGTCGCGCCGTCTCAACTCGATCTCGACCGAGAGGTTCTCAAGCTTCCCGTCGCCGACGTTCTCGACCGTCCCGCCGATAACGGCGTAGGGCTTTGAGAGCATCGCTTCGTCAACGTATATGTTCACGCCGGGCGGCGTCGGCGTTTGCGTCTGCGCGTTCGGAGCGGGCGACAGGGAAGCACGCGCCGGGCTTGAAGAGGCATGTGTGCCGCAGCCCGAAAGCAAGAAGGACGCGGCAAGAAGAAAGGCTGCGGCGGTCATGCGGCGCAGGGCGAACGGAAAAATAAAGTTCGTCATAGGCTTTCGTGATTGGTGAGTGATTCTTTTTGAAGGCGGCTCAAAACGGTTCTATTGCATCGAGCGTCCGGCATGAACGGCATGCGCGGGCCGGTGAAACAGCCCGCGCGCCGCGGTCTTTCAAGGTCATAAGCCGTCAGAATTGATCCCGCTCCGAAGCTGGCTCGTGTCCGGGCGGCGGCGTGCCTGTGACTTTCTCGATAAGAGCACTGAGGAATTCCTCTTCGGCAATCCCGTTGCTTTGGAGCGAGAGCCACTGCGCGCCGGTCACGTCGTCGCTGCGCCCCTCGATACGCGCGTTGACCGAGACGTTCGTGTTCGTCCCGTCGATGGGCTGGACTTCGACGAGGATTATGTAACGCCCGCGCGTCAAAGTCCGCGAGTCGCCCTCCGGCACGTCCGCGACCCTGTTGATCTCCGAGGTCGAGACGACGGAGCCTTTCGTGAAAGTGTAGGGCTGCGACACGAGGACGCCCCTTTCCGGGTGCGAGACCGTGTCGTCGAGTATGAGTTTTCGCTCGCGCATCAACTCCTGCACGGCCTTGACGAGAACGTCGTTTGGATACTCGAAGCGGTAAGGGTTCGGCACGGGCGGCGCAGTCTTTGTCTTGCCCTTGCCGAAGTCGATGCCGCGCCCTGTGCCTACGTCCTTCTTCTCGCCGTTGACGCCGGGCTGGCGATTGTTACCGCTGTCGCGTATGCGCGCGTTCTGCTGGTCAACGCCCTTCTCCTGCGCCGACGCCGTGGCGCACAGGAGCACGAGAATCAGAATGGTTATGAATGACTTCATGGCTCGAACCCTTTTTCCGCCGGCACGCCTTTGAAACGGGGAGACGAGTCGAGGATAAAGCAACGAATCGCCGAATTCAAGATGAAGCGCCGGATGTCGTGCGCGAAAACTTTTTTAAGGCGAAGGCTCAGCCGTCGTGAACGTCCCTTCCGAGGGGGTCGGCGTCGCGCCCTCGTTCGAGTTACGCGTGCGCTCCCAATCGCGCAGAGCTTGAACGCCGCGCTGGAAGTCCGACTCGTTCGAGTAGAAATTGTGCGCGCCGTCGTTGCGCGAAGGATCTCGGACGTAGAAGAGGTAATCGGTCACGGAGGGATTGAGCGCGGCTTCGAGCGAGCGAGCGCCGGGCGAAGAGATCGGCCCCGGCGGCAGCCCTTTGACCTTGCGCGTATTGTAAGGCGAGTCGCGCTCGATGTCGCTCAGGTAAACTTTGCCGTTGTTCCTCCACTTGCCCGCGAGCTTCGACGCGTAGATCACAGTCGAGTCAACGCCGAGCGGGACGCCGAGCTTCAGGCGATTGTAGATGACGGAGGCTACGAGCGGTCGGTCTTCGGGCAGCTTCGCCTCGGTCTCGACGAGCGAAGCGACGGTGACGACTTCGTGCGCAGACCTGCCTGCGGCGGCAGGGTATTTTCCAGACACCTCGCCCCAGACCTGCCTGAAGCGTTTGACCATCGTCTCGACGACCTGCTTCGGCGTCGCGTCGGGCGGGAAGCTGTAGGTGTCCGGGAAGAGATAGCCTTCGAGGTTCTTTGCTTCGGGGTCTATGTCGCGTATCAGGCTCGTGTCGTCGAACAGTGCGAGCGCTTCGTCGGCGCTCTGAAGTTTGAGTTCGGGGATGTGCGCGAGTAGTTGCGCGATGTCGAAGCGCGTCCAGCCTTCGATGATCGTCAGACGGCTCAGACGCTCTTCGCCCTCCTGAAGTTTTTTCAGCACGCCGAGCGGCGAAATCTGAGAAGGGAATCTGTACTCGCCCGCCTTCAGCTTCTGCCCCGCGCCGGTCGCGTGAACGTAGAGTCGCAGAAGCCACCCGCGCCTGATAATGCCTGAGTCGCTCAGGCGATTTATGATCTCGTCGGACGAAAGGCCGCGAGGCACTTCGACGTACTGGCCTTCGAGGTTATTAGGGAAGGGCGTTTCGAGTTCGCGTCTGGCCCAGATGAAAAATCCGCCGCAGACAATGAGCATGAGAAGCACGGCGATGAAAAGACGTTTTAAGAGTTTCATGTATCGGGCGCGTTTGAATCAAGATTGATTCCTTAACTCCTGTCGTGTTCATCCGTTTCCGAAGGCGATAGAAAGTCTTGCAGGATAATGGCCGCCGCCTCGCCGTCAACTCTTTCGGAGACCTGTGCGCCACTGTAGCCGCGGCCCCGAAGGGAACGTTCCGCGACCTTCGACGTGAGTCGCTCGTCCTGTAGCCTGACCGGGAGCTTGAGCGAGAGTTCGAGGTTGCGTGCGACGCGGCGAGCCTCGCACGCGGCGTCGCCTTCGCCGCCTTCGAGCCGCAGCGGCAAACCCACGACCAGCAATCTCACGTCAAAGCTTTCGCAAAGTTCGGCGACCGAGCGGAGCAGACGCTTCCAGGGCGTGCGCGGCAGAAAGGGAAGCGTTCGCACGCTCAGGCGCAATTCGTCTGAGAGCGCGAGGCCGACGCGCTTCGCGCCGAGGTCGATGGCGAGCACGCGACCGCGCTCTTTCGCGTCGGTCGATGCGGCTCCATTTTGGATGAATTCTCTTTGCAAATCGGATTTCCGTCGGCGTCGAGGAGTATATCGCAACCTCCAACGGCCTCGCCAGTTACGTTGCTTGCGCCGTGTCTTACGTCGTTGTATCATCCGTGCGAAGGTTTCTGAACGCGTTCGGTCAGACGCGTTTCGCGCGATTCGCTTCCGAAGGTTTGAGGGGAATTAAGAGGTGCTTTGATGTCTTTTCGCAACAAGTTTCTTCTCGTAGTCATATCGGCGACGCTCGCGCTCTACGCGGTCGTCGGCGGCTGGATGTCCACGACGGCGCAGCAGCAACAGAACGATCCGGGCGCGCAGCTACGCATCTTCGAGAGCGTTCTGAAGCACATACAGGACGACTACGTTGACGAACCCGACCTCAACAAAGTCCGCGCGGGCGCTCTGCGCGGGCTGGCCTACGGACTCGACCCTTATTCGACTTACCTGACCGCCGATCAGGTCAGAGACTTCCGCGCAAACTCCACGAGCAATCAGACGGGCATCGGCGCAGAGTTGTCGCAGGTCGCCTCTTATCTATACGTCATCGCGCCCGTGAAGGGCGGCCCGGCGGATCAGGCCGGGCTACAGGCCGGCGACATCGTCGAGTACATAGACGGCAAGGCGACGCGCGACATCTCTCTATACGATGCGCGCCAGCTTCTCAACGGCGCTCCGGGGAGCGAAGTCAAGCTGCGAGTCCTGCGCGCGGGCACACGCCCGTTCGTCCTCAGCATCAGGCGCGGGGCCGTGCAGGTTCCTGCGTCGGAGGCGAAGCTTGAGGCGGGGCGCGTCGGCGTAATCAAGGTCAACAGTCTCGCCGAAGGCGAGTCTGCGGACGTGAAGGCGCGTCTGCAAGAGCTTCTGAAACAGGGCGCGCAGAAGATCGTGCTCGACCTCAGAAGCGTCGCGGGCGGCTCGCTGAACGAGGGCGTGAAGGTCGCAAACTTCTTCATACGCGACGGCTCGCTCGCGGAGACTTTGGGGCGCGGGAACAAAGTCGTCAAGTCTTTCGCCGCAGACCCGAAGGAGGCGCTCTTCGACGGCCCCGCGAGCGTTCTCATAGACCGCGGCACGGCGGGCGCTGCCGAGGTCGTCGCGTCGGCTTTTAACGAGCACAAGCGCGGCGACGTTGTAGGCATCAAGAGCTTCGGCGCGGGAGCCGAGCAACAGCTATTCACTCTGCGCGGCGGCGACGGACTTCTGCTCACGACGGTGAAGTGGGCGTCTTCGACCGGCAAGCCCTTCCTCGGCGCGGGCGTCGCGCCCTCGGTCGAGGTGAAAGAGCCTGAGCTTGCGGACGCGGTTGACCCGGACAGCCTGACGGGCAACGACGACGACAGCGTTGCACAGCCCAACGCTCCGGCAGACCGACGCGAGGTTGCGCCCGATGCGAACTCGCCGAAGCAGCAACCCGAAGACACCCAACTCAAGAAGGCGCTCGAACTGATCCGAACCAAGCAGACGCAGACGCCGCAGAGACCCTCTTAGGCATTCGTCATCGACAGAAACCGGAAGGCCCGCGAGAATTCATCCCGCGGGCCTTCCGGTTTTCAACGTTCACCGAACTTCCGCGTCGGTTTTATAGAATGATTATTTCGCTTGACTAAAATAAAGATTCATAACGCCCTGCATCACCCGCGCCCTCGTTCAAGATTCATGAGAGGCGCGCTTATGGGGCATCGGGTGCATGTGGGTGGCTGCTAGATGGCGCGGCGGGCATCACGGGCCATCATTGTTTTCGGTAGTCGTGGAGATTAAAGCCATCAGAGGGAGGAGGCATAATGATTGCGAGGATGGTATAAATCACTAACCCTCCTAAACCGAGACTAAAGACTGAAGCGAGGATAAATAAAGACCGCACTACGCCAGCAGACCAGCCGAGCCATTCGGCGATGCCGCCGCAAACGCCTGCAATCATCCGATTATCTGATTTCGTCAGCGTCATAATCTGTCCCCTAGATCATGTAGGATATCACAAAGCGTAAGCCATCTAACTATCGACCGCGCGCGCGACCTGCTTCATACTCCGAGACACGATTTTCATTCTACGAGAGCCGACCGCCGCTCCCGTAGAGTCAACGCACAGTCTCCTAGAGCGAGCGTTGACTCTACGAGAGCGAAAATTGACTCTCTGAGGGTCAACGCCGACCCTTCGAGAGTCAACGCCCGTTCTCAAAGTGTAAACGTTGACTCTCGGAGAGTGAAAGTCGGCTCTCAGAGAGTCAGTTTCCGGGCACAAAGACCGAAATCCTCGCCTCGGTGTACGAAATCCGCGCTCATCCCGCTTGTTGCCGGGAGCGCAGGCATTCCTGCACGCACTCCCGGCGTTCCGGGGCGGTTTGAACCCGGCGGCCTTGAATCTTTAAGGCTGTTTACGACTTGACGGGCGCCGGCGTCACTTTTTGCGACTTACGCGCGAAGCGTTGGCCGAGGGCGTCGAGGGCGTTGTCGAGCGCAGCGCCCTTGCCGCCCGCGCGCGCGTACTGGTAGACGAGCAGCGCCGACGTGTAAGCCTCGCTGCCGACCTCTATGTACGTGTCTTCTAAAAGCTCGAAGAGTTGGGAGAGCGCGGTCAGGACGGGCGAAAGCGCCGCGAGCAGGTCAACGTCCTTACGCATTTCATCCACGTCGAAGGAGCGCGGAAGTATGTCGGCGTTCTGCGCCGCGATGTCGAGCGCCTGCGAGACGAAGGCGCGGCTTTTATCCCCCATCTTCGGCAATGCGTGGCGGTCTTCCGGCGAGAGGTCAACGAGGAAGGGGAGTTTCTCGCGTATCGTGTTGATGGCAGAGAGAACGGCCTGCTGGTCTGCGCTTGAAAGGGTCGCGCTGATGCGGTTGTCGGGCATTTCTGTTTTCTCCTTTCGCGCGGCGCTTCCGAAGGATTGAGGCTGTCCGCGCGTCTCTTGTGGGAATGAGATGCCGGGCGTGTGAACGTAGTCCGCCCGGACGCTTCCGCTTGTTCGCTAAAGCGCGCACGATATCACAAAACGAAAAGTGAGCAAAAGGATTTCGTCGAAGCGTCCGGCGCGTGCGAAGCATCGGACGCTTCGCACGCGGCTTGTACATCAACTCAGAGAGGGACGTTGCTACATCAACTCAGAGAGGGATGTTGCCGTGCTTCTTCGGCGGGTTCGTGTCTCTTTTGTTTTCGAGAAGGGCGAGCGCGCGTATGAGCTTGGGGCGTGTCTGCGCGGGTTCGATGATCTCGTCAACGAAGCCGCGCTCGGCTGCGACGTAAGGGTTAGCGAACTTCTCCTCGAACTCGGCTGCGCGCGCGCGGCGTGCGGCCTCTTTGTCCGCGGCTTCGGCGATCTCGCGCCGGAATAGAACGCCCGCGGCTCCCTCCGCGCCCATAACGGCTATCTCGGCTGTGGGCCAAGCGAAGTTCACGTCCGTACGTATGTGCTTCGAGGCCATGACGCAGTAAGCGCCGCCGTATGCCTTGCGCGTGATGACCGTTATCTTCGGCACGGTCGCCTCGGCGAATGCGTACAGAAGCTTCGCGCCGTGGCGAATTATGCCGCCGTGCTCCTGTCGAACGCCGGGCAGGAAGCCGGGCACGTCCTCGAAGACGATCAGAGGGATGTTGAAGCAGTCGCAGAAGCGCACAAAGCGCGCGGCCTTCACGGACGCGTCAATGTCGAGGACGCCTGCGAGGTAGGCGGGCTGGTTCGCGACTACGCCGACGCTTCGGCCCCCCAGACGCGCGAAGCCCACGGAGATGTTCGGCGCGTAGTGCTCGTGGACTTCAAAAAAATATCCCTCGTCTACGACCCTTTGAATAACGTCGCGTATGTCGTAAGGCCGGTTCGACTCTTCGGGGATGAGCGTGTTCAGGGACTCGTCCGAGCGTTCAGAGGGGTCTGAGGTCACAACGCGCGGAGGGTCTTCCATGTTGTTCGAGGGGATGAAGGATAGGAGTTCGCGTACGACAAGGAGCGCGTGCTCGTCGGAGTCGGCTGCGAAGTGCGCGACGCCCGAGACGCGATTGTGCGTGTCCGCGCCGCCCAACTCTTCCTTCGAGACCTCTTCGTGCGTGACGGTGCGTATAACGTCGGGGCCCGTGATGAACATGTAGGATGTGTTCTTAACCATCACGTTGAAGTCCGTGATGGCGGGGCTGTAGACCGCGCCTCCCGCGCAAGGCCCCATGATGCAGCTAACTTGCGGGACGACGCCGGAGGCGAGCGTGTTGCGCAGGAAGATGTCTGCGTAGCCGCCCAAGGATACGACGCCCTCCTGTATGCGCGCGCCGCCCGAATCGTTCAGGCCGACGACGGGCGCTCCGATCTTCAGAGCCATGTCCAGAACCTTGCAAATCTTCTCGGCGTGAGTTTCGGAGAGCGAGCCGCCGAAGACCGTGAAGTCCTGCGCGAAGACGAAGACGCGGCGACCTTCGACGAGTCCGTGCCCTGTGACGACTCCGTCGCCGGGGTAGAGTTGTTCGTCTAAACCGAAGTCGCGCGAACGGTGCAGGACGAGTTGATCGAACTCCTCGAACGTTCCATCGTCGAGGAAGAATTCTACGCGTTCGCGCGCAGTCCACTTGCCTTCGGCGTGCTGGCGCTCGACGCGCGCCCGCCCGCCGCCCTGCTCCGCGAGGCGCTTGCGCCCGAAGAGCCTTTCGAGTTTCGAGGCGTGTTTCTCTTCGACTTTTTCGGGTTTCATAGGCCGAGACGTATGCTTTGCATTATGGACGATGAAGCACGCTTTTGTACACGGGCGAGCCGGTTGCCAAAGAAAAGCGAACTGCCTGTGCTAAAGAAAAGGGAACTGCCTGTCTTCGACGAGCCGCTCGATCTCTTCGAGCGACTCGCGTGCGCGCGAGCGATGCTCCTGCGTGTAGCCGTAGAGCCGTGCGTTCGACTCGAACTCGTCTTCGTCGAGCACTCTGAAGGAGAAGTCCGGGAGGACGAGCACGTCAACGTCCAGATCGACGAAGGAGAGCGTGTCGCCTTCGAGACGCGCGGGCGTGTTCACGTTGCAGTAGAAGCAGCGCAGGCCGCCGTCGCGTTCGCCGAAGCGGAAGATGCTGTACCAACGGTCTGTCCAGAAGAACTCAAGGCTGTGCGTGCCGGCCTCGATTGTTCCGAGTATAGGGTGTCTGACCTCTTCTGCGAAGAAGGCGTCGAGGACGACGAGCGCGCCTTCGCGTCGAGCGACGCGTGCAGTCCAACTTCTGTGTACGCGCCCGTCGTATTTGAGCGAAAGGACTTTGACGGATTGCGCGTCCTGCATGCCTGAAGCTTTTGGATCGGATTCGTGCATCAACCCTCTGTCGCACGGACGGGATTGCGGAGCGTGCCGACGCCTTCGACCGAGACTTCGACCGTGTCGCCGTCGAGGAGCGGGCCGACGCCCGCGGGCGTGCCGGTCGAGACGAGGTCGCCGGGTTCGAGTGTCATTACGTTCGAGATGTAGCGCAGAAGGAACGGCACAGGGAAGGCCATCGCGCTCGTGCGCCCGCTCTGCCGGAGTTCGCCGTTGACTCTCGTCTCGACGAGAAGGTCTAGAGGGTCGAGTCCGGTGACGACGAAGGGACCTGCCGGGCAGAAGGTATCGAAGGATTTTGCGCGCGTGAACTGAACGTCCTTGCGCTGTAGGTCGCGCGCCGTAACGTCGTTGGCGCACGTGTAGCCGAGTACGTATGAGAGTGGGTCTTCGTCGTCTCCGATCCTCCGGCATCTCCGTCCGATAACGACGGCGAGTTCGCCCTCGTGCTCTACGCGTTCTGAGGCGCTTGGGAGTTCGATTGCGTCTCCGTCGCCGATGACGGCGGAGGGCGCTTTGAGAAAGAGAAGAGGCTCGGAGGGCATTGAGTTTCCGAGTTCGGCTGCGTGCTCCTTGTAGTTTCGACCGACGCAGACGATCTTCGATGGCACGACGGGCGGGAGCAGTTTCGCTTCGGCGAGGCGGACGCGAGGCTCCGCGGCTTCGAGCGAGAGGTTGCCTTCGGAGAGGTCTCCGAGCAGCGTGAAGACCTCTGAGCCTTCGATCATCCCGTACCGGGGCCGCTGCGTTTCCGGGTCGATGAGTCTGCAAATCTTCATGGCTTTGTCTGTCGTAGCACTTCGATTCTTCTTCCTTGAAGACGCACGGACTCGAACGCCGAAACGTGCCCGTCTAAGGGGTCGTGTCGGAAGCAACGTCTGAAGGGTCGCTCGTGTTGCCGGCGTTATCGACCGCTTTGACGTAATAGTAGTACCTGACGCCGCCCGGCTGCACGTTGTCGTCCTGAAAGGTCGTGCGGTCGAGAAGGTTTCGGTTGATCTTCGTCCAACTCTCTTTCGGAAGGGCGGGGTCGGTCGAGCGGTAGAGATTGTAGCCCACGACATCCGGCTCCTGATTCGCCGCGAAGAAGATAGAGATGCGGAGCGGAGCGGGCGAGGCCGCCGCTGTGAGTCCCTTCGGCGGCGCGGGCTTGAAGACATCGACGGGCGTGACGGTGACGGCGTTCGAGTTCAGGCTCTCGACAGGCTCGCCGCCCGTTCCGAGCGAGACGGCGCGGACGACATAGACGTACTCCTCTCCGAAAGAGAAAGTCTGGTCGGCGAAACTCTCCGCGCTCAGAGGTCTCTGATTGAGCGGCGTCTGCGTGGGCTGGCTCTGCGAGCGCGCCGAACGATAGACGTTGTAGCCGAGAAGGTTCGCGGGCGTCGTGTTATCGACGTTGGCGTTTGGATGACTCCAACGAATCGTTATCGCGCTCTGCGTGACTTCGGGCGAAGGGTTGACGACGGGCGGCTGGCTCACGCTCGACGCGGGTTCGATCAGAAGGAAGTTCGAGAAGGCAGCGCGCTGCCCCGAAGCGTTGACGTAGCGCACGGCGTAGCGCAGCCGCACGGGTTCCGTGAGCGAAAGCTCGTCCGTGTAAGAGATTGTGTCTTTGGCCTTCTCGATCTGCTCGAAGGGGACTGAGCCTATGAGAGTGGAGCGCGCGGAAAACTCCTCTTCGGTCAGAGGCAGAGGATCTCTGACGCCTTCGGCGAGGCGATAGACATCGACGCGACGGATGCTCTGCACGCTCACGTCGGGCGCGTTCCGGCGCGGGGCGGGCCAACTGAGTATGACGAGGTTCCCGCGCTGCACGCCCGAAAGAAGCTCCGTGCGTTGCGGCACGGCCTCGACGGGCGGGAGCGGCGGACGGCGTTTCCCGCAGCCTGAGAGTGCGAAGGCGAAAGTTAAAATGCAAAGAGCAGGAATTATAGACGAAAGCGCCTCTTTGCGAGCACGACTCCAGACTCCAGATTTCAGGCTCCAGACTCCAGACTTATTCATAGGACGTAGCGGCTCAAGTCCTGATCCTTGACGATGTCGGAGAGCGTGCGCGTGACGTATTCGGCGTCGATCAACTGTCGCTTCTCTTCGAGGTCCGGGCCGAGGAAGCTTATCTCGTCCAAGACCTTCTCCATGATCGTGTGCAGGCGGCGCGCGCCAATGTTTTCGGTCTGCTCGTTGACGCGGACGGCGAAGCGCGCGAGCGTGTCTATCGCGTCTTCGTTGAAGTCGAGTTCGATGCCCTCTGTTTCCAGAAGCGCCTTGTACTGCTTGACCAGAGAGTTCTTCGGCTCTGTAAGGATGCGTTTGAAGTCTTCGAGCGTGAGCGTGTCGAGTTCGACGCGTATGGGGAAGCGTCCCTGAAGCTCAGGGATGAGGTCTGAAGGTTTGGAGACGTGGAAAGCGCCGGCCGCTATGAAGAGTATGTGGTCTGTCCGAACCATCCCGTAGCGCGTGTTGACGGTCGTGCCCCCGACAATGGGCAGGAGGTCGCGCTGCACGCCTTCGCGCGAAACGTCGGGGCCTGCGCCTGACTCGCGACCCGCGACCTTGTCGAGTTCGTCGAGAAAGATTATGCCGGAGGATTCGACCCGTTCGAGTGCGGCGCGCGCGACCGTATCCATGTCTACGAGCCGCTCCTCCTCCTCCTGCACGATGTATTCGAGCGCCTCGTCAACCCTCATGCGCTGCCGCTTGGTGCGCCCCTGAAAGAGATTGCCGAGCATGTCCTTCATGTTGATGCCCATCTCCTCTACGCCCTGCGGCCCTGCGACCTCAATCGTTGGGAAGCTTTTTTCGCGCACCTCCATCTCGACGAGGCGGCTGTCGAGTTTTCCCTCGCGCAGTTGTACGCGTAGCTTCTCGCGCGTCTTCTG
Organism: Pyrinomonadaceae bacterium; assembly: GCA_035474235.1. Classification (GTDB taxonomy): domain Bacteria; phylum Acidobacteriota; class Blastocatellia; order Pyrinomonadales; family Pyrinomonadaceae; genus QHXN01. The sequence continues at coordinate 33,967 of DATINM010000029.1, forward strand.
GAACTGTTCGTCGCGGTCTGAAGGCTGCGGCTGGGCCGCCGCGTCGGAGAGGTCTTCGGACTCGAAATTATAGAAGCCGGACGAGGGGCGTGGCGGGAGCAGAAGGTCGAGTATTCGATCCTCCGCGTTGAGTTCGGCCTTCTCCGCGACCTCTTCGACCTTCTCGGCGCGAACCATCTCGACTGCGATCTCGGAGAGGTCGCGTATCATGCTCTCGACATCGCGCCCGACGTAGCCGACTTCCGTGAACTTCGAGGCTTCGACTTTGAGAAAGGGCGAGTTCGACATGCGCGCGAGGCGACGCGCGATCTCTGTCTTTCCGACGCCGGTCGAGCCGATCATGATTATGTTCTTCGGCATCACGTCGGCGGCAAGGTCGGGCGGGAGCTTCTGCCTTCGGACGCGGTTTCGCAAGGCTATCGCGACGGCGCGCTTCGCCGCGTGCTGGCCGACGACGTGCTTGTCTAGCTGCTCGACGATCTGCCGCGGCGTCATCTCGTCGAGCCGCGAGTCCTCTTCCACTTCGCCTGAAAGGTATATGACCATAGAACCGTATTCGATATAAGTGATTCGGGAAGCCGTCCTCCTCAAACGCTCAAGCTTGATTCGTTACCTGAGCATCAGGGAATTCGTTACACGCGGCTGCCGAAAGACTGGACGCCTTCTCAAATCTCCTCGACGAGGATGTTCTGGTTCGAGTAGATGCAAATGTCTCCGGCGATGCGCATGGCCTGTTCGGCGATCTCTCTGGCGCTCATCTCCGTGTGTTCGAGCAGCGCGCGCGCCGCGGCGAGCGCGTAAGGCCCGCCGGAGCCTATCGCGAGCACGCCGCCGTCGGGCGCGATCACGTCGCCGTTGCCGGAGAGAAGGAACGAGCTGCGCTCGTCAGCGACGATGAGAAGGGCTTCGAGGTGTCGGAGGATTTTGTCCGTGCGCCACTCCTTGCTCAACTCTATCGCCGCGCGCTCAAGGTTGCCGTGGAACTGTTCGAGCTTGCCCTCGAAACGTGTCAGGAGCGAGAAGGCGTCCGCGCTCGCGCCCGCGAATCCCGCGAGAATCTTGTCGTTGTAGAGCCTTCTAACCTTTCGCGCGCCGCTCTTCATGATCGTATCGCCGAGCGTGACCTGCCCGTCGCCTGCGAGCGCCACGCGCCCTTCGCGGCGCACGAGAAGGATCGTCGTGCTGCGTATCGAAACCTTTTTGCGTCTCATCGTAAGCGAAGAACTATAGGAACTGGCGAGAAGGGAAGTCAAGCGATGCAAAGCCGCGTGCGGCTGGATATAAATGAAGACGCACGCGCACGCCGGAACGGACAGTGAAGAAATTTTGAGTTATGATAAGCCGGACGGCACGGGTAACTGAAGAGATGAAAAAGAGTAGGCCAACGATAGGGATAACGATGCGCGTCGAGCTTCAGACCGGGAGGTTTTACCTTGCGCGTTATTACAGCGAGGCGGTCGAGGCGGTCGGCTGTGCGCCGTTGCACATACCGCTCATCCCGAATCCTTCTTACATAGAGGCAATCGTCGAACGTCTGGATGGGATTCTTCTCCCCGGAAGCGATTCGGACGTTGACCCGCTGCTCTACGGGCGCGAGCCGCAGAAGGGGTTGGGCAGCGTCCACGCGCTACGCGACGAGACGGATCTTCTGATTCTGAAGTCGGCTGAGGAGAGGCGTCTGCCGCTTCTGGCGATCTGTTACGGGATGCAGGTCTGGAACGTCTCGCGCGGCGGCACGCTCATACAGGACATCGTCTCTTCCGTGCCGGACGCACTCAAGCACGAGCAGGGCGCGCCACGCGAAAGGCATTCGCACAGAATCAGGATCGAGACCGAAAGCACGCTCGCGCGGCTTGCTGGCGGCGAAAGCGCTCTGGTTAATAGCCACCATCATCAGGCGGTCGAAGAGGTGGGTAGGGATTTGCGCGCGACCGCATGGAGTTCTGACGGCCTGACAGAGGCTTTGGAAGAAGCGCGGACTGACCGCTGGGGGGTCGGAGTGCAGTGGCATCCCGAGCTAGGTTGGGGGAAGGATAAGCTCTCCGTCGCTCTTTTCTCCGCGTTCGCCGAGGCTGCGTCCGATAACGCACGTGGTTGAGCGATTCTGCTTTTTCAGACTTTGACGCCGAAGCTAAAGCTAACAGAGGGGAAGAAGAGTTTAGTGAAATCTTTGAAGTCAACACGAAGGATCAGACTCGGTATTGAGCGACTTTGCGGGTCTCGTTTGGACTTGATCGAAGGGGCCAGGGTCGGATTAGTCTGTAATCAGGCGTCTGTGGATCACGATTTGAAACACTCCGCAGACCTTCTCAAGTCGCTGGAAGGCGTAAATCTGAAGGCTCTGTTCGGGCCGCAGCATGGCATTCGCGGGGACGTGCAGGACAACATGGTTGAGACGCCGCACGCCTTCGACGCCGAGACGGGGCTGCCTGTTTTTTCGCTCTACAGCGAGACGCGCGAGCCTTCGGAGGAGATGCTCAAGGATGTGGACGTAATCGTCTGCGACCTACAGGATGTTGGCTGCCGTATATACACTTTCGTCTATACGATTGCCAATTGTATGCGCGCGGCAAAGAGACTGGGCAAGAAGGTTATAGTTTGTGATCGTCCGAACCCGATTGGAGGGCTTTCGGTCGAGGGCAACATTCTCGAAAAGGGGTTCGAGTCTTTCGTCGGTCAATTCCCTCTGCCGACGAGACACGGGATGACTGCGGGCGAGTTATGCAGGATGTTCAATAGGCATTGGGGAATCGATTGTGAACTCGAAGTCCTTGCGATGGAGGGCTGGTCGAGAGACCTCTGGTTTGACGAGACGGATGCCGAATGGGTCATGCCATCGCCGAATATACCCACGCTCGAAAGTGCTACGGTCTTCCCCGGCACGGTACATCTGGAAGGGACGCAGGTGTCCGAGGGGAGGGGAACGACGCGCCCTTTCGAGATCATCGGCGCGCCATACGTCAACTCCGCGGAACTGGCTCGGCACTTGAATGCTTTGGAGTTACAAGGAGTGAAGTTTCGCCCGACAAATTTTCTTCCGACCTTTCAAAAGCATGCGGGGGTTGGCTGCGGGGGCGTCCAGATACACGTTCTCGAACGCAAATCCTTCGAGCCGGTTCTGACGGGCGTGGCAATCGTAAAGTCTCTATACGAACTCTACGGCGAGCGTTTCCGTTGGAAGGAGCCGCCCTACGAGTACGTCTTTGATAGGAGTCCCTTCGATGTGATCTCCGGCTCAGAGACTTTGCGTGGAGCGATAGAGAGAGGGGATTCGCTCGATGCAATTAAAGAATCCTGGAGAGAAGGGCTTGCGGCATTTGAAGGAGCCAGGGCTGAATTTTTAATCTATTAGGTGAGATGAGATTTAGAGGCCAGGGCATTTGCAGATTGCTTTAAGGGATGCGACAGGCTTTGCCAAAGCAGTCTTTAACAAATGACTTTAAGAGAGATTCTTTAAGGTGCGACTAATTCAAGTAATTCAAGATGGGCAGAGTCACTGCCGCGTCCGATAAGACACCTTAATCACATTCTAAAAGCAGAAGAGAGAGGCGAACATAGACGAGAGATGAACGCATGGGTTACAGCAATTCTCGCATGGCTCGTCCCCGGGCTTGGGCATCTCACACAGGGGCGAGTGCAGAAGGGCGTCGCGGGTGGAGCAGTTATCCTCGCTCTGTTCGTGCTGGGCGCGACAATAGGCGGGCACATATATCCGCTGACCGACACGAGCGAAGGGCTTCTGTCGAGCCTCTTCGGACTTTGCGACATAGGCTCGGGGCTGATTTACTTCATTTCGAGGCTCGTGGGCTTCGCCGCAGGCGAACAGCCGCAGCGCGCGACGGCGGAGTACGGCAGCGTCTTTCTTATGGTCGCGGGGCTGCTCAATTTCATTCTGGCGCTCGACGCCTTCGACATAAGAGCAGGGAGGAAGTCTTGACACACTTCACTCTAATGATCCTGTTCGCACTGCTCGTATCCGTAGTCTTCGCCGTCGTGGGGCGAGAAGGGGACGATAGGCGTGTGCTCTACGGGCTTAAGATTTTCGCGGAGTTTGTGGCAGTGGGCTTCATACTCGCGTGGCTACTCTACTGGATTCCCTGGTAAAGACTCGATGGGACTGGTCGAAACGCAGGCAATCGTCCTGCAAACCTTCAAACTCGCGGACGCGGACAAGATCGCCGTCTGCATGACGGAGAAGGCAGGACTCGTACGCGGCGTGGCGCGCGGGGCGAGGCGTTTGAAGAGCAGGTTCGGTGCCGGACTCGAACCCTTCACCGTCATACGCCTTATATACTTCGAGAAGGAGTCGCGCGAGCTTGTCACGATAAAGGAGGCCGAGATCGTAAAGTCCTATTTCGGCGCGGCGCGAGACGCCGAAGTGGTGCAGGCTCTGGGCTACCTCGCAGAGCTTGTAAAAGAGTTCGCCCCGCCTCAACAGCCGGACGAGAAGCTCTACAGGATGCTCCGCGCGAGCATAGACGCAGCCGCGCGTAACGCGGAGATGCTCCACCCCGTAACGGTCTATACGGAGCTTTGGGCGCTGAAACTCACGGGGTTGCTCGCGGATTTGAGGCGGTGTGCGGGCTGCGGAAGACACCCGTCCGAGGTGGGCGGTGAGGTGTATATCTCGTCCGAAGGGGTCGTTCGCTGTCGCGAGTGTCGCCGTAGCGATTGGCAGGCGATTGGCGCGGACGTGCATGAACTGCTCGGCTCGATGCGCTCGTTCGGCCCGGAGACATGGGCGCGTGCATATCTGGAGGCATCGAAAGAGAGCAGACTGACGCTCTCAAGTTTGGCCGGGCGGCTCGTGTCCAGAGCTTTGGAGAGGGAGCCGCGCGCGAACAGGGTCGCCGAGAAAGTGTCGCCGGCGGCGAGCGCGGGCAGCGTCGAATAGAAGATTTGGGGGGCGTGCGTGTTCGAGGCATTTCCGAGGATCAGGGCACTCGACCGATACATAATCTCCGCCGTGCTGCCTTACGTCTGCATGGCCTTCGCAGTCCTCTCGGCGATTCTGCTGATACAACAGTCTACAAGATTCGCCGAAGTGCTCGGCGAAACAGAAGCGCCTCTCCGTCTCGCGCTCGATGTCCTAATCAACCTTCTGCCAAGCGTCCTTATCTTTTCGATTCCGGTGGCGGTGCTGGTCGGCACGGCGACAGGGTTCAGCCAGATGGGGCATGACAGCGAACTGACTGCGATGGGTGCCGCGGGGCTTGGGAGCTTTAGGTTGATCGCGCCCGCTTTGCTTCTGGGCTGCCTTCTGAGCGCCTTGACGCTCTACGTGGCCTTCTACGTCGCCCCCTCGGCGTCTCAAAACCTTAGAGATATCGCGCTACAGGCCGCCCTTTACAAAATCGAATCCCCGGTGGAGCCAAAGAGCTTCTACACGGGGATTCCTGGAAAGGTGATCTACATACGGGAGGGCAATAAACAGAGAGGGGAGTGGGAGAAGATTTTCATGCAGTGGCAGGAGCCGGACGGGCAAGTGCGACTCGTGACGGCGAGGACCGGGCGACTGGATTTTGCAGGTGACCGCGCGGAGCTTGTCTTGGACGATGCCGTCGTCACGACGCTCCCCGCGGGAGGTGCCGGGGCTATCGAGCGTGGCGCGCACGTTACCGTCGAGCGCTCGGCCAATATGAGACTAAGAGATGACCGCCTGAATTTCGGAAGGGATACTCTGACAAGACGTATGCGTGGGCGCGAGCCGGAGCTTGACGAACTCGGCTGGGGCGGGCTTGTGGAGAGGTCTAACGCCGCACCCGATGCCGCACGCCGCAGGGAAGCGGAGATAGCTTTGCACAAGAGGCTGGCGCTCGGCATCTCCCCTATGCTTTTCGCTTTTTTCGGCGCATGTCTCGGTCTGAAGATAGTACGCGGCGGGCGATCTCAGGGCATTCTGCTCTCGCTTGCATACATGCTTCTATACTATCTTCTGTCTCTGGCCGGGGAGCAATTGGCGCGCGCCGGAACCGTTGCACCTTTGCTCGGCATTTGGTTTCAATACGGACTTTCGGTCGCCGTCGGCGGTTTATTATTGGCCGCCAAGCGCAGAGCCTTCGGCAATCCGTTCCGCTCGATGAGGCTGCGGCGGGGGACGTTTGAAGGGGGAATGAGGCGCACATCGCGTAGGAAAGTTTCTTCGTTCCTGGGGCTAATGGATAGGGTGATCTTCTGGTCAGTAGCACGAAATTTTCTTCTGACGCTTTGCGTTCTTATCTTCGTTTTTCTGATCTTTACGGTCTCCGAGCTTCTGCGCTTCGTTGTCGGCAACCATGTCTCTACAACCGTCCTATTTCTCTATCTACTCTATCTGCTCCCTTACGCGATTATTGCGGTTACGCCGGTAGGCACGCTACTCTCCGTTCTCATAACATTCGCCGTTATGGTTAGGCGAAACGAGGTCGTCGCGTGGTGGTCGAGCGGCCAGAGCGTCTTCAGGTTAATTCTGCCCTGCATCTTTTTCGCTGCGATACTCGGTGCGGTCGTCTGGTTAGTTCAGGACAAAGTGCTCCCCGGCGCAGACCAGAGGCAAAACGCCCTTCGCAGTTTGATTAGGACGGGCGCGATTCAAGCGGAGGCTCAGCCCGGCAGAATTTGGGTTTCCAGCCCTGACTCCAAGCATCTATACGCCTATGATTCAGTCTCCTTCGATGGGCGAATGAGTGATCTGGCGCTTTATACTTTCGACGCCGGGGAGACTAATTTGACCAGCGTCGTCATCTGCGGTGAAGCTTTTGCAGTCCCAGGCTCGGGGTTGCAGGCGGAGGGGGCTGAGATGATTACGCTCACGGGCCAGGGAGCGACTGTCGCTCACCTCCCCAAGGTGCAATTGCAGGAAGGGGGGATATCTCCGCTTAACGACGGGCTTAAGCTTAAAAAGCCATCCGAGTATGATTTTGCAGCCTTAAGCGCTTACATAAAAGCGCTTAAGGCTAGGGGCGTGGGCGCGTCGGCGTTCGTTGTCGCGCTTGAGCGCCGACGCGCCGAGCCTTTTTTCCCGCTCGTCATGGCCTTGACCGCAGCCCCACTCGCTTTGATGTTCGGTCGCCGCGGCACCTTAGTAGCTCTCTGTATATCAATCGGAGCAGGTCTCTTGTTCTTAGGGGCTATGAATGCCCTGCAAGAACTCGGTTCCAGGGACTTGCTTTCCGCCCCCGTAGCCGCCTGGGCTCCTTCGATTCTATTCCTCGCCGGGGGAACATATTTTCTTTCACGCTCACGTACGTGATCAAGTTCCCGTCTCCCAGCTTGAAAGATATTCAACCTGTTCGGGCGTGAGGGAATCTATCCCGATGCCCAGAGCTTTTAATTTCAGACCCGCGATCTCGGTGTCAACTTCCTCAGGCAGCGTGTGGACTCCGGGACCGAGTTCGCCCCGGTGCTTAACAAGATATTCGACGGACAGAGCCTGATTTGCAAAGCTCATGTCCATGACGCTGGCAGGATGGCCTTCGGCCGCCGCGAGATTAATCAGGCGTCCTTCCCCGAGGACTATGACCCTGTGCCCGTCTTCCCGAATCTTATACTCTTCTACGAAGGTGCGCAGAGTGACCGGTGGTTGCGACATCTCCCGGAGCGCCACTAGGTTAAGCTCAAGGTCGAAGTGTCCGCTGTTGCAGACTATGGCCCCATCTTTCATACGTGCGAAGTGCTGGCCGTCGATTACGTGCCGATTTCCCGTGACGGTTATAAAGATGTCGCCCAGTGCGGCTGCATCGGTCATCGGCATGACACGGAAGCCGTCCATGACCGCTTCGACAGCCTTCACAGGATTAACTTCAGTGACGATGACGTTGGCGCCCAGCCCACGCGCGCGCATCGCTACGCCTTTGCCGCACCAGCCGTAGCCGACCACGACTATTGATCTACCTGCGAGCAGAATGTTGGTCGCGCGTATGATCCCGTCGATTGTGGATTGGCCCGTGCCGTACCTGTTATCAAAAAAGTGTTTTGTCTGGGCGTCGTTGACGGCGATGGAAGGGAAGGAGAGGACGCCGGATCGCTCCATCGCCCTTAGACGAACGATGCCGGTCGTGGTCTCCTCCGTGGTGCCGATAATGTCTGGGAGTTGATCTCGTCTCTCTTTAATGAGACTGGCGACAACGTCGGAGCCGTCATCGATTATGATTTGGGGTTTAAAATCCAGCGCCCTTCCGACATGCCTGTTGTATGTCTCGGTGGATTCGCCCTTGATGGCGAATACCGGAACGCCCCAGTCGGCGACGAGAGAGGCCGCAACGTCGTCTTGCGTGGACAGGGGATTTGAAGCTATCAGGAGTGCCTCCGCGCCCCCGGCCTGCAAGGTACGCACGAGGTTAGCCGTCTCCGTCGTGACGTGTGCACAGGCAATCAGGCGTATGCCTTCCAGGGGCTTCTCGTTCGAGAATTTTTCCCGAATCAGGCTTAAAACCTTCATCTCGCGCTCGGCCCATTCGATTCTGCGCTTGCCCATTTCTGAGAGGCTTATATCTTTAACGTCAAAGTCCCCTGCGGCTTGTGTGCTCATTATTATCCCTCTGAATTTTCAAGAATTGGTGTGCCAGGCTTTTGATCTGCGGAGACTCAAATGCCAGCCGATTCGCGGAGTGCCTGTGCCTTGTCGGTCATCTCCCAAGTAAAACCGTCTTCGTCCCTTCCGAAGTGTCCGTAAGCCGCGGTTTTTCTGTATATTGGCTGCCTTAGCTTAAGGCTCTCTATTATGCCTTGAGGCGTAAGCTGAAAGTGCTTTCGGATGAGATCGCCGAGTGCCGTCTCGCTGATGCGACCTGTCCCCGCGGTATCCACGAGCACGGAGACGGGGTCTGCGACTCCGATAGCGTAGGCCAATTGTACGAGGCATCGCTCGGCCAAGCCTGCGGCAACTATGTTTTTCGCGATGTACCTAGACATGTAGGCTGCGGAACGATCAACCTTTGTGGGGTCTTTCCCGGAGAAGGCCCCGCCGCCGTGAGGGGCATATCCACCATATGTGTCGACGATGATTTTACGTCCGGTAAGCCCCGCGTCACCCTGCGGGCCACCGACGACGAAGCGCCCTGTGGGATTTATGTGGTATTTGGTTTTGCCATCTCTCAACTCTTTTGGGATCGTGGTGTAGATCACTTGCTCAAGTATATCTTCACGTAACTGCTCACCTGTCACTTCAGGTGCGTGTTGTGTGGAGATAACTGCCGCATCTATTCGCGTGGGTCGGCCATCCTTATACTCTACTGTAACCTGAGATTTCCCATCCGGGCGCAGATATGGAATCGCACCGGAACGTCGAACTTCTGAGAGTTTTCTGGAGAGTCTGTGCGCCATCTGAATCGGCAAGGGCATCAGCTCTTCGGTTTCGTTGCATGCGAACCCGAACATTAATCCCTGATCGCCCGCACCGCCAGTATCTACGCCCATTGCTATGTCGGGGGACTGTTTGTCGATTGCCGTCAGAACCGCGCAGGTGTCGCAATCGAATCCGAACTTTGCACGTGTGTAACCGATTTCTCTAACGGTTTCACGTGCCACCCGTGAAAAGTCAACTTGTGCGCTAGTCGTAATCTCTCCGGCGATGACTATGAGGCCGGTCGTCACTAACGTCTCACACGCCACGCGGCTATTTGTGTCCGAAGAGATCGCCGAATCGAGAATCGCGTCTGAGATCTGGTCTGCGATTTTGTCCGGGTGACCTTCCGTAACAGATTCAGAGGTAAAGAGGTAACTTCCAGAGTTATTCAACAGTTTGTCTCCTTTAGTTCTCGTCAAACTAGTATTGGAGGAGGGCTTTATAGTCAAAAGACCGCGTACTGTAGCAACGCGCAGTAATATCTGTCAAGCAACCAATCACGCTATTCGCGCTATAGATAATTTAGGGTAACTTGCGCATGGCCGGCGGACGTAATATTCATTATCGGACGTCTATATACTGATGAATTCAAGGGCCTTGAATTTTCTTTCCCTTCTTACTTGCAAAAAAAAACCAACTCTCCTAAGAATATTTCAATGAATATCAGATTCGAGAATCAATCGAGCCGGGCGCGACTTCCCCGCAGTACAGTCAAAAATATAGAGAGCATTATCAATTCACTTCCGAAGGAACATCTGCGCGGTGTAGGTAATTTGAGGCTTGTAGATTCGATTAGAGACCCACGCGCGCGCAGCAGCGGTATTCGATCCGATTCGCTTCCAGGGTTATATCATCCAAAGCAGGGACCCAAACCTGCTTGGATTGAAGTCGCCATAGATGCGCTGTTGCCTAACAATGTACCGATTCACAAGAGATTAATCCCCAGACTTTCGTTCAAGGCAAATCTGGCCACGGTAATATTTTCACTCGTCGGCCAGCACCATTTCTTAACCCTTCGTCACTCTGTTAAAAAGGGGCAGATCGAATCCTCTATAAGGCTCTACACCGAGAGACAGCTGAGAAGATGGAATGAGGGCGAGCACGGCCTTCGGACTCGTCTGTTTAAGCCAGTCCAGCCCGTCTTTGAAAAGTGGGCACGCGCACTTCAGCGCAGAGCAAAAAAAGAGAGGAAGAAGGCTTGAAGAGAAAGCTAAACTGCTTTTAAGACGGAAACTATTTCACTTAAATTCAATAAAGGAGATAAGGAGATGCGGCCTTTCTATATTATGCGGCTTAGAACCTCTTCGCAAAGCTTCCCATACTCCGACGCACCTGAAGATTGCGGCGCGAAAGAGAAGATGGACTCCCTGTATGCAGGCGCTTCCTCCAGACGGACGCTTTTAGTTATGACCGTCTCGAACATCCGGTCGCCGAAGACGCCTTTTATCTGCTCAAACACTTCCCTCGCCAAGGTCGTTCGTTTATCGAATAAAGTGACC
>DATINM010000030.1:0-11448 GCA_035474235.1 Pyrinomonadaceae bacterium
GCTGCCGATACTGATATTCACGACGATGCTAACATTGGCGTACTCGATATTTCAGGGCAACGTCGGGACGGCATACAGGCAGCGGTCGCAGATTCTTGTCTTCTACTTCATATTCGTCGCCGTCGGCGCGATCCTTTTGAAGGAGAGGCGCGAAGACAGGGAGCGCGCGGTTCTGTCCGAGAAGCAGGCGAGAGCCGAGGCGGTGCGCATATCTGAGGCGAAGCGCCGCTACGGGCGCTGGAAGCAGGAGCGCGAGAAGGAGCTTGAAGAGATCGCGCAGAACATCTCCGAGAGGATAAATTTCTGATGTGCGGTATCGTCGGCATTGTCAACCTCGACGGCGCGGGCGTGGACTCGACGCTGCTCGCGCGCATGAACGACGCGATACGCCATCGCGGGCCGGACGAGGAGGGCACCTACCTCGAAGGCAACGTCGGCCTCGCCATGCGTCGCCTCGCCATCATCGACCTCAAGGGCGGCCAGCAGCCCATCGCGAACGAAGACCGCACTTGTTGGATCGTCTACAACGGCGAAATCTACAACTTCCGCGAACTCAAAAAGCGTCTCGAAGACCTCGGCCACAAGTTCCACACCGACTGCGACACGGAGGCAATCGTCCACGCATACGAGGAGTTCGGCTCGGACTGTCCAAAGCACCTGCGCGGGATGTTCGCCTTCGCCATCTGGGACGAGCGCAAACGGGAGCTATTCGTCGCGCGCGACCGCGTAGGCAAGAAGCCTCTGCTTTACTCGAAGGTCGGCAACTCGTTTGTCTTCGGCTCGGAATTCACGGCGCTGCTGCTACACCCTTCGGTCGGGCGCGAGGTTGATTGGACGGCGATTCACGATTACCTCTCGTTTATGTGCGTGCCCGCGCCGCTCACGGCCTATCGAGACATACGAAAGCTTGAGCCGGGGCACTCGCTCACCTTAAAGAGCGACGGCGAGATAAAGACCGAGCGCTACTGGCAGCCCGACTTCTCGAAGAAGCTAAAGCTGACGGAAGAAGAGGCGGGCGAGCGCGCGCTCGAACTCTTGCGCGAGGCGGTGCGCGTGCGTCTTATGTCGGAAGTCCCGCTCGGCGCGTTCCTCTCCGGCGGCGTTGACTCTTCGGCGGTCGTCGCGCTGATGGCCGAGGAGAGTCCCACGCCCGTCAAGACGTTTTCAATCGGTTTCGACGAGCAGGATTTTTCCGAACTCCACCACGCGCGCCGCGTCGCCGAGCGCGTCGGCGCGGAGCACCACGAGTTCGTCGTCCGCCCCGAGGCGCTCGAAGTTTTGCCCACGCTCGTCGAACACTACGGCGAGCCTTACGCCGACTCGTCCGCCATCCCGACCTACTACGTCGCGCGCGAGACGCGGCGGCACGTCACCGTCGCACTGAACGGCGACGGCGGCGACGAGTGCTTCGCCGGCTACGAGCGCTACGCGGCGATGCGTCTGTCCGAGACGTACAGAAAATTGCCGGGCGTTCTGCGCGAGCGGGTCATTCGTCAGGCCGCCGGACTTCTACCTTCGTCGGAGTTGAAGCGCGGGCGCGTGCGCAGCCTCAAGCGATTCTTGCAGTCTGCGTCGCTCCCGCCCGTCGAGCGCTACCTGCGATGGGTTAGCGTCTTCGACACGCAAACGAAGCGCGAGCTTTACACAGAGGAATTCCGGCGAGAGACAGAGGATGCGGACGTGCGCGATTGGCTCGCGCCCTGGTTCGCGCGGGCAAACGGCGCGGGCGTCGTTGACGCGTCGCTTCTCACCGACACGATGACTTACCTGCCCAACGACCTGCTCGTCAAAGTTGACATCGCGAGCATGGCCGTGAGTCTGGAGGCGCGCTCGCCGTTCCTCGACCATCACGTCATCGAGTTCGCCGCATCACTTCCCGAAAATTTGAAGCTGCGCGGGCTGACGACGAAATACATTCTGAAGAAGACGCTCAGGAAACTTCTGCCCCCGGAAAATCTCAAGCGCGGGAAGATGGGATTCGGCGTCCCCGTCGGCCACTGGTTCCGCGGAGGGATGCAGCAGTTCCTGCGCGAGAACCTTCTGTCGGAGAAGGCCGCCGGGCGCGGCTTTCTGCGCCACGAAGTCGTCCGCCGAATGGTCGAGATGCACACGCGCGGCGAGCGCGACCACACGCATCAACTCTGGACGCTTCTGATGCTCGAACTGTGGTTCCAACGGTTTATTGATTAAGCTTCAGCTTTTGTCGCGTCCGCCGACGGACTTCGACCGCACGCCCTCTTATGAAAGAGGCCGGTGCTGACTGCTGAAATTCATTCGGAGGATTAAATGAAAGGAATCGTACTGGCCGGCGGACTCGGATCGCGCCTGCGCCCTCTGACCGCCGTCACGAATAAGCACCTTCTGCCCGTCTATGACAAGCCGATGATCTACTACCCCGTCCAGACGCTCGTCAACGCAGGGGTCAAAGACATCATGATCGTCACGGGCGGAAACTCCGCGGGCGACTTTCTAAAGCTCCTGAAGAACGGCCGCGACTTCGGACTCAAGCACATCAACTACACTTATCAGGAGGGCGAGGGCGGCATCGCCGCCGCACTCTCTTTGTGCGAGGCGTTCGCCGACGGCGAGCCGGTCTGCGTCGTCCTCGGCGACAACGTCATCGAGAAGAACATCTGCAAGGCCGCGCGCTCGTACCGGCATCAGGGCGGCGGCGCGAAAATCCTTCTGAAGAAAGTCCCTGACCCGCAGCGCTTCGGCGTGCCCGAACTCGACGGGCGCAAGGTCGTCCGCATCGAGGAGAAACCGAAAGTTCCGAAGTCCGAGTACGCCGTCATCGGAATCTACATGTACGACGCCGACGTGTTCGAGGTCATAAAGACCCTGAAGCCTTCGGGCCGCGGCGAGCTTGAGATAACGGACGTGAACAACGTCTACATCGGACGCGGCGAGATGACATGGGACGAACTCGACGGCTGGTGGACGGACGCAGGAACGTTCGAGTCTCTGCTGCGCGCGTCGAACCTCGTCGCCGAGACGGGCGCGAACAAGTTCGACGACGCCGCTGCCGCAGCCGAGGCGGGCGCAAGCAAAGTGGAGGGCAGGGATGCAGCCGAAGCCGGACTCGTCCGCTGAGGGAAGCGAAGTCGAAGGGACGGCGACGCACGCGAGCGGAGGCGCGACGAATGAAGCCTCTGCGCCCGCTGGGTTCAAACGCGGGAAGATCGAGGGCGTCATCGTCAAAGACCTGCGCAAGTTCGTTGACGAGCGCGGCTGGCTGGCCGAATTGTTCCGCGACGACGAGACGGACGCCGAGTACCGGCCCGCGATGGCCTACGTCTCGACGACGCTCGCGGGCGTGCAGCGCGGGCCCCACGAGCACGTGGATCAGGCTGACTACTTCTGCTTCATCGGCCCGTCGAACTTCAAGCTGCGCCTCTGGGACAATCGCCCGGCTTCGGCCACGTTCGGTCATGTCATGACGCTCTACGTCGGCGAGGACGCGCCGAAGTCCGTCATCGTGCCCAAAGGCGTCGTCCACGCGTACAAGAATGTCGGCCCGGCGGTCGGCGTCGTCATCAACCTCCCGAACCGCCTCTACGCGGGCGAGGCCCGACGCGACGAGGTTGACGAGATACGCCACGAGGACGACCCCGAAACCATCTTCAGGGTGGACGATTGAAGACAGTTTTCAGTTTTCGGTTTTCAGTTTTCAGCTTCGACTGCTGACTGAAAACTGAAAACCGAAAACTGAAAACCGGCTGATGAAAGTCGTTCGCATCATCGCGCGTCTAAACGTCGGCGGGCCGGCGAAGCACGTCGCGTGGCTCGAAGCCGGCCTGCGGCGTCTCGACGTCGAATCGCTTTTGGTCGCGGGCGTCGTGCCGCCGGGCGAAGACGACATGGGCTACTTCGCCGAATCTTTGGGCGTGCGCCCCTTCGTCATCCCGGAGATGAGCCGCGAAGTCTCGCCGAAGGACGCGGTCACGGTCTGGAAACTTTTTCGGCTGCTCCGCCGCGAGCGCCCCGACATCGTTCACACGCACACGGCGAAGGCGGGCACAGTGGGGCGCGTGGCGGGGTTCTTCTATCGCTGGCTCACGCCGTCGGCGCTGTGGGGTCGCCCGCGCCGCTGCCGCTTCATCCACACGTACCACGGACACATCTTCCACAGCTACTACGGGCGAGCGAGGACTCGCCTCTTTCTCGCGGTCGAGCGCACGCTCGCGCGGCTTGCGACGGATCGCATCGTCGTCATCAGCGCGCAGCAACTCGAAGAGATCAACGGTCGCTTCCGCGTAGGCCGCCGTGAGCAGTTCGAGGTCATCCCGCTCGGACTCGACACACGCGCCTTCGACGATGCGCGCGCGCGCCGCGCGACGCTCAGGCGCGAGTGGCACGTGCGCGACGAAGACACGCTCGTCGGCATCGTCGGTCGTCTGACCGAGATAAAGAATCATCAACTCTTTCTCGAAGCCGCCGCGTTGTTGAAGAAGAAGAGGGAAACATCAGCCGGGGCTTGCGACGCGGGGCGCGTCTCGTTCGTCGTCGTCGGCGACGGGCACTTGCGCGGCGAGCTTGAGTCGCACGCGCGGGCGCTCGGCCTCTCGGATGATGTAGAATTCGCGGGGCTGAGGGACGACCCGGAAAATTTCTATCCGGCGCTCGACGTTGTCGCGCTCACGTCGCTGAACGAGGGGACGCCGCTCACGCTCATCGAGGCGATGGCGAACTCGCGCGCCGTCGTCGCCACGTCGGTCGGCGGCGTCGTTGACCTGCTCGGCGGCGTCGAGGAGTCGGAGTTGCGCCGCCCGCGCCGCTGGCAGATTTGCGAGCGCGGCGTACAGGTTCACCCCGGCGACGCCGAAGCCTTCGCCGAAGCTCTCTCGCGCGTCGCCGACGACCGCGATCTGCGCGAGAAGATGGGCGAGCGCGGGCGCGAGTTCGTCGAGCGCAACTACTCGGTCGGGCGTCTGGTCGGAGACATTCTGCGACTCTACGAAGATTTGCTGAGACCTGCGGGCGCGCTCGCCGCATCGCGCCGGGCGAAAGACGACGAGCACGACGCGGCGCGGGTCTAAGGCGCGCCGCGCGGCGTTTGAAAAAGGGGAGACGAAAAGTTTTGCGAGTTCTCATTACGGGCGGGGCGGGCTTCATCGGCTCGCACCTCTCCGACGCATACGTCGGGCGCGGCGACGAGGTCTTCTGCCTCGACGACCTCTCGACCGGCTCTATAGACAACATCGCGCACCTGAAATTCAACGCGCGCTACCACTACACGATTGACTCGGTTCACAATCAGCCCGTCGTCGCCGAACTCATAGACCAGTGCGACGTTGTCTTTCACCTCGCCGCGGCGGTCGGCGTCAAACTCATCGTCGAGTCGCCCGTTCGCACAATCGAGACGAACGTCAAAGGCACGGAAGTCGTGCTCTCGCAGGCGAACAAGAAGAAGAAGAAAGTTCTCGTCGCTTCGACTTCGGAAGTTTACGGACTCTCGAACGACGTGCCGTTTCGAGAGGACGGCAATCTCGTCATGGGCGCGACGACGAAGGGGCGCTGGTCTTACGCCTGCTCCAAAGCGATTGACGAGTTTCTCGCGCTCGCCTACTGGCGCGAGAAGAAGCTGCCGACGATCATCGTCCGGCTCTTCAACACCGTCGGGCCTCGACAGACCGGACAGTACGGCATGGTCATCCCGACGTTCGTCAAACAGGCTCTGTCGGGTCGTCCCATCACGGTCTACGGGACGGGCGAGCAGACGCGCTGCTTCGGGTACGTTAAGGACGTGGTCGGCGCGCTCGTCGGACTGATGGACAGGGACGAGTCCGTGGGCGAGGTCTTCAACATCGGCTCGAACGAAGAAGTCTCGATCATGGAACTCGCTCGCCGCGTGAAGGAGCTTGCCGGCTCGAAGTCGGAGATCGTCACAGTGCCCTACGACGAGGCATACGAAGAGGGCTTCGAGGACATGCCGCGACGCGTCCCCGACATCTCGAAGATCGGCGCGCACGTCGGCTTCCGCCCGACCTTCACGCTCGAACAGATTCTCCAATCCGTCATCGAGTATTACAGCGGGCGGCAGTCGGACGGCAGGGATTGAAGTGCCGGGCGCGCTTGATTTATCGGCCTACATTTAATAGCTTCTAGCGAAACGCCCAAACTCGTTTTCGGAATCGAGCCATGCCCTTCAGCAGCAGCCATCTTGTGCCCGCCGCCGTGTCGTTCGTGCTCTCGCTCGCGCTGACGCCCGTGGTGCGCGCGTCGGCGCGTCGCTTGGGTGCGGTGGCGAAGCCGAAGGCCGACCGCTGGCACAGGAAGCCTACGGCGATGATGGGCGGGGTCGCGATATTCCTCTCGGTCGCGGCGACGTATCTCCTTCTCGTGCCGCACACGCGCGCCGGATGGGTCGTCATGGCGGCGAGCGCGGCGCTCTTCACGGTCGGACTCGTTGACGACTTTCTTCACATCAAGCCTTATCAAAAACTTATCGGGCAGGTCTTGGGCGCGAGCACGGTCGTTTACTTCGGGCTGCTTCTGCCGTGGGGTTGGGGCGCGTCTGTGGGGATGGCCGTGACGATCTTCTGGCTTATCGGCATCACGAACGCGATCAACCTGCTCGACAACATGGACGGCCTCGCCGCAGGAATCTCGGCAATCGCGGCGGTCTTCATCGCGGCGAACTTCGCCGTCAACGGTCAGGTGGTCGAGGCCGCGACGCTCGCCGTCTTCGCCTCGGCGCTCATAGGGTTTTTAGTTTACAACTCGAACCCGGCAACCATCTTCATGGGCGACTGCGGCTCGATGTTCGTCGGCTTCTTCCTCGCGAGTTCGGCGCTGATGTCGGCGTCGGGCGACCGTGGGCGGAGCTTCATCGTCGTCGTCGCCGTCCCCGTGCTCATACTCTTCATCCCGATCTTCGACACGACGCTCGTCACGGTCGTCCGCAAACTCTCAGGCCGCGCGGCGTCGCAGGGCGGGCGCGACCACACTTCGCACCGCCTCGTCGCGCTCGGACTCTCCGAGCGCAAGGCCGTGTGGATGCTCTACGCCTTCGCCGCCGCGTCGGGACTTCTGGCGATGCTCGTGCGGCAGTTCGAGTATCACACAGGGATTGCGATGGTCGCGGGCTTCGCCGTCGTGCTCACTCTGATGGGCGTGTATCTGGCGGGCGTGAAGGTTTACGACGAGGCGGAGGTGCAGGCCGCGCGCGAGAAGCCGCTCGTCTCGTTCCTCGTTGACCTCTCGTACAAGCGCCGCATATTCGAGGTTCTCTTAGACCTCGTGCTCGTCATACTCGCTTACTATTTTTCTTATCTGCTCATCTTCGGCTCTGCCTTCCCGCCCGAGGTGTGGAGGCTCTTTCTCTCGACGATACCCGTCCTCATCTTCGTGAAGATGGCGGCGCTTCTCGTGTCGGGAGTTTACCGCGGGCTTTGGCGATACATCAGCGTTGACAACCTGATCGTTTACGCGAAAGCCGTCGTCGCCGGCTCGGTCGCGAGCGTGCTCGCGCTCCTTTTCGCGTTCCGCTTTCAGGGATTTTCGCGCGCCGTCTTCGTCCTCGACGCGATGATATTCTTTCTGATGCTCGCCGGGAGCCGCGTCGCTTTCCGACTCTTCCGCCAACTCATACCCGCGCCCTCTGCGGGAGGCCGCCGCGTACTCATCTACGGCGCGGGCGACGCGGGCGAGTTGTTGCTTCGCGAGATGCGCAACAACCTGACCTTGCAGTACACGCCCGTCGGCTTCGTTGACGACGACCCGTTCAAGAAGGGCAAGGTGATACACGGCCTTCGCGTCTTCGGCGGCAACGGCCAACTGCGTCGCATCTGCGAAGAGCAGAACGTCGAGGAAGTCCTTCTCTCAAGCTCGAAGATAGACGAGGAGAACGTCCGGCGGATACTCCGCGAATGCGAGGAGGCGCAGATTACGCTCAAGCGTATGAGGATCGAGATCGAGTTGGTCGGGCACGAATTCTGAAGCAGTTCTCAGTTTTTAGTTTTCAGTGTTCAGCAGAGACCGAGCGGGCGCGACTGCGCCTAATCAACTGCCGATTACCGGAAACTGAAAACTGAAAACTGAAAACTGATGAGATGAATGGCTGAACAGATCGCACTCATCAACGTCCGCCCCGTCTGGGCGCGCGTGCCGCTCGCGGCGCTGGCCGTGGCGGCGCTCGTCGTCTCTTGGTACGGCGTGCGCTGGGGCATCGGCGACACGATGGCGGACGCCGCGCCTCTCTCTTTCGCCTCAGACCCGACCGCCGCGTTCGAGTCGGCTGAGGCGGCGGCACGGCTCGCGCCCGAAGACCCGCTCGCGCACCTGACGCTCGCGCGCCTGTACTTCGCAAGCTTCGACCCGCAGGAGACTCCGCTCGCGCTACGGGAATACGAGCGTGCGGCTGCGCTCGCGCCCAACGACTACCTTATCTGGACTGAGGTGGGACGCGCGCGCGCCGCGCTCGGCGACGTGGACGGCGGCATCGCGGCCTTGAAGCGTGCCGTCGAACTCGCGCCGAACTACTCGGAGCAACGCTGGCACCTCGGCAACGCGCTCCTTCGAGCGGGGCGCAGCGACGAGGCGTTCGCCGAACTCAGGCGCGCTGCGGACGCAGACCCCGACAAGTACAGACCGCAGGTCTTCAACCTCGCGTGGCAGGTTTACGGCCCCGACATGGCGCGCGTTATTGACGCGGTGGGAAAGACCTCGCCGGCGCGCGCCCAACTCGTCGGCGTGCTGGCGGGCCGCGGTCGCTTCGACGACGCTCTGAGCGTCTGGTCGAGCCTGAGCGCCGAAGAGAAACGCGCGCAGGCGGGCGCCGGCGCGGGACTGGCGCGGGCGCTCTACGGCAAGGGCCAGTACAGCCGCGCGCTTCAGGTGCTCGAAGAGGCGGGCGCGCAAGACATCGCGCCGGAGAAGATCTCGAACGCGGGCTTCGAGTCGGACATCGCTCAGCCGGGCACGCAACTTTTCGAGTGGGATGTGACGCCCGCGCCGGGCGCGCAGGTCGTGCTCGACACACACACCGCGCACGGCGGGCGACGCTCGCTGCGAGTCATCTTCAATGCTTCGGGTCAGATGGATTTCAGAAACGTCTCGCAACTCGTCGCCGTCGAGCCTTCGACGCACTACCGCCTGACCTACTTCGTGCGGACGGACGAACTGAAGAGCGCCGCGACGCTCTACGCCTTAGCGTCGGACGCCTCGACGCCCGACGCGCCGCTCGCCGCGTCGCCGCCCGCGCCCACTGGGACGAACGACTGGCAGCAGGCGTCCTTCGAGTTCACGACCGGGCCGAAGACCGAGGCCGTTGTTGTTCGCATCATCCGCGCGGGCTGCCCCGAAGGGGCTTGCCCCATCTACGGAAAAATCTGGTATGACGATTTCGACCTCCAACGCGCAGGCGGGCGAACGAACTCGCACTGACCGCGCGGCGACCGGGCCGCTTCAGCCCGCGCCGCCTTCGACGCCTCCCGCGACTCCCGCATCCGGGCCGGTCGCGGCGGCGGAGTTGCCGCGTACCGTCTGGAGCCGCTTCATCATCCTCATGCTCTGCATCGCGGTCGTCACGACGACGCTCGCCTTCGGCACGGTTCACTCATGGTCGCTCGCGGTCTTCCAGTTGAGCGCGGGCGTAGTCTTCGCGCTCTGGATGTTGGACGCATGGCGGACGCGCACACTCCGCGTCAGCCGAAACTTTCTTCAACTGCCTCTCGTCGGTCTCTTCGCCGTCGGCGTCGTGCAGTTGTTCCCCATCGGCGGAAGCGCCGCGCAAGACCTCGGCGGCGCGCTCTTGTCTGTGGAACCCGTGCGGTCGTTCTCGTTCGACCCTTACGCGACGCGCTTCGTGCTCGTCGAGATCGCGGGACTCTTCATTTACTTCGCGGCGGCGCTCGCCTTCATCGACAGCCCGCGCCGTCTTCGGCTCGTCGCGCGGCTCGTCATCATCTTCGGCTTCACGCTCGCCGTCTACGGGCTGATGCAGCACTTCGTAAACCCGCGCACGATCTTCTTCGTTCGCGAGCCGCCGCAGGCCGAGCCTTTCGGCCCATACATCAACCGGCACCACTTCGCGGGCTACATGGAACTCGTGCTCGCGATGCCGCTCGGACTCCTGTTTGCGGGCGCGGTCGAGCGCGAGCGCGTCGCCCTCTACGCCTTCGCCTCCGCGATCATGGCGATAGCACTCGTGATGACGAACTCGCGCGGCGGCATGTTGAGCATGGTCTGCGAGATTCTGTTTCTCGCCGCCGTCGCCGCGACGGTCAAGCGGCGCGGCGGGCGAGACGAGAAGGAGGGCGCGGCGCAGCGCGTGCGGGCTGCTGTCGTGCGCATCGGACTTGGCTTCGCGATGATCGTCGCGGTCTTCTTCGGCGTGCTCTACTTCGGCGGCGAGGACGCGCTGAGCCGGCTCGTCGGCTCGGTCAACTCCGCAGACCCGACGACCGGGCGCGCGCACTTCTGGAAGGGCACGGTCGGGATAATCGAAGACCACCCGTTCTTCGGCACGGGACTCGGCGCGTTCGGCGCGGTCTATCCGCGCTACGACACGGCGAACGGGACGTACAGGTTAGAGCAGGCGCACAACGACTATCTGCAAATCCTCTCGGACGCCGGAATAGTCGGCGGCGTGCTCGGACTCGCATTCGTCGTCGCGCTCTTCCGGACGGCGCTCAGGCGTATGCAGTCGCACGACCGTGCAAGGCGAGGCATCGCGCTCGGCGCGCTCGCGGGCTGCACGGGCGCGCTCGTCCACAGCTTCTTCGACTTCACTCTCCACACGACCGCGAACGCTCTACTCTTCCTCGTTCTCGCCGCGCTCGCAACCATCAATGGCCGCGTCGAAGAACCGGACAAGCCGCGACACCGCCGCAGACGAAGACACCGTCAAAAAGGCGCGGACACATACGAAACGGACGCGCCCGCAGGCGCGGGCGAAAGAGAACGCGCAGCTTGAGACAGGTAAAGGAGACCTAAGATGCCGTTATTAAAAAGAATTGAGCCGAAGAGATGGAAAATTCGCATTGATAACTTAAACGTGACTCCAGTGGAAGTAAATGATAAAGGTATAAAGCTGTCGGTTTATGATAATGATGAGCATTTGGGTGAGTTAATACTAAAAAACACAGGAGTAGTTTGGCAGACAGGTAAAGATAAAAAGATGCCGGAGAAAGCTTTTGATTGGATTAACTTCATAAAGCTTATGGAAGCGCACAGAAAGAAAGGGAAGGTGGCAAGCAGTAAATGAGGATACTTGTCACAGGGGGCGCGGGCTTCATCGGCTCGCACCTTTGCGAGAGGCTTCTGAAGGATGGCAACGAAGTCATATGCCTCGACAACTTCTTCACGGGGCGGAGAGAGAACGTCTATCAACTGCTCGACGACCGCCGCTTCGAGCTTCTGCGCCACGACATCATCGAACCCGTCCTTCTCGAAGTGGATCAGATCTACAACCTCGCCTGTCCCGCGTCGCCCGTCCACTACCAG
>DATINM010000031.1:0-36967 GCA_035474235.1 Pyrinomonadaceae bacterium
GCCGCCCGTTGATGCCGTCGCAATAGTTCGTGAAGGACGCAACTTGTCGGCTCAGGAAAGCCGTTGATGGTCGTTGTAGATGCGAATCTGCTGGTGGCTTTAGTCAGCGGCGACCCGCGCGGCGCATAGGTTCAACGGCAATTTCTGCAATGGCTCGATGACGGCGTTGACCTTCACGCTCCGGTGTTAGCCTGTTATGAAATAGCTAACGCTCTGACGAGGCTCATCGTCGCCAAAGCATTCCCTGCGGATAAAGTTGAGGAAGCGTGGACGAATCTTTCCATTTTGCCGATTGCCTACCATTCTTCGATGGACGCAAAGAGGATTGTAGAAATCGCTCTGCGTCTGGGGCGGCAAAATGCCTATGATGCGGTGTACCTTGCTCTGGCAGAGTCTTTAGGTGCAGAACTATGGACGCTGGACGGCCCGCTTTATCGTAACGCGTCGGAGTTTGGTTTCGACGTGCAACTAGTCAGCTAGACAGCCTCCCGAAAATGCCCTTCCGGTTACGTCATATCGGACAAGTCGTTACTTCACAGAACCACTTTCTAAAGGGTGCGCGTGACCTTCGCGAGCGAGCGCGGGGCGTCAGGGTCTAGACCTTTGGCGTCGGCGAGGAGCGCGGCGAAGAGTTGCGCGGGGATGATGTAGGGGATGACGGCGAGCGTCTCGTCAATCTCGCGTGGGAGCATCAGCGCGCGGGTCGAGAGCGCGGCGGCCTCCGGGTCGGAGGTGAAGACGAGCGTGTCGGCGCGAAGCTCTTTGAGTCGCGCGAGCAGTTCGCGGACGCTCGCGAGTGTGACACCCGGAGGCGCGAAGGCAAATATCGGGAAGTGGCGCTCGACGACTGCGAGGGGGCCGTGCAGGAAGTCCGCCGAAGAAAACCTTTCGGCGACGACGTAGCATGTCTCCATCAGCTTGAGCGCCATCTCGAAGGCGTTGGCGTAAACGAGTCCGCGCCCGACGACGACGCAGTTCTCCATGAAGACGTAGCGCTCGACCACGCGCTCGACCTCCGCGCGGAGTTCGAGCGCGCGCGCGGCGAAATCCGGTATCGCCTCGAAGCCCAACTTCCGCCCGTCAGACAGTGCCTCCGCGAGCATATAAAAATGGAGTAGCTGCCCCGTGTAAGTCTTCGTCGCCGCGACCGAGCGCTCGCGCCCGCCGTGCGTCAGAAGCGTCTCGTCAACCACCTTCGTCATCGAGGACTCAGGCTCGTTCGTGATGCCGACCGTGCAGCACGCTCCTGCGGCGCGCGCCATTTCGAGCACGCGGTTGATGTCTTCGCCCTCGCCCGACTGCGAGACGCCGACGACGAGCGCGCGACGCAGGCGCAGGCGCGAGCCGTAGAGCGTGTTGACCGAAGGCGCGGCGAGCGCGACGGGTATGCCGGTCGTGATTTCGAGAAGGTAGCGACCGAAGAGAGCCGCGTTGTCGGACGAGCCGCGCGCGACTAAAACGATCAGGTCAACGTCGCGCGAACGCAGGAATTCGCCGAGGCGTGCGACCTTCTCGCTCTCCTCCGCGATTGTGCGCGCGAGCGCTTCGGGCTGCTGCGCGATCTCTTCGAGCATCATCGACACGGCTTTGGTTCGTTCTCCACGTCTAAATTTTAAGACCCGCGCGCGGGCGAGGGCGAAGCGCGTTGACTCTCTTTTGCCATCATGTTAATTGTCGGCGCAAGTGTTTTGAAACCCTTGCCGGAATTTTGCAGCCATAATAGACGAGATGCAAACGACCTCGACGATAAAAGCGAAGCTGTGTCGCGCAGCCGTTTCCGCCCTGTTCATCTGCGCGGCCACGGTCGCGTGGCAACAGGCGCGCGCGCAAACGCAGTCAGCAACGGCGCGACAAGACGGCGCGTCGTCGCACAAAGACGAACCGGCGTCGCGTGAAGAGGTGCGGGCCGCGCGACGTGCCGACGGCTCGCAGACTCAAATTCAAGTCATACCGAAGCCGAAGGCGGTCGCGCCGAACGGCGAGAGCTTCCGACTCTCGCGCGGCGCGCGCGTCGTGCTCGCCGACCCAAAATCCGAGGACGACCGATTCGCCGCGCAGGATTTTATTGACGACGTGCGCGCGACGGCGAACGTCAGCGTCAACATCGGCGGGAGAGGGAAAGTGCAGATTCTGGTCGGCGCGCTTTCGCTCCAGCGCGTTCGCTCTACGATTGAGAAGTTTGGCGTGAGCGTTCCGCAAGACCTGAACGAAGAGGGCTACGTGCTCGTCGTCAGGTCGGGTGCGGTCGTCGTCGCAGGGCAGACCGAAGCGGGCACTTTCTACGGCTTGCAGACGCTCAAACAACTCGTGCGCGGCGAGGGCGACGGCGCTTTTCTACAGGGCGCGCAGATTACCGACTGGCCTTCGATGCGTTGGCGCGCGGTTTCGGACGACATAAGCCGCGGCCCCATCCCCACGGTCGAATACGTCGAGCGGCAGATTCGCACCGAGGCAATGTTCAAATTGAACATGCACAGCTTCTACATGGAGCACGTCTTCGGGTCAACCTCGCACCCGCTCATCGCGCCCGAAGGCGGCGCGCTCACGCCCGCGGAGATTCGCGAACTCGTCGCATACGCGCGCTCGTACCACGTCGAACTCGTCCCCGAACAGCAGACCTTCGGCCACATGCACAAGGCTCTGGAACTTGAAGAGTACAGCGACCTCGCCGAAGTCGCGCACGGCGACGTTCTTTCGCCGCAAGCCGCGGGCACTTACGAACTCGTCGCAGACCTCTACAAAGAACTCGACGCGCTGTTCCCCGGAAAGTTCTTCCACATCGGCGAGGACGAGACGTTCGAGCTTGGGCAGGGGCAGAGCCGCGATCAGGTCAAAGCACGTGGGCTAGGCCCCGTTTACTTCGACCACCTCAAGCGTGTGCACGAGTTGCTGAAGCCTTACAAACGCCGTCTGATGTTCTGGGGCGACATCGCCTTGAATCATCCAGACCTTCTGCCGGGCGTCCCGCGCGACATGATCGCGATGAACTGGGACTACGCGGCGCGGCAGAATTATGAAGCGCGCATCGGTCTGTTCAAGAAGGCGGGCCTCGACCAGTTCGTATGTCCCGGCGTTTGGAGTTGGAATCAAATCTTCCCGAACGAAGATTCGGCATCCGTCAACATCGTCAACTTCGTGCGCGACGGGCAGAAGGCGGGCGTGCTCGGCATGATGAACACGGAATGGGACGACGACGGCGAGTCGCTTTTCGAGAACGCATGGTACGGCGTCACGCTCGGCGCTGCCGCATCGTGGCAGCAAGCACCGCTCGATTTAAGTGAGTTCGAGCGCGACTTCGACTGGGCTTTCTTCCGGCACGAAGGCGACGAGTTGACGAAGGCGACTCGCGCTTTGGGGAGTGTCAACGCGCTCCTCGGCATCAATTCGAGCGACGAGCTTTTCTGGCGCGACCCTTTCACAGACGATTTTCAGGACGCGTTCGTGCGGCAGCACGAGGAGAAGACGCGGCAGATGCGGCTCGCCGTCGAGCAGGCGGAAGAGACTCTCATTCGCGAGCGTGCGAACGTGCGTCGCAACGTCTCGACCGTTGACTCGATGCGATTTGCCGCCGCTCGCTTCGACCAGTTGGGCCGGCAGGCGGAGGCGATAGAGCGTTTCAGCCGCGACTATTGGGATGCGTATCTGAACCTCGGCGACCACCGCCGCGTGCGCGCGCTACGAAGGTACACGGGCGCGGTTTACAACACTCTGCGAGAGCAGGCCGAGAGTCTGTCCGTGCTGCGCGAAGCCTATCGCGAGCGTTGGCTTCAGGAGAATCGCCCTTACTGGCTCGAAAGCGTGCTCGCGCGCTACGACCTCGCAATCTCGCGCTGGCTCTCGCGCTCGAAGCAATTGGAAGACGCGCTGCGCGAGTACGACCGGAGTTCGACGCTGCCGCCGCCTTCCGAGTTCGGACTCGGCACGAGGCCGGAGCAGAAAGAGTAGCAACTTCATCAAGATCAAAATCAGAACCGCTGGCTATCGCTCGCGGTTCTGTTAAAGCCTGTGATAGCCCGGCCCGCGCAAAGGTCGGCCTGCGTTCACGTCCGTTCGTCGCTCCCTGTCAACTTCGATCTGACCGTTAACGAGAACGTACTCGATTCCCTGCGGGTACTCGTTCGGATCGTCGAACGTCGCGCGGTCGCGTACGGTGCGCGGGTCGAAGATGGTGATGTCCGCGAACGCGCCGGCGCGCAGCACGCCCCTGTCTTTAAGCCCGACGCGAGCCGAGGGCATCCCCGTCATCTTGTGAACGGCCTCTTCGAGCGTGAGCAAATGTTCGTCGCGGACGTAGCGCGAGAGTATGCGCGGGTACGAACCCCATCCGCGCGGGTGCGACTTAGAGCCGGCGAGCGGCCCGTCGGTAGCGCGCGCGCCGCTGTCGGTGCAGATGCTCACGAACGGCGCACGCAAGGCCGCGCGCAAATCGTCCTCGCTCATCATGAAATAGATCGCGCCGGTCTGCCCGCGGTCGGCGATTATCAGATCGAAGAGCGCGTCCAACTCCGACTTGCCCTGCTCCTTCGCGATCTCTGAGATACGCTTGCCCTGCAAGCTTTCAACGTCGCGATTCACGACCGAGCCGACGAGCACGCCCGACGCGCCGCCACTCCCCAGATAGATGTTCTCCCACTCGTTCGAGTCTTTCAGAATGTCCTGCTTTATAGATGCGCGCGTCGAAGGGTCGCGCAGCCGCGCAAGCATCTTCTCCGTTCCGCCTTCGAGTGCCCACGGCGGAAGGCACGCCGTCAGAGAAGTGCTCGCGGCGGTGTAAGGGTAAACGTCCGCCGTGATGTCGAGTCCACGCGCGCGTGCCGAGTTGATCTTCGCGATGACTTCAGGCATACGACCCCAGTTCTTTTTGTAGGCCGTCTTCAGGTGCCAGATTTCCGCAGGTATCGAAGCGCGCCGCGCTATCTCGAAGACTTCGGCGAGCGAAGAGTCGAGCGCGTTCGCCTCGCTTCGCTGGTGTGTCATGTAGATGCCGCCGTAGCGATGCGCGACCTTCGCAAGCTCGACTATCTCGTCGGTCTTCGCGAATCGCGCGGGCACGTATTGAAGCGAAGTCGAAAGCCCAAGCGCGCCGTCCTCCATCGCCTGTGCGACCAGAGACTCCATCTTCTCAAGCTCGGCAGGGCTAGGCGCGCGGTTGTCGTAGCCGACGACGTAGGCGCGCACCTGAGTCGCGCCGACGAAGGTCGCGATGTTGATTCCCGAATGCTCGTGTTCGAGGCGCTGGAAATATTCGTCGAGCGTGCGCCAGTCAACCGAAAGATTGTAGCGCCTGTAAAAATCCTCGTTCTCTTTAATCAGCCGCTCGTTCGTGGGCGCAATCGAGTCACCCTCGCCCGTGACCTCGGTGGCGACGCCCATCATCACCTTGCTCATCGCACGCCTGTCTATCAAAACGTTCTGCTCCGACTGGCCGAGCATATCTATGAAGCCCGGCGCGACGACGAGGCCGCGCGCGTCAATCGTGCGCCGCGCCGTCCAGCCTTTAGGCAGTTGGCCGACGGCCACAACGCGGTCGCCCGTGATCGCAACGTCGGCGTCGAAGGCGGCGTGCCCCGTGCCGTCAACGACTCGACCGTTTGTGATGATGAGGTCGTACCGGACGGCAGCCGCCTGCGCGTCGCGCCCGACGCGTGCGGGCGGCGCGAGTAGAAGCGCGGCGATGATGAGCAGGATGACGGCGAAGCTCAACCGCGCCCGGTTCGCATGGAAAAGAGTTTTGAAAGTCGTCCCGTCGTCGTGTTGGCTCATCTGCTGTGGCTCCTCGAAGGTTGCTGTGCCGGCAGCGCGGATTATAATCACGCGAAGCAATATCCGAGAGAAAAATTATTCGGCGGAGAAAACGTTTGACGCAAGAGAACGCAGTCACGCTCGGCGATGTGGCGCGGGCGGTCGGCGGGAAATTGAGCGGAGGCGAAACGGGCACAGTCGTCTTTGACGTGACGCACGATTCGCGACAGGTGCGCGCGGGCTGGCTCTTCGTAGCGGTGCGCGGCGAGAAGCTCGACGCGCACCGCTTCGTCGCCGAAGTGACCCGGCAGGGCGCAGCCGGCGTCGTCTCGGAGCGTGAGCGCCCGGAAGATTTCGGCGGCGCTTGGATTCAAGTCGCGGACGCGCGCCGCGCCCTCGCCCTCGCGGCGGCGGAAGTCCACCGGCATCCGTCGCGCGAGTTAAAGCTCGTCGGCATCACGGGCACGAACGGGAAGACGACGACGGCCTTCCTCGTCGCGGCGATTGCGGAGGCGGCGGGCGAGAGGACTGCGCTCATCAGCACGGTCGAGTATCGCGTCGCGGGCGAGCGCGAGGAGGCTTTGCACACGACGCCGGAGTCGAGCGACGTGCAGCGTTTGTTGCGCCGCGCCGTCGAGAGCAGATGCCGCGTCGCTGTGATGGAATCTTCGTCGCAGGCTTTAGACCTCCGACGCTGCGACGCGCTGCGGTACGAGGTCGCGGCCTTCACGAATCTGACGCGCGACCACCTCGACTACCACGGCACGATGGAGGAATACTTCAAGGCAAAGCTGCGACTCTTCGACGGGAGCACGGGCGAACGCCCGCGCGTCTCGGTCGTCAACACGGACGACGAGTACGGAGCGCGTCTGGCCGGTGACCTCGCCGCCGAAGGTCAGCGCGTCATTCGATACGGCCTCGGCGTCAAAAGCGTCGGAGCCGGTGACGGCGACGCGCACGGCGCTGTCGCGCAAAGCGGCGTTGACGTTACGGCGCGCGACGTTGAGTTCTCGATGGGCGGCACGCGGCTGCGACTCCTGACGCCGGAGGGCGAGCGCGAGTTCGCGTCGCCGCTCGTCGGGCGACCGCACGTTTACAACATCCTGACAGCCGCCGGGTGCGCGCACGCGCTCGGCTTCGGTCTGGACGCGACGGTCGAGGCGCTGAAGACTTGCGCGGGCGCACCGGGCCGCTTCGAGCGCGTCGAGCACGCGGGCGACTTCGCCGTGGTCGTTGACTATGCGCATACGGACGACGCTCTGCGGAACGTCCTCCGCACGGCGCGCGACGTGACGCGCGGTCGCGTGATAACGGTCTTCGGCTGCGGCGGCGACCGCGACCGGACGAAGCGCGCGCCGATGGGCGAAGCCGCGGCTTTCCTCAGTGACGTGGTAATCGCAACGTCCGACAACCCGCGCACGGAAGACCCCGAAGCGATATTGCGCGACGTTGAAGTCGGGCTGCGCGCGGTCGGCAAGCCTTACCGGAAGATCGTCGAACGCCGCGAGGCGATACACCAAGCGATTGAGGAAGCGCGCGCGGGCGACATCGTCGTCGTCGCGGGCAAGGGGCACGAGAACTATCAGATCGTCGGCGCAGAGAAGCGACACTTCGACGACCGCGAGGTCGCGCGCGATGCGCTGGCGGCGAGAGGGCTTGGATAAATTCAGCATTGGTTATTCCAATCTCCGCGTAAATTCTTTCGCATCGGTTGCCACTAGCTGAAGCTAATGGCAACTCATCGGAAACGTTTGTTTCGTCGTAGGAGTAAATCAGATGAAGGTGATCGTCACAGGCTCGACAGGGTTGGTTGGGAGCGCGCTCGTACGCTCGCTTCGCGCGGACGGCGACAGCGTTACGCGGCTCGTGCGCGGCGACGCGCAGGAGTTCAGCGCGCCGGGGACGAAGGCCGTTCGCTGGGAGCCGGAGCGCGGCGTCGCCAGCGCGAAAGAGCTTGAGGCGCACGACGCCGCCGTTCACCTCGCGGGCGAGCCGATTGCGGACGGGCGCTGGACGGACGAGAAGAAGCAGCGCATCCGGGAGAGCCGCGTGCAGGGAACGCGGCTGTTGGCCGAGACGCTCGCGGGTCTGAATGAGAAGCCGAAGGTTTTAGTCTCGGCGTCGGCAATAGGTTTTTACGGCGACCGCGGGCGTGAGGTCTTGCGAGAAGAGAGCGCATCGGGCGAGGGCTTTTTGAGCGAGGTCTGCCGCGAGTGGGAGAAGGCGACGCTGGCGGCGAGTCAGGCCGGGATTCGCGTCGTGCACGTTCGTATTGGCATCGTGCTGAGCGCGAAGGGCGGCGCGCTGGCGAAGATGATCGCGCCGTTCAAGCTCGGCGTCGGAGGTCGTGTCGGCGACGGGCGGCAGTACATGAGTTGGATCACGCTCGACGATCTGGTCGCGATAATCCGCCGCGCCATCACGGACGAGTCTCTGCGCGGGCCCCTAAATGCCGTCGCGCCGAACCCTGTGACGAACGAGGATTTCACGAAGGCTTTGGGGAGTGTGCTCGGTCGCCCGACGTTTCTTTCAGTGCCCGCGTTCGCCGCGCGGCTCGCTTTCGGCGAGATGGCCGACGCGCTGCTGCTTTCGAGCGCGCGCGTCGAGCCTGCACGACTTAATGAAGTTGGCTTCAAATTCTCACATCCCGAAATAGAAGGCGCGTTGCGCGAGGTGCTCGGCAAGTAGGTTGGAAGTTCAAAGTTCAAAGTTCAAGGTTCAAAGTTAAAATCAGGTTTTCAACTCTGAACCTTAAACTTTGAGCTTTGAACTTTGAACTAATCCTAAAACTGCATCGGTTCATAGTTGATGCCGAGCATCATGATCTTCTGAAGCAGCGGGCCGTATTCAAGCCCCGAAGTTTTGGCGGAGTCCGAGAAGTAGTCGTTGTGCGCGATGTTCGGGTTCGGGTTCGCTTCGAGGAGGAAGAAGCGCCCGTCCTCCGTCATTCGATAGTCGAGCCGCGCGTAGCCGCTCAGCATGAGTGTGTGGTAGATGCGGCGAGAGATTTTTAGAAGACGGCGTTCGTGTTCGGGCAGAAGTTCGGCGGGGCGATCCGTGAAGCCGACGATCCGTTGGTATTCGGGATTCCACTTCAGCTTGTAGGTCGCGATGTTGTGCGCGCCTTCCGGCAGGTTCTCAACGACGTGTTCCCAGGGCGTGAAGGTCTGTATGCGATTGTTGCCCAGAAGGCCGACGTAGATTTCGCGCCCCTCGATGTACTGTTCGGCGATTGCGTCCGAGCCTGTCTTTCGGTGTATGAACTCGACGCGCTCTGCCAGCTTCTCGTCGTTGCGGACGACCGACGCCTGCGAGATGCCGACCGAGCCTTCGTGTATGACCGACTTGACGAGCAGAGGGAACTTGAGCCGCTTGAGCCGCCGAACCTTGCGCGCGACGGGGAAGACCGCGAAGGCGGGGACGTGTATGCGATGGTAAGCGAGAATCTTTTTCGTCAGAGCCTTGTCGCGCGCAAGCGTCAGGCCGCGCGGGTTGCAGCCCGTGTACTTCTGCTTCATCAATTCGAGGTAGCTGACGACGTGCTGGTCGAAGAGCGGATAGCCGTCGAACTCTTCGAGGAGGTTGAATGTTACGTGCGGGCGGTGGTCGTCGATGGCGACGT
Source organism: Pyrinomonadaceae bacterium (assembly GCA_035474235.1). GTDB lineage: Bacteria > Acidobacteriota > Blastocatellia > Pyrinomonadales > Pyrinomonadaceae > QHXN01. Next base: position 9,365 of record DATINM010000031.1, read on the forward strand.
GTATGACGCCGAGTTCGCTTGAGACTTCGACGGGGAAGACCTCGTGCCCCATCGCGCGCAAGTTGGAGATAACGTCGTACTCGGTCTTCCAGTTCAGAATCTGCGCCTCGGTGAAGCCTTCGAGCGATTCCGGCGGCACGAGATTCTTCTGGCAGAGCACGAGCACGCGTAGCTTCTTCGTCGGGTCGAAGCTCATAAAGGAATCCTGTGATAGCCCGTGTGGACGACGTTCATCGTCTGCACCGTAAGCATGACGAGCGCCTGCTGCCGCGCCTGTCGTTCCGCGCCCGTCAGACGCAGACGCAGAAGCTTGCAGCGGTCGATCATGTTCGAGAGCAGGTGTGAGAGCGTGTACTGGTGAACGCCCGTGCCCGCGGCGACCGTCTGCACGATGTCGCGACCGGCGCGGCGCAGGAAACTCGCCGCGGTCGGCTTGGATTTGAAGCGTCGCTCGTCGGAGAAGATGCGGCGCAGGTCGCGGTCGTAAGTCGCGGGCCAGTTGAAGGAGTAGCGCGCGCGCTTCTGCTCGTAGTATTCGCGCAGCGTCATCCTTATCCGCGAGAGCGGCTCTATCTCGTCGCGACGCCTGTTGCCCGGCGACTTGCCCAAGACCGACTGCATGAGACGGTCAACGTATTCGAGCTTGGCGAGCGCCCCCCATCCTTCGTAGCGCCTGAGCCAACGCCCGCGCGCCGTCGCGAGCCAGACGGCGAACGTCTCCGCGAAGTCTTCGGCGGGGTGCGCCTGCGCGTACCAAGCGCCGAGGTGGAGCACGAAGTCGCGGCTCGTGGGGTTGGGCCGGTACGACGAAGGGTAAGGCTCTCGGAACGAGCCGAACAGTTCGCGCCATCGACGACGTTTGCGAAATAGAAATGCGTTGTCGAGCGCGTGCCCCGCCTCGTGACGCATGATGCGAAGGCACTCGCGCTCAGTCCCGCCTTCGACTTCGAGCATCTGCTTTCGTTCGAGCCGCACCAGACGCGGGTGCGCGAGATAAAACGGAATCGCGAAGCCGGGCACGCCGTCGGGTGTGAACCATTCGACCGAGAGCCAGACGTGCGGGCGGAAGCGCAGGCCGCTCTCGTCCAACTCGAAGCGTATGCGCCGGACGCGCTCCTGAAGCGGCGTGCCCTCGATGCGGACGGGCAGATCGCACAGGCGCAGGTCGAGCAGTTCATCATCTGTGATCTGCTTCCAGGCGAAAGATGCTCTCACGGCCTGACTCATAACCCCGTCCTGAAGATTTCAAGAATCTTCTTCCGAAGGCGATTCACTGTAACTGACAGGATTCTTCCTCGCCCAATAGAAATAGACGGGGAGGCCGAGCGCGATGATGCCGAGGCCGATGAGCGCCTGCTTCGGCGTCGCAACGACGGTGTTGACGATGATGTAGCCGGCGGCGAGAAGGAAGACGACCGGCAGCACAGGATAGCCAACCGTTCGATAAGGCCGTTCGGCGTTCGGCATACGTCTTCGGAAGATGAAGACCGAGGCGGTGTTGAGCGCGTAGAAAATCCACGCGGCGAAGATAACGTAGTCGGTCAGCGTGTCGAACGAGCCTGAGAGCGCGAGCACGCAAGACCATACGCACTGAAGTATAAGCGCGTTGACGGGAACGCGCGTCCGCTCGCTCAGGCGCGCAAGCGGCTTGAAGAAAAGCCCGTCCTTCGCCATCGCGTAGGATATGCGCGCGCCGGAAAGCGTCCCCGTGTGCAGCGAGCCGAGCGTCGAGACCATCATCGCCATCGCGATTACGCCCACAGCCGCCGGGCCTAAGAATTTACGCGCGACCTCGGTCGCGACCGACGAAGCCTTCGATACGTTCGCGACCTCCGCGGGCGAGAGCACGTACAGATAAGCGAAGTTCGCGAAGATGTAGAGCGCGGCGACGATTAAGATTCCGCCGATGAGCGCGAGCGGAAGATTTCGCTGCGGGCGCTTAACCTCGCCCGCGACAATCGTCACGTTCGACCAGCCGTCGTAGGCCCACAGCGCGCCGAGCACCGCCGCGCCGAAGCCCGCGAGTCCGCCGCGCGCCGTCGCCTCGACGCCATCACACGCGCCGCCCGCGCCGCTCAGTGAAAAATGCGCGAAGCTGCCCTGCGCCAGAAGGAACGCGCAGACGCCGATTGCCAGCACGATCAGAATCTTCAAGCCCGTCAGGAAAACAGAGACCTTGCCGCTCACGGAAACGGCGAGGCAGTTGACGAGCGTGGCGAGGATGATGATCGCGAGCGCGACCGTTTGAAGATGACCGAACGGGAAATCGTAACCGCCGAGGTGCAGAGTGAAGTACGTTTGATCGAGCGCGTTGTGAAGCAGAATGTTCAGGAAGATTGCAAAGCTCACGCCCTTCGCGGCCTGCGATCCGGTGTATGCGACGGCGAACTGCGTCCAGCCGTAGAGGAACGCGAGAGGCCGCCCGTAGCCCTCGCGTATGAAGACGTACTCGCCGCCCGCGCGCGGCATCATCGCCGCAAGCTCAGCATACGTGAGCGCGCCCGCGAGACTCATAAAGCCCGCCACAATCCAAGCGACGATGACGAGCCAGGGCGTCTCGACGTTGCACATCATCACGCGCGTCTTCAGGAAAATCCCTGTGCCGATGACGCTCCCGACGACGATTGAGACAGACGCAAAGACGCCGAGGCCGCGGACGAGCGTCATTGTTTTATTCGCCGTTTCAGGCATACGTGTTATCGCGTTCGACGCTACTGCAAGCTACCAAACTTCGTTCGTGAGCAGGTCTTCGTATGAGTCGCGGCGGCGGATGGTGTCGGCGCGACCGTCTTCGCGAACGAGGACGACCGCGGGCAGCGGGCGACCGTTGTATGGAAACATCTGTGCGATTGTGTAAGCGCCCGTGTTGAGAAGCGCGAGCAGTTCGCCGGGGCGCACGTCGGCTGGAAGCTTGCGATAGTCGGGCAGACGCCCTTCGCGCTCGATGTCGAAGTAAACGTCGCCGGAGTCGCACAGCGGGCCGGCGATTTTGTAAGGCGTCTTGGCGGTCTGATCGGCGCGCGAGGCCGAGACGACGTGATAGTACCAGTTATAAGTCGTCATCGAGAGCAGGAGGTTGAAGCCCGCATCGGTCAGGAGCCAAACGTCTCCGGTCTCAGGCCGCTGCTTGATGTTGCGAACCATCGTGAGCAGAGTCCCGGCGTCGGCGATGATGCTGCGTCCGGGTTCGAGAAGTATCGTTACACGTTCGAGAAGGTGTTCGGCGGAGGCTGTGCGCGCTGAGTCGCGCGCGGTCTTGAGCGCGGCGGCGAGAACGTCCGATGGTTCGAGTTCAGCGCCGAGCATCTCTCGCTCGTCTTCGGGCAGATCGTCGGCCTGCGAGCGGTCTCGGAGATAGTTTACGGGGATGCCGCCGCCGAGGTTGATGTGTTCGAGCGCGTGGCCGGACTCGTCATAAATTGTTTTCAAATGCTCCCACATCGTTTTGAACGCGGCGGCGAACGGCTCAACGTCGGGCGTCTGCGAGCCGACGTGAATGTGTATGCCTGAGACGTGCAGGTATTCAGGCGAGCGCAGCGCGAGGCGAAAAGCATCGAGGACTTCCGCCGAGGTGATGCCGAACTTCGATGTCATCAGCGCAGTTTGAAGTCCGAGGTGCGAGCGCGTGCCGATTTCGGGGACTAGCCTGAGCGCGACGCGTGCACGCTTGCCCAAGGCGCGCGCGCGTGATTCAATCAGCCCGATCTCGTAAACCGAATCAACGTTGATTGAATAGATGCCAGCGCCAATCGCTTCGTCAATCTCCTGCACGGACTTGCTCGTGCCGTTGAAGATGATCTGTTCGGGGCGAAAGTCCGCGCGCAGCGCCTTGAAGAGTTCGCCGCCGCTGTTGACCTCGCAGTCAACGCCGGCGTCGCGAACGACTTTGAGCAGTCCCATCGTCGAGTTGGCCTTCGAGGCGTAGAAGAATCGGACTGGATGTTTGACGCGCGCGGCGGCTTGTTTGAGTCGTTCGACGTTCGAGCGCACGCGCCGCTCGGAGAAGACGAAGAGCGGTGTGTCGTGCTCGCGCGCGAGTGCCGTCGAGTCAACGCCGTCAATGAAGAGTCGGCCTTCGCGCGATTCGAGATAGCCGGGGATCGCCCAAGCGGGGGCGACCGTCGTCTGTGTCATTCGTCTTCTGCTCCGTCCCGAAAGGTTGTCAGCGGTGTGCTTTTGCGAAGATAGTCTGAGAGTTTTCGAGCGTCAAGCGTCAATGGATTGAAACGAAAATGCTTAAGGAAAAGGCAGTAGAAATCGCGTGCGAGACCGATTGGGCGCGCGTGCGCGCGGAGTTCCCGGTCACAGAAAACTATGCATACCTGAACAGCGCGGGCGCTGGCCCCGTCTCGCGCCGCGTGGCCGACGCGGCGGCGCAACTTTATCGCGAGACGCTGGAGTCGGGCGACCGTCTCTGGGAGGTTTGGCTCGCGCGGCGCGAGGAAGCGCGAGCCGCGGTCGCGCGTCTGATTAACGCAGAGCCGGACGAGATCGGGTTCACGACGAACACTTCGACGGGAATGAACCTGATCGTTGACGCGCTCGAAGGCGCGCGCGATGTCGTGTCGTGCGGGCTTGAGTTCCCGACCTCGACGATTCCATGGATGCACCGCGGCGCGCGCGTCCGGCTCGTCGAGGCGGTCGGCGGCGTCGTGCGCGCCGAAGATGTGCTCGCGGCGGCGGGCGGCGAGTCCGTCATCTGCGTCAGCCACGTCCAATACTCGAACGGTCTGCGGATGCCTGTCGAAGAGATAGGCGCGAACAAGGGTTGCAGCGCGTTCGTCGTCAACGCGAGCCAGTCGGCGGGCGTGCTCCCGGTTGACGTGAAGCGGATGAAGGTTGACGCGCTTTGCGCGACGGGGCACAAGTGGATGCTTGCGGGCTACGGCTGCGGCTTCGTTTACATCTCGCGCGAGTTGCTTGAGAGGTCGCGACCGCGCGCGATAAGTTGGATGAGTGGCGAAGACCCCTTCGCTATGCGGAACGACTCTTACGACGTGCGCCCTGATGCGGCGGCGCGCGCAGAGATCGGCTGCCCGCACTTCGCGAACATCTTCGCGCTCGGAGAGGCCGCGCGACAGATTCTTGAGATCGGCGCGGGCGAGATCGAACGCCGCGCGCTCGCCATCAACCGTCACCTGACCGAAACGCTCGCGGGCGCGGGCTGGAAAGTGCTCTCGCCGCTCGGAGACGAAACGCTGCGCTCCGCCGAGACGCTCGTCGAGGCCGAAGACCCGCGCGGCATCTTCAGATATCTCACGCAGAAAAAGGTCGCCGTCTCGATCAAGCCCGAAGGCTTCCGCGCGGCCACACATTTCTTCAACGACGAATCGGACATCGTGCGGCTCGTCTCCGCGCTCGATGAATATCGGAACATTTCTGCTTAAACGTAGCGTCGAAAAGTTCGGGGTTCAAACATTCGAGTTGATCTTGAGCTTTGCACAAGTATTCAGGCAGAGCGAATAAACAGTGCATAAATGAATGGTAAAGGTTTATTATGCAGCTTCTACTGAATACTTGTGTAAAGCTTTGATGCTGAGCTTTTCTCCGAGTCTCGCGGAATTCTTCTTTCGAGGAGAAGCAGCATGACAGACACCCGACCACTCTTCATCCCGGTCATCCTCGGCACGGCGCGGCAGGGGCGCATGAGCGAAAACGTCGCGCGATTCGTCTTCGACGAGATCGGCAAGCGGCGGGGCGTCGAGAGCGAGTTGATTGACATACGCGAACTGGATTTTCCGACGGGCGACGAAGGCTTGGCGATCAAGAACGCGAAGTTCTCGGAGGCGTCGATGCGCGCGGACGCCTTCGTGCTCGTCGTGCCCGAATACAATCACGGCTACCCCGGTCTTCTCAAGCACGCGCTCGACACGAACCTCGGCGAGTACATACACAAGGCCGTCGGCATCTGCGGCGTCTCCGCCGGCCCGTTCGGCGGGACGCGCGTCGTGGAGAATCTTCTGCCGGTGATGCGCGAACTCGGACTCGTGACGATATTCTGGGACGGCAACTTTTCCTCCGTTCAAAACACGTTCGACGCTTTGGGTGAACTAAAGGAGACGGCCTACGTCCGCCGCCTCGACAAATTTTTCAAGGAGCTTATCTGGATGGCGAAAGTCCTGCGCCACGGCCGCGAGAACGTCGTCAGCGAAGAGGAATAAGACCGTCGAACGAATGCGAAATTTTTGAGCCTGCCGGGAAGGAGCGACGAATGGCAGAGAGTGAAAAGATGATTTGCCCGAAGTGCGGCGTCGAGATGAACCGTCACGCCGAGAAGGTTGATTACGCCGCCGGACTCGCCGACCCCGACGCATCGGACGCGGACTTCGGAGGCGTCGTCGAAGAGTTCCACACGTGTCCGAGTTGCGGCCAGACGCTCTCGCGCCGCGCCGCCTGAGGTTCGTTTGACAGCGTGCGCGGGCTTGAGTATCTTTTCAGCATCACAAGCGGGCGTAACTCAATGGTAGAGTGTCAGCTTCCCAAGCTGAAAGTTGCGAGTTCGAGCCTCGTCGCCCGCTTTTTCTTCCTCTTTAATTTCACGCGAGCGTCTAGTACCAATTAAAGACACGCTGCACTTCGTTGGTACATGGCGGCGGCGCATCTATTTTGCTCCGGGTAGTTTTGCTGCGAACCTCTGTCCGACGGTTGCGGGCGCGCGTGGCACGTTCGTTGCGCTGTGCGTGTCACACGGGTCGAAAATTTTTTAGCTTGCGAAGGAGAATAGTGAAGTGTTGAAAAAACTTTTTGCGGGCGCTTGCGTGCTCACGCTCACGACACTCGCGGGATGCAGTCAGAGCAACGATACCACCAACACAAACACGGCGACGACGAACAGTGTCGTTACGACGAGCACGAACGTTAACTCGACGACGACAACGACAACGACTTCGACAACAACACGCAGCGGGCCGGACAACTCCGAGATAACGACGGAGACGGCGGACGGCGTCACGACCGAGACGCGCACGTTCAAAGACTCGAACAGCCGCGTCGAGCGTGTCGTCGTCACGACGCGCGACGGCAAAAAAACGGCACGCGTTTACTACCGCGACAAGTCTGTGCGCGAACTGCCGGAGAACAACGTCGAGCACGCGCTCGACGCGACGGGCGACGCGCTCGTGAGCGCGGGCGGCAAGGTGGTTGACGTGTCGAAGGACGTAGGCGGCACGGTCGCCGACAAGACCGGCGACGCCGCTCACGCGACGGTCGAGGGCGCGAAGACCGCGGGCCATGCGACCGCGAACACCGCCGAGACGGTCGGCGAAAAGACAGCCGAAGGCGCGAAGAAGGCGGGCAAGGCCACTGAGAAGGGCGCGAAGAAGGTCGGCAGCGCGGTAAAGAACGCCGTCACCCCGTAGCTGTGTGCGCTGGCCGAACTAACGGTCGCGCGTCAGCGTCAGCGCATTTGCAAGAGGGCGGTCGCCGGTTCGACGGCTGCCCTCTCTTCGCGCGCGGATGTTATACTCACGCCCGAAGCCGCCCGCCGGGTCGCGGATTCGACGGCGAGTCGGGCGGAGATTTCTTCGGAGGTTAGAAGGCCGTGGCCGATACGAAGAATTGGACAGTCATCTGCCCCTGCTGCGAAGCGACCATCGTCGTTGACGCTCAGACGGGGGCGATCATCTCACATCAGGAGAAGGCAAAGCCGCTCGCGTCGTTCGAGGAGATGGCGAAAGAGTTGGAGAATCGCAAGAAGGTGCGCGAGCAGGTCTTTTCGCAGGAACTCGGTTCACAGAAAGACCGCGAGCGCCTGCTCGAAGAGAAGTTCCGCGAGGCAATGAAGCGCGCCGAGAAAGACAAAGACACGCCCTACAAGAACCCTCTCGACTACGACTAGAATTAGATTAGTTCAAAGTTCAAGGTTCAAAGTTAAGAACTCGTCTTCAAACTTTGAACCTTGAACTAATCTTCAACTCTTGCCCTTGCCGGTCAGCGCCTCGTCTTCGACCTCGCCACCTTTGCTGATAGGGACTTCAATCGGGCGCCGGTAGCCGATGCCGCGCTCTTCGCTGTCAACGTCCGCCTGCGGCAAAGGCGGCTGCGCGGGGTCGAGCGAAGGCGGGTTAAAGCCGGGATAGTCAATGCGCGCGTGGTAGATGGCGACGAGCGAGGCGGTGATCGTCTCGCGTATCTTCGTCAACTCGCGCAAAGATAGGTCGCACTCGTCGAGTTGCCCGTCGCTGACGATAGCGTCGAAGATTTTGTTGACGATGGTCTGGATGTTTTCGGGGTCGGGGCGTGCGAGCGAGCGTGCGGCGGCTTCGCAAGAGTCTGCGAGCATCATGATTGCCGTCTCTTTGAACTGCGGCTTCGGGCCGGGATAGCGAAACTCCCGCTCGTCAACAGTCTCGCCGTCGGGCGCTTCGGCCTGCGCCTTTCGGAGAAAGAAGTGGAGCGTGCGCGTGCCGTGATGCTGCGGGATGAAGTCCGCGATCTGTTTCGGGAGTCCTATCTCTTTTGCGAGTTTGAGTCCGTATGTGACGTGGCTCGTGATGATGCGCGCACTCTGCGAAGGGCGGAGACGGTCGTGCGGGTTGTCGCCGTGCTGGTTCTCGACGAACATTTCGGGCGCGGCCAGTTTGCCGATGTCGTGGTAGAGCGCGCCGATGCGCGTGAGCAGACCGTTCGCGCCGACCGAGCGCGCTGCGTCTTCGGCGAGTTGGCCGACGGCGTGCGAATGTTGATTCGTGCCCGGCGCGCGCAAGGCCAACTGTCCGAGCACCGGCAGGTCTGCGTTCGAGAGTTCGAGCAGACGCACGTCCGTCAGTATGCCGAACATCGACTCGCCGACCGGCAGCATTCCCGCGGTGAAGATCGCTGTCAGAAGTCCGCCCGCGAGTCCGCACGCGACGGCGAGAAGAATCGCGTCGAGCGTCAGAGGCTTCTGCGAAGAGAGCATCACGGCGAGCGCGAGCAGGACGTTGACCGCGCCCACAAGAAGTCCGGCCTTCGTCACCGACTGCCGCTCTCGATAGCGACCGATGCCGTAGATCGCAGCCGACGAAGAGACGAGCGCGTAGCACGCCGCGAGCGTTCCGCCCGGCACGAGCAGTCCGGCGAAGAGTGCCGTGAGGACTGCGGTGATGAGCGCGAGTTGAGTATCGACGAGCATCGTAACCAGCAGCGCCGATGCCGCGAAGGGGATCGCGAAAGTCCAGACGCCTACGTCGTTCGCGGGCGCGTGTGTTGACTGCGAGGCGATGCCTTCGGCGACGGCTATGCCTGCGCGCATCAGTCCGAGTCCGGCGAGAACGGAGAGGCCGACGAGCGCGAAGGCGCGCGCCGCCGCCAGCGGCAATGTCGTTATCGTCGCGCGGTAATCGGTGAACCGCCAAGCGCCCCAGTAGAGAGCGCACGCGAGCAGGAAGAGACCGATGAAGAGTTGCGGTCGGCGCTCGGTGTGGCTGTACTCGCGAATGGCCGCGAACTGCGCGAGCATCTGCGGCGTGACCGTGTCGCCCTCGCGCGCGACCGTCTGGTTGCGCTTGAGGACGACGATGGTGGAAGCGACGGCCTTCGCCGAGGCATCGCGCGCGGCCTCGGTCGCGTCGCGGTCGAAGGTGATCGTGGGTCTGAGCAGGGGCATCAGCGCCGAGGCGATAAGCTCTCGCTCCGAAGGCTTCCAGCCCGCGAGTTCCGCGACGCGCGAGTGCAGTGATTCGCGCGCGGTGTCGAGCGCGACGAAGTGTCCGCCCGCGGTGCTCACGGTCTCCTGCGCGCCGCCGCGCACGTTTACGACGCGCGCCTGCGGCCCGACCTCCTGCGCGTCGCGCGCGCCGAAGACGTATCCGCCGCCCGCGTCGCGCATCTGATGCGTCAACATTTCGAGCGCGCCCGCGTCGAAGTTGTGCGCGGCGATTGCGCGCGCGATTGCCTGCCGGTCTGCGCCCGCGCCGGGCCAGACGGGTTCGTGTTGTGCGTTTGCGTTGAGGTTGTTTGAGTTCGACTGCCCGCGCGCGTCCGTCTGCTGTTTGAGCGTGGCCCACAGGGCGCTGAAGGTTTGCACGGCGCTGTCGATCTGCGTCGGGTCGTAGTTCCAGACGGCGGGAGTCTCGCGTCGAGCGGCCTCGCGCCGTGCCTCCGACTCGCGCGCGTCTTCGACGGTGATATCGGCGGGCGATACAACGTCGGCGCGCACCACATCACCCTCTTGATAGACTTCGGCGGAGGTGAGCGCGGAGCGCGTGCGCGCCAGCAGGAGCGTGCTCAGGATGGCGAGCGCGAAGAAGCTAAGGAGGAAGCGCGTCGTCGGCCTGAACCAGCGGAAGGGGCGGAGCGCGGAGCGCAGCAGACGATTGCGCGCGTCGGCGAAAGGACTCGTGAAGCGTGGGCGTCGTCCCTGTATTTTCATGGGTTCGGTTCTAACGCGCGGCCACGCGTCCTGCGTGCTCTGCGTCGCCCGCCTCCTGTAGCCGGTCGGCTTCGTCCGCTCCGTCTGCGTCGAGCGCGGCTTCCTGCCGTAGTCGCGCGTGGCTGCCTTCGTGCGTCAGGTCGCGCGCGAGTATCGCGCCGGCGCGTTCGAGGAGCGGGCGCAAGCTGTCGGGTTTGAGCGCGGAGACGGCGAGACAGTCGCGCGCGCCGACTTCGCAAAACTGACGAAGTATCGCGTCGAGTTCTTCTGCGGGCAGGAGGTCTGACTTGTTGAAGGCGACGAGGCGCGGGATGTCCGTATGCCCCAGTTCGTTCAGAATCCTCTCGACCGATTCGAGTTGCTGCTGACGGCGAGGGTTCGATGCGTCAACGAGGTGTACGAGAAGGTCGCTGTCGTCAATCTCTTCGAGCGTGGCGCGGAACGCGGCGATCAAGTCGGGCGGCAGGTCGCGTATGAAGCCCACGGTGTCGTTGACGATCACCTCCTGCTCGCGCGGAAGACGAAGGCGACGCGAAGTCGGGTCGAGCGTGGCGAACATTCTCTGCTCGGCGAGGACTTCGGATGAAGTGAGCGCGTTCAGAAGCGTTGACTTGCCCGCGTTCGTGTAGCCGACGATTGAAATAACGGGAAGGCCGCGGCGCGTGCGTTCCTTCCGGCGCTGCTGGCGGCGGAGGCGCTGGTGCTCGATCTCACGTTCGAGCCGGTTGATGCGGTCGCGCACGCGCCGCCGGTCAGTCTCCAATTTCGTCTCGCCGGGGCCTCGACCGCCGATGCCGCCCGCGAGACGCGAAAACGCTGAGTCGTGCCCGGCGATCAGCCGCGGCAGAATATAGCGCAACTGTGCAAGCTCGACCTGAATCTTGCCCTCGCGCGTCTGCGCGCGCTGCGCGAAGATGTCGAGTATGAGTTGCGCGCGGTCAATGACCTTCAGGTCTGTCGCTTCGGAGATCGAGCGAACCTGCGCCGGACTCAGTTCGCGGTCGAAGACGATTAAGTCCGCGCCGAGACGGAGCGCGCGCACCAAAAGCTCGTCAAGCTTGCCGCGCCCGAGCAGCGTGCGCGGGTCAACGTTTGAACGGCGCTGGATGATCTCGTTGAGGACGACGATGCCGGCGGAGGACGAAAGCTCGCGGAGTTCGGCCATTGACTCTTCGGCCTCGGCGACCGACGCGGTCGTAACGCCGACGAGTATCGCGCGGTCGCGCGCCGTCGCGCGTCGCACGGCCCGGCGGTTGCGCGCCATCTCCTCTTCGAGCGAGTTGATGAGTTCGATGAAGTCAACGTCTAGCTGCGAGGCTGCGGGCGCTTCAAAGAAAGTATATGCCGCATCTGCCGCGCCCGCGTCGTCAACCTGTTCGGGCGTGACGGGCAGGAGATGCGCGCCGCGGACTCTGCCCGGAAGCCCCGTCCGCTCGTCAACTTCGAGCGCGACCATGAGGTCGAGCCGAAGGAGCGCGAGGTCGTTCAAATCGTCCTGCGTCAACTCCTCGCCGCGAAGGTGCGTGTGGACGGCGCGAAGTCCGCGGAAGCGTTCCGTCGCTACGCGCGTGCGCTTCAGGTCGGGCCACTCGATGCGGCGCGCGTCGCCGACGACGACAAACTCGACGTAGCCCTTTCGGTCGATGAGCGCGCCGATCTGCCGGCGCGTCTCGAATGATAACTCGGAGAGTTGGCGCGCGAACTCCGGCGTGACGACTTGCTGCGGCGAGATGCGGCGAGAGTAAAGTTTTTCGATGCGTCGGAGTTGGTTCGGCTTGAGTCCCTGCGTGTTGCCCTGTACGTTACTGATTTCTAATTCCTCCGACGACGACCGGCTCTGTCCACAAACGTCGAACGCACCGGAGACATTTGCCCGCGGTGCGTTTCGGTTCGGCTTCAGGAAGTTACAGTTTGAGCGAAGCGAGCGGAAAGAAACGGACGCCGTTTAGAACCCTTCGATGTTAGCCAGTGCGCGAACACTTCGGCTCGTTGTGTGAGCGCCGCGCGGCCTCGACCGTACCGGAAACTTTCGCGACAAAAAAGAAGCCGCGATTTTGAGGCCGCAGCGAATGTCTCCTTAACTTTTGTGGAGTATAACACAACATCAGGAAGGCAAGCACAAAATAACCGAAACCGCACGCGTAGCTGTTCGAGTCTCTCGATAGACAGCCTCCGCGCGCGCATCGTATGATGAAGTCAACTTTAGTCCGAGGCCGTTTCGCGTTCGAGTTCAAGGCCGGAGTCCGACGGATTTCGGCGCTCGCGTGTGCGGCGCGGAAACTTCGCGGGGTGTGTTGATGTCGAAGGGGCAGATCGTGCGCGTTGATCCGCCGGCGGCGATACCGGGCGGCGAAGTGTTGGTCGAGTGCGAGGAGTTCGACACGAGCAACTTGGGCGAGTGCCGCGCGACGTTCGGCGGCGAGGCGGCGCGCATCGTGGGCGCCGCCCCCTGGCGCGTGATCGCGATTGTGCCGGAGGCGATTGAGGGAGGCGGCGAGACGGAGGTCGTGCTCGAAAGCAGCGACGGCCAAAGAGGCGACCCGGCGCGCGTCCGTGTCGGAGGCAAGCTCGCCGAAGACCTGCACATCGTCGCGAATCCCGCGATTGACCCGGACGACGGCTCGCTCTACGTGACGCGCTCAGGCTCGCGCGGGCAGCGCATTCCTATGTCGCTCATGCGCGTCACCGCCGAGGGCGAGTTGACGGGCGTCACGGGCGAGATAACGAATCCTACGGGAATCGCCTTCGACAGTCTCGGACAGATGTTCGTGACGAGCCGGATGGACGGGACGGTCTATCGCGTGACGCCTTTTCACGAGGTCGAGCCGTTTGCGCGTAACCTCGGCGTCGCGACCGGACTCGCCTTCGACGATGCGGGGCGTATGTACGTGGGCGACCGCACGGGCACGATTCACCGCGTCAACGGGCGGGGCGAGTCGGAGGTCTGGGCGCTCGTCGAACAGTCGGTCGCCGCCTTTCATCTGGCGTTCGGGCCGGACGGCTATTTGTACGTTACGGGGCCGACCGTTTCGAGCAGCGAATCGGTGCAACGCATTGACCGCGACGGTCGCGTGTCGGTCTTCTTCAAAGGACTCGGCAGGCCGAACGGACTCGCGTTCGACCGCGATGGCAACCTCTACGTCGCCGCTTCGCACAGAGGCCGGCGCGGCGTCGTGCGAATCACGCCCGACGGCAAAGACGCACGGCTCGCCGTCGCCGGAATGGATGTCGTCGGCCTCGCATTCACGGCGGCGGGCGACATGATCGTCGCCACGGGCGAGGCAGTTTACAGCCTCCCGCTCGGCATCAAAGGCGCACTTCTGAAATAGCCGCCGGGCCCATCGGCGCTCGGCGCACGATCTTACTTTCAAAGGGTCGGGCGTGTGTTTGCCGGCCCGCGCCTCCGGGTGGAGACAAAGGCAGAGCGCTGCCGCTAATTGCTCTTTTAAAACTCGCGTGCTACTTTTTCTCGCTTCGTTCTGACTTCGGATAGGCTTATAGAAATGCCCGGAACAAATCTTGTCGGTCAACTGATTATTTACATGGTCGTGCTGCTGTTCGCCATTTCGGCGCACGAAGCGGCGCACGCATGGATGTCGCATAAGTTCGGTGATGACACGGCCTACCTGTTGGGTCGCGTCACGCTCAATCCCGTCAAGCACACAGACCCTGTGGGCACTTTGCTCATTCCCATCCTCGGCTTCGTCTTCGGCGCGATGGGAGGCGCGGCGGCGCGCATCCCGCTCATCGGTTGGGGCAAGCCAACGCCCGTCAACCCGCTCCGTTGGCGCAACAAGGACACGGCGAACGTAATGGTCTCGATAGCCGGGATTCTGGCGAACCTGACCATCGCCGCCGTCACTTTGATTATCGTGAAGGTCATACAGCACACAGGGATGGCTGGACACGGCGGGCTGCTTGAGCCTGTGAGCGAGCCGGTCGAGTTGTTTCTTTACTACTCGTTGATGCTGAACGCTTCGCTGGCCGTTTTCAATCTTCTGCCGTTCCCCCCGCTCGACGGTAGCAAGGTTCTCTACTCGTTTTTGCCGGCCAGTGCGCAGCCGGTTCTGGAGACGCTTGAGCGGTACGGCTTTCTCATCCTGATGATTTTTCTTTACCTCGGTTTCTTCAGCATTATTTTCGCGCCCTTCGCACGCCTGATCGACTTCCTCCTGTCGCTCTAGGCTTCCGGGTGGCGCGACGTACTCGGGGTCGGAAGTTCATGTCAAAAAGAATATTCAGCGGCGCGCAGCCCACCGGAAATCTCCACCTCGGCAACTATCTGGGCGCGCTGCGCAACTGGGTCGCGTTGCAGCACGAGTACGAGAGCTTCTTCTGCGTCGTTGACCTGCACGCCATCACCATCCCGCAAGACCCGAAGCATCTCGCGGCGAAGACCAAAGAGGTCGCGCGCATCTACCTCGCAGCAGGGATTGACCCCGCAGTCTCGACCATCTTCGTTCAGTCGGACGTGGCAGAGCACTCGGAACTCGCGTGGATTCTCAACTGCGTCGTCCGCGTCAGCGAGCTTGAGCGGATGACGCAGTTCAAGGACAAGGCGAAGAAGCAGCGCGAGAACGTGCTCGCCGGCCTTCTGACTTACCCTGCGCTGATGGCCGCCGACATCCTTCTCTACCAGACAGACCTCGTGCCCGTCGGCCACGACCAGAAGCAGCACCTTGAGTTGACGCGCGACATCGCCGAGCGCTTCAACCGCGACTTCGGCGAGACGTTCCGCCTGCCCGACCCTTTCATCCCGAAGGTCGGCGCGAAAATCATGGCGCTCGATGACCCGTCGAAGAAGATGTCGAAGTCCGACGAGAACGTGAACGGAAGCATCACACTCATGGACGACGCCGACACGATTCGCAGAAAGTTCAAACGCGCCGTCACCGACTCGGGCACGGGCGTCCGCTTCGACGAGTCGCGCCCGGCGATAACGAACCTTCTGACGGTCTATCAACTTCTGACGGGCAAGAGTTCGGATGAAATAGAGTCGCATTTCGAGGGCAAGGGCTACGCGCAGTTGAAGTCGGAGTTGGCGGAGGCGACGATAGAATTCCTGCGCCCTTTTCAGGAGCGCGTGCGCGCAATCGGCGACGAAGAGTTGCACGCGATTTTGTCGGAAGGCGCGGAGAAGGCGCGCGCAATCGCACGGGTTACGATGCGCAACGCGCGCGAGCGAATGGGAATCGTGGGGGCGTGAAAATTTTGTCGAGCGAGCAAGAGACGACAAGGCCGACCGAAGAGGGCACGGTCGCGAGCGCAGCCGATGGACAGTCGATAAACGTCGCGGGCGCGACGCCTGAGATCTCCTCCGACCGCAGCGGCGAAGAGTTGAAGCTCGTCCTCGGCGAGTTCGCGGGGCCGCTCGATCTCCTGCTCTACCTGATCCGGCAGGAGCAGGTCAGCATCTACGACATTCCCATCGCGCGCATTACCGACACATACCTCCGATACCTGCGTGTGATGCAGGACATGGACATCACGGTCGCCAGCGATTTCCTCGTCATGGCCGCGACGCTCATCGAGATTAAATCTCGGACGCTTCTTCCGCGCGACCCGACGATCAGCGATGAGGAGCTTGAGGAACTCGACCCGCGCCGCGAACTCGTCGAGCGCCTTCTCGAACACCAGAAGTTCAAGGCCGCGGCGGAGATGCTCTGGTCGCGCGCGACGGTCGAGCAGGCCGTCTACACACGCGCGCCGATTGAGACGGACAAGGAGAACCCGGAGGTTTCGGCGGGCGCGTTCGACCTTCTGCGGGTCTTCCAGCAGATTCTCGCGCGGCGCAAGGAAGAAGTCCTGATGGAGATCGTGCGCGAGGAGGTGACGATGGCCGAGATGCTCGAACGTCTCCGCAACATGATCTTCTCTTCGGGCGAACTGAACATGCGCGACTTCTTCGAGCGCGCAGAGACGCGGCGCGAGTTGGTGCTTGCGTTCCTCTCCGTCCTCGAACTCGTCCGCACGACCGAGATAAAACTTTTCCAGCGCCAGACCTTCGGCGACATCATCGCGCGCGTAAGCGCCTGAAAAACATTCGGGTGGAAATGAGCAGACATAGAAGCAAAAAGAGTTCGGAAGATAGTGCCGAGTCGGCGGTCGAAGAGTTGGACGACGCGCTCGGAGCGCTCTCCGGCGGCGACTCGCCCGACGAGACGGTTGACGAGGGTGACGGCAATCCTCTCGAACAGGTTGACGTTAGCGGCACGACATCGTTCGAGTCGGCGGACTTCGCCCTCCAATACGAAGGGCGCGAACACGACGGCGAAGATAAAGAAGAGGAAGCCGACGACGAAGACGATGATGACGGCGAGGATGATGACGGCGAAGACGATGACGACGAAGAGGAAGACGACGAGATAGTCATCTTCGACGCCGACGCCGATGATCGCGCGGAGGAAGCTGCGCGCAGGCGAGCGGAGGCCGAAGCGTCGGGCGAAAATATTGACGACGAGATCGCGCCCGGCGGCCAGCCGCGTGAGTTGGCTGAGTTGATGGCGATCTGCGAGGCACTCATCTTCGTCTCCGAGGAGCCGATGTCTTTGAAGACTCTGGCCGACGTGCTCAAAGAGGATAAGGGCTGGATTCAGGTCGCGGTCGAGTCGCTGGCAAAAGAGTTCAACGAGCGCAACGGCGGCTTGATGCTGCGCGAGGTCGCTGGCGGCTGGCAGTTCGCGACGCGACCCGAACATCACGATCACGTCCGCGCCTACCTCAAGTCGAGGCCGAGCGCGAAGCTCTCGCTCGCCGCGTTGGAAACTCTGGCCGTCATCGCCTACAAGCAGCCCGTCACCGTCCCCGAAATTTTAGAGATACGCGGCGTGCAGTCTTCTTCGGCGATAAAGACGCTTCTCGACAAGCGCCTCATCATCGCAAAGGGGCGCAAAGAAACCATCGGTCGCCCGATGATGTACGGCACGTCGAAAGATTTTCTCTTGCAGTTCGGCCTCAAGGACCTGAACGAACTGCCGAACGTCGAAGACTTTGAAGACCTCGCAGGCGGCGGCGAGATTTAAGTGGGCGGAATAGACCGCTGCCGCCCTTATTAAATAGTCCCAATGATTCCAAACGAAGAAATCAGGCAATTGTCAGAACGCATTGTTCGGGAATTTCACCCTGAAAGGATCATTCTGTTCGGCTCTTACGCTTACGGAACCCCGACGAACGATTCTGACGTTGACATCCTTGTGATATTACCTTTTAACGGCAAACCTATGCACAAAGCATTAAAGATAGTCAGAAAGATTAAGCCGAATATCCCACTCGATTTGCTAGTCCGCCGTGAGGTTGCCCGTAAGTCGCTTGGATTATAAGGCGATTTCCCAATTCATCAAATGCAAGAGCGCCTGCAAAAATTGATCGCCGCAGCCGGAATCGCTTCGCGCCGTCACGCAGAAGAGTTGATCGTGGCGGGCGAGGTGATGGTCAACGGCGAGACTGTGCGCGAGTTGGGGACGAAGGCCGACCCCGCGCATGATTCAATCAAGGTGCGCGGGCGTTTGATCAACCCGCTGCTTGAGAAGCAGGAGAAGATTTACGTCCTGCTCAACAAGCCGAAGGGCTATCTCACGGCGCTCGCAGACCCGGAAGGCCGCCCGCTCGTCTCGGAACTCTTGCCGCCGTCGCTCGGACGACTCCACCCCGTCGGTCGCCTCGACTTCAACACAGAAGGCTTGCTCATCATGACGAACGACGGCGAGTTGACCAATCACGTTACGTCTGCGCGCAACCGCGTGCGAAAAGTTTACGAGGCGAAGGTCAAGGGCGTGCCGTCGGAGGAGCAGGTCGCACGACTGCGCCGCGGCATACGGCTCGACGACGGTGTGCGAACCGCGCCCGCCGAAATCAAGAAGATGGGCGAGACAGAGACGAACGCCTGGTTCGAGGTCGTCCTGCACGAAGGGCGCAACCAGCAAATCCGACGTATGTTCGACGCCGTCGGCCACTCAGTCCTGAAGCTGCGCCGCGTCGCAATCGGCCACTTGCGCGACGAAAGACTCAAGCCCGGCTCTTACAGATTCCTGACCGCGGAAGAGGTCGCGCGGCTCAGGGGCGGCAAGAAGGTCGGACGGAAAGGCAAAGACGTAGCGGGCGCGACGCGCTCTGCGACGAAAGGAAGTAAGAGGAGAACAGCCGGCAGAAGTCGAGCATGACGGCGCGATTGTCGTTCATTTAATCATGAGCACGAAAAGAAAAATCTGGCTCATCTTTTTCATCGTCGCAAGCGTCGCTTCGATGGTGGCGCGTTACTCTTACCAGCGGAGCGAACAGAGGCGCATGGAGCGGACGCTCGACTCGCTCGTGCAGTACCAGCGCGAGCATCCGATTGCCCCACCCGGCACGGACGCCGCGACGCCGGACACGGAAGAGACCTTCGACGAGACTCGCGACATGTACAGGAGCGATCTGCCACGCGAGTCTCTGGACGCGATACGAAATGCAGTCGGCGGCGACTTCAAGCTGATGGAGCTTCGGTTCGCGGACGAGTTGGTCAGCGCCGTCGTCTCGACCGACGGGCAGAGCGCACATCAGTACACACTGTCACGCGGGAAGAAGAAGGTTGACGGGCCGCAGGAAGTAAACCTTATCGGCGACAACAAACTCACCGACAGCCTCTACGAACTGAAACAGGCAGACCTTTCACTTATGCCGAAACTGGCGAAGGAAGCTTTAGAGCGCGCGGGACTGGAAGGCGCGAAGGTGACGAGTATGTCTTTCGCGTATTCAATCATTCGCTACAAAGGCGAGACGCCCGAATGGACTGTCTTCGTCGAGCGCGGCAGCCCGCCCGACTGGGATCACAAGTTCGTCACCTTCGACGCGAAGGGCAAGTTCAAGAGCATCTCCTGACCCGCTTGCCGCACGTGCGCGCGTCCTCGCCCGCCGGAGATTTTCAAAGTACAATCAAAAAGTTGGGAGTTCCGCATAAAACTCCGAAGAGCGGGCCGAAGGCTGTGTGCGCCCCGGCGCGCCGCTTGCGAATCACAAAGGGCTTGATTCTTTTATGGATTTCGATCTGAACGAAGAGCAGAAGCAGATAAAGTCGAGCGTGCGAGAGTTCGCAGAGGGCGAGATCGCGCCGCACGTGCGCGAGTGGGACGAGTCGCAGCACTTTCCAACGGAGCTTCAGCCGAAGCTCGCCGAGCAAGGGTTCATGGGCGTCATCTTCCCCGAAGAGTACGGCGGCGCCGGCATGGGTTACGTCGAGTACGTGACGATCATAGAGGAGCTTTCGCGCGTTGACGGCTCGGTCGGAATCTCCGTTGCCGCGCACAACTCGCTCTGCTCGAATCACATCTTCATGTTCGGCACTGAAGAGCAGAAGCGGAAGTTTCTCGTGCCGCTCGCACGGGGCGAGAAACTCGGCGCGTGGGGATTGACCGAGCCGCAGGCAGGCTCGGACGCATCGGGCACGCGCACGACCGCCGTCCGTCGCGGCGGCGAGTGGATAGTCAACGGCTCGAAGAATTTC
The DNA here is from genome assembly GCA_035474235.1 of Pyrinomonadaceae bacterium. Taxonomy (GTDB): domain Bacteria; phylum Acidobacteriota; class Blastocatellia; order Pyrinomonadales; family Pyrinomonadaceae; genus QHXN01. Next base: position 29,194 of record DATINM010000031.1, read on the forward strand.
ATCACGCACGCCGTCCACGGCGACATCTGCGTCGCGATGGCCTCGACCGACCGCGCGATGCGCTCGAAGGGAATCACCGCCTTTATCTTCGAGAAGGGCACGACCGGATTCTCGCCCGGCAAGAAGGAAGACAAGTTGGGGCTGCGCGCGTCCGAAACGGCGAGCGTTATCTTCGAGGACTGCTCGATTCCCGACGCGAACCGCCTCGGCGCGGAAGGACTCGGCTTCATTCAGGCGATGCAAGTCCTCGACGGCGGTCGCATCTCGATTGCGGCGCTCGCGCTCGGCATTGCACAGGGCGCATACGAATCTGCGCTCAGGTATTCAAAGGAGCGCCAGCAGTTCGGCCAGTCCATCTCGAACTTTCAGGCCATACAGTTCAAGCTCGCAGACATGGCGACGCAGATTGACGCCGCGCGCCTTCTGACCTACCGCGCCGCCGCGTTGAAAGATGCGGGACGCAAGACGACGAAGGAGTCTTCGATGGCGAAGCTCTACGCGTCGGAAATCAGCGTGAAGGTCAGCGAGGATGCGATACAGATTCACGGCGGCTACGGCTACACGAAAGACTACCCGCCCGAAAAATTCTGGCGCGACTCGAAGCTCTGCACCATCGGCGAGGGCACGAGCGAAATACAACGGCTCATCATCGCCAAACAGATTCTCAGCAACGTGTGACCATGAGCAAAGAACTGAAAGACATAATCACCGAGCTTAATCTCACGGCCATCTACGAAGATGCGGAGGAGGGCGGCTACATCGGCTACATCGCGGAACTACCCGGCGCAAACACACAGGGCGAGACGATTGACGAAGTGCGCGAGAACTTGCTCGAAGCCGTCCAAATGATTCTTGATGCGAACCGCGAGGAGGCTGAGAAACGTCTGCCGAGCGGCGCGAAGGTGACAAGAGAGAAGTTAACCTTGCGCGCCGCCTGAGCATGAAACGTACAGACCTCGTTAAGCATCTAGAAGCAAACGGCTGCGTCTTCGTGCGCGAGGGCGGGATACATACGATCTACAAAAATCCCGCAAACGGCGCGTATTCCTCAGTTCCGCGTCACCGAGAGATAAAAGAGAATTTAGCGCGCAAGATTTGCGATGATCTCGGCATCCGGCGTCCCTAAAAGTATTAGGAGGTTTGACCGAGCATGAAATTGATATTCGCGATGCTCTGTGCCTGTCTGTTCGCAGCGAACGCGTTCGCGCAGACGGAGAGCATTCCGCGCTTCGAGAGTTATCCTGCGCCGGTTTACAAAGGCCGAGTCGCGCCGGTGAGAATCAACACTTCGCTTGCGCGAACGTTCCGAACTCGTCTGCACGAAGGCTCGAAGGAGGGCGTTAATTTCGCGGGCCATTACACGGTCGTCGAGTGGGGCTGCGGTGCGGGCTGCCTCGATGTCGCCGTCGTTGACGCAAAGACAGGGGCTGTCTATTTCCCCAAAGAATTGAGCGGCTTTGGCGTCTGGTACTGGGGCACTGACGACTACGATGCCCTGCAATTCAAACCGGACAGCCGCCTGATAGTTTTGTCAGGCTCGCCCGTGAGCGAATCGAGCAAGGCCGAGCCGCAGTACGGCCTCTTCTACTACGAGTGGACTGGGAACGGCCTGAAGCTGATCAAGGTCGTCGAGAAGAAGCGCGACGAGGCGCGCTGAGCGTTCGCGTGTGATGAGCGGCTCTGAGCACATCGAAAAAATACTGGCGGGCGACGCGCGCGCCGTCGCGCGTGCCATCTCGAAAGTCGAGGACGGCTCGCGCGATTCGTCCGAGTTGATGAAGGCCGTCTTCCCGCACACGGGGGGTGGTCTAGTCGTAGGCATCACGGGTTCGCCGGGCGCGGGCAAGTCAACTCTCGTTGACCGGCTCGCGGCTCTTTACCGTCAGCGCGGCGAGCGCGTCGGCATCGTCGCCGTCGATCCTTCGAGTCCGTTTTCGGGCGGCGCGATCCTCGGCGACCGGATAAGAATGCAGGCGCTCGGACTCGACCCCGGCGTCTTCATACGCTCGATGGCGACGCGAGGAAACTTGGGCGGACTCGCGCGCGCGACCGTTGACGCCGTGGCGATTCTCGACGCCGCGGGTTTCGCCAAAGTCATCGTCGAGACGGTCGGCGTCGGGCAGGACGAGGTCGAGATAGTGAAGACGGCGGACGTGTCGGTCGTCGTGCTCGTGCCCGGCATGGGCGACGACATACAGGCGATCAAGGCCGGCATCATGGAGATCGGCGACGTGTTCGTCATCAACAAGGCCGACCGCGACGGCGTGCTCAGAACCGAGAAGGAACTCGAAGCGCTGCTCTCGCTCGCGCACCGCGCGGACATGTGGAATCCGCCGATTGTCAAAACCGTCGCGACCGAAAACAGAGGGCTTGAAGAACTCGCCGCCTCAATCGAGAGCTATCGAGACTTTCAAAAAAGCGCGACGGAAGCGCAGGGTCGCCGCGTCGCGGTCGCGCGCTGGCGCATACTCGAACTCCTGCGCGAGCGTCTTCTCGCACGCGCTCTCGAACGTGACGGCGCGGGCGAACGCCTCGAAGCTCTCGCACTCGAAGTCGCCGACAAGCGGCGCGACCCGTACTCGGCGGTCGAAGAGCTTCTCGGTCGCATCAACGGGAGTAAGGTGTTATGAAAATACTGGCCAACCTAACTCTCCTGTTCATCCAGATATCTCCTCTTCTAGTCGGCCCACTCTGTTTCGTGCTTGTCTTAGTCAAATGGTTCGGGAGGCACATGCAATCCGACCGGGATATGTCTGCTTATAACTGGAGACTCGCGGTATCATTGATAATATGGATTCCATTCACTGCCTTCATGTTCCTGCTTTACATCTTCAGTATCATGGCAGACCCATGCGACGACCCTGACCCGCTCGTGTGTCCTCCGCCATCGTTCGTAGAAATTGCCACCTGGCTATCGATCCCCATCGTTTACATGTGCGTCGGGGCCGGCTTGGTGTATTTGATGTGGGCATCCATCAAGAGGCCATTACGATGATTGAGGGACGAACGAACATCGGCGAGCAACGGAACGCCGACACCATAACTCGTATCTTTCGACAACGGCCCGGCGCGACAGCCGTCGCCAAGCGATAAACTCAAACCTGAGCCTTTCAAATATGAGGGTCGAACACATCGGAATCGCGACGCGGAGCATCGAAGACTCTTTGAAGTTTTGGCGCGACGCGCTCGGACTCGAAGTCAAGCACACCGAGACGGTCGAGGAGCAGGGCGTCCGCGTCGCGATGCTGCCCTTGGGCGAGCCGCGCGTCGAGTTGCTTGAGCCGACGGGCGACGATTCGCCTGTGGCGAAGTTTCTTGAGAAGCGCGGGCCGGGCATTCATCACGTCGCCGTGCACGTCGAAGACATACGCGCGTCGCTCGCGCAACTAAAGACGGCGGGCGCGCGTCTGATTGACGAAGAGCCAAGGGCCGGCGCTGGCGGTTGCCTCGTCGCCTTCGTGCATCCTTCGGCAACGGGCGGCGTGTTGCTCGAACTGGTCGAGCACCCTGCGGAGGCCGAAACTAAGAACAGTTAAGAAAGGTAATCGGTTTTGCTTTCAAGGAAATTTCTGCTCGCCTCGCTCCTGATCCTCTCGACACAGGTACACACATTCGCGCAGAGGCCGAGGGCGGCAGCATCGCAGAGGCAGGGAGCCGCGTCGCCCGCAGCCGGTGTCAACATCACAGCGGCAGACATGACGCTCATCGTTGACGGTCTTGACTTGCCGCCGGACGCGCTCTCGAAACTCTCAAACGACGCGACCGAGCGCAAGAGCTTCGCGCGCGACATACGCGAGATGTTCTCCGCCGCCGAAGAGGCGAAGGCCGAAGGCTACGCGGCGCGTCCCGAACTGAAGTTGGAGATCGAACTCGCGCGCTCGTTCGCAATCGCGCAAGCCTACTTCAAGCAGAGGCAGCAGGCGGGCGCTACCTCGCCCGAACAGGTCGTCTCGCAGGCGGAGATTGACGCATACCTCAAAGAGCCGGGCGTCGAGCCGCAGTTCGAGGCGTTCCTCGCCGACTACGTGAAGAACGGCCCGACACACGGCGCACCCGTCGGCGACGAGCAGAAGAAGGCTCTGGCGAACCACTACGGGCGCGTGATGGTTGCGATGAAGAAGGGAATCGCGGCGGGACTTTTGCGCGACCGCGCGACTCAACTCTCCGTCATGCTACAGCAGGCCCGGCTACTCGCGAATGCTTACGCGAAGGACGCCGCGCCGCGCTTCAAGCCGAGCGACGCGGAAACGGACGCATACGTCGCCGCGCACCCGGAGTTCGATACGAAGGAGGCGCGCGCGAAGATCGAAGACATTCTCAAACGCGCTCGCGCGGGCGAAGATTTCGCGGCGCTCGCGCGGGAGTATTCGCAGGATCGCGGGAGCAAGCCGGAGGGCGGCGAACTCGGTTGGTTCGGCCGCGGCGTGATGATAAAGCCGTTCGAGGACGCGGCCTTCGCGCTCAAGCCGGGCGAGGTGAGCGGCGTCGTCGAGACCGTGTTCGGCTACCACATCATTCAGGTCGAGGAGCGGCGCACGCAGGCGGGCGACGACGGGAAGCCGGTCGAGCAGGTTCGCGCGCGCCACATCCTCGTCCGTTATAACTCAGCGCCCGTTGACCCGAACTCGCCGCCCATGATTCCGCGCGAACAGGCGCGCGCCGCGGTCGAGCAGCAGAAGCGCGAACGCGCGCTCGACGAGATCGCCGCGCGCCGCAACGTCCGCGTCGCAGAGGATTACATAGTCGAGATCAGCATCATCGCCCCCGTCTCGCCGCAGGGCGCGACCGGCGGCGGAGCGTCCGAGGGCGAGAAGACTTCGACGCATAACGCGCCTCAAGCGCAAAGTGCGAAGCCTTCGACGCAGAGCAGCGGCACGACTCCCGCGAAGCGCACGACGACGCGACGCGTTCACTGACTGCCTGCGCCCGAGCGGATGCGTGCGAGGCTTTTTTCGTGTATCTTGAACGACTGATTTGCCCCCGGTTTTGAAAATAATCTGTTCAAAGCTGTGACGGTCCGATTGAATGTGAGGATTATCGAATGATTACTTGTGAAAAATGCGGGACACAAATGCCCGACGACGTGACCACCTGTCCGGGCTGTGGGGCCGAAGTTGCCGCGCGCTCGGAGCAGGCGGATGAAGCACAGCAGCCGGTCGCGACGCCGCCGCCGTTGACCCCTTCGAGAAAGATAGGCGAGCCGCGCGCGGAGGAAAAAGTCTCGCGGGGCATGAGCGCGGCGACGAAGGCGATCATCGCCGCCGCGCTCGCCGTCGTCGCGGCCATCGGCTTAATCTTCTGGCAGGCGAGACACGCGAATGCATACACGGCTCTGACCTCGCTGACGCCCGAAGATATGTCGCTCATCGCCGAGACGAGCCTGTCGCCGATGGAGCAACTCAAGCTTTCGAGCAGCGCAGATGAGCGTAAGAAGATGGCCGAGGACATAAAAGAGATCCTCGCCGTCGCGAAGGAGGCGCGCGACAAGGGCGTCGCGGAGCGCCCCGAAGTCAAGCGACAACTCGACGCCATGCGGACGCTCATTCTCGCGCAGACCTACATCAAGAAGCAGCAGGACTCAGGGGCCAAACAGCAGGACTTAAGACCGAAGCCGGAGGAGGTCGAGGCGTTCCTCAAAGACCCGAACAACGCGAAGCAGGCCGATCAGTATCTCGACGACCTGAAGAAGCTAAACCTCCTGCCCGAAGGTCAGGAGATAACGGACGAGGACAGGGAGCAGTTCCGGCAACGCTGGGCACCGATGGCGATCATCGCGCAGAAGGCGAAGGCCGCAGGCGTCGAGAACGACCGCGCGACGCAACTCCAAATCTCCTTCCAGCAGGCCGTCGCACTCAGTCGAATCTACGAGGCAGAGGTCGCGACGAATCTTAAGCCGACCGATCAGGAGATCGAGCAGTATTTCGCACAGCACCCGGAACTCGATCCGAAGGTCGCGCGCCAGAAGGCCGAGGACATTCTCAAACGCGCGCGCGCGGGCGAGGACTTTGCCGCGCTCGCCAAACAGTATTCGGACGACCCCGGCAGCAAGGAGAAGGGCGGCGACCTCGGATGGTTCGGGCGCGGCCAGATGGTCAAGCCCTTCGAGGATGCAGCCTTCGCGCTCAAGGACAACCAGATCAGCGACATCGTCGAGACGCCGTTCGGCTTCCATATCATTCAGGTGACGGGCCACCGCACCGCGACCGGCAGCGATTCGGACAAGAAGGGCGAACAGAAACAGGCCGCCGACCAGACGCCGACCGACAAGGCGAACGCGGGGCAGCCGCAGGAGCAGATTCAGGCGCGACACATTCTGATTCAGACGAGCGCGCCGAATCAAAATCCGTTTGCGCCGCCGCAGTCGGGTCTAGAAGTCGCGAAGGAGGCCATACTTCAGGACAAGACAAAGAAGTTCGTTGACGACATCGCGAAGCGCTCGGACATAAAAGTGCCTGAAGACTTCAAAGTCAAAGCCCCGGAAGTCCCGCCGCAAGCGCTCTCGCCGCACGGCGGCATGGGCGGCCCCGCGCCCGACGAGGACGACATGCAGGGCGTACCGCCCGACGATGGCGGAGCAACAGCAGCAGACCCGAACGCGAAGTCTGCCAAGCCGCCCGCGTCCGCGAAGCCGAAGGCCGCGCCGTCGGGCAAGAACAAGTAACACGCTTGAGCAATCGAAGGTAACCTGTCGGCGCGTGCGGCGCTCCCTTCGGTTGCTCATTTCTTTTGGCGAAGACTGATGCAGTTCGGCGAGTATCGCGTTGAGGTCGTGCCCGGCGGCGAGTTCCGGCTCGACGGCGGCGCGATGTTCGGCGTCGTCCCTCGCGCGCTGTGGCAGAGAGTCGCGCCGCCCGACGAAGAGAACCGCGTCCGCCTCAACGCGAACTGCCTCTACGTCGAGGCCGCGGGCGAACGCATACTCGTCGAGACCGGAATGGGCGACAAGTGGTCGCCGCGCCACGCTGAGATCTACGGCGTCCGTCGCGGGCCGACTCTCGTCGAATCGCTGCGAGAGTTGACGGGCCGCTCGCCCGAAGACTTGACCGTCGTCGTCAACACGCACCTGCATTTCGACCACGCGGGCGGCAACACAAAGTTGAATGATGAAGGCCGCGCGATTCCGGCATTCCCGAACGCGCGCTACTTCGTCTCAAGCGGAGAGTACGAGCACGCCGAAAGCCCGCACGAACGCGACCGCGCGAGCTATCTGCCGGAGAACTGGCGACCGCTCGCCGAGTCGGGACAGTTGGAGTTGAAGCCGAGCCGGTACGAAGTCGTGCCCGGACTGACGTTGGAAACCGTCGCGGGTCATTCGCGCACGATGCAGTGCTGGAAACTTTCGCGCGGGCGGCGCACGCTCTACGGCTTCGCAGACCTCGTGCCGACTCGCGCACACGTCCCCGCCGCGTGGGTCATGGGCTACGATCTTTATCCGGTCGAAACGCTCGAAGCCAAACGGAGACTTCTGCCGCAGGCCGCGCGCGAAGACTGGCTCTGCCTCTTCTATCACGACCCGGAAGCGCCGCTCGCTCGCGTCGTCGAGGAAGAAGGCAAGCTGCGCGCAATCGCTTTCGACACAGAGCAGGAAGGTGAAACTTAAATGACGACGGCGAAGATCGGCATCATCGGCGGCAGCGGCCTCTACCAGATGCCGGAGTTGACTGAAGTAGAAGAGGTGAGCGTTGACACGCCGTTCGGCAAGCCTTCGGACTCGTTCGTCGTCGGCACGCTCGAAGGCGAGCGCGTCGCGTTCCTGCCGCGCCATGCGCGCGGG
>DATINM010000032.1:0-31414 GCA_035474235.1 Pyrinomonadaceae bacterium
AGGGGCGGGAGTCTTGTGAACTCCCGCCCCTTTGTCGTGTGTTACTGGTCTGAGCCTTTCTTGCCGGAGGCTTTACGCTTGGGTTTCTTGTACTCGGACTTCTTCTTCAGGCCGACGGCTTGCACCTCGTCAGAGTTGAAAGACGGTTTGCGCATTGAACTGAGTTTTCGCGCTCCCCTCGGATAAAATCAAACTCTCGACAAGATAAACAGGCAGCCCGCGACGGCCACGAAGTCCTCGACCAGTGCGACGTAGATGTCGCGCACGCCGAGCGCCTTGACTAGTCTGGTGCGCGCCTGAAATCCCCCGAAGCATCCGACGACCCCGCCGAAGGCTCCGAGCAGAGCGCCGGTCAAAGCACCCGCACCGCCGGACGATGCGATGCACGCGCCCGACAATCCGCCCGTCACGATGCGCGCGACGAGACCCGGCGGCGAAGTCCTCGCGGGCGTTCGCGGCAGCTTGTCCGCTACGAGTTCCCCTACCGCGAACAGAGTCAGAAGCACGACCGCCGGAAGCGAGCCGATATACGAGAGAGGGCGTTCGAGCCGCAGCCAGCCCAAGCGCGCCGCCCATGCCGTAGCCGCAGGCGCGGTCATCGAGCGCAGCCCCGCGAGCATGCCGATGAGAAATGCGAGTAGAAGTATCATGATCTTAACGTCAACTATATTTCTGTAATCAATGCGATCAAACCAATCGCCGTTGAGTTACTGCGCTGGTATCGCCGAGCCTGCTTTCGCGTCGAAGCTGACGCCGCGATAGATTTCGCTCAAAGGCAACTCACAGTCGAGCGGATCGAGCCGCAACGTTGATTCGAGGTCGTTGGCCTCCGCGTAAATCCAGTTCCCGTCCGTCCGCCTGTAGAGGTGCGTGACGTGCGGGCGGTGCTGCGCGACGAGCAGGTACTCGCCGAAGGTCTGGATTGATTTGTAGTTCGTGAACTTGTCGCCGCGGTCGTATGCTTCGGTCGAAGCCGACAGGACTTCGACAATCAACTGCGGGTTGACGAGAGCATCAACGCCGCCAATCACCTCGAATGTCGCCTCGCCGCACAAGGCAGCGAGGTCTGCATAGCGGTACGGCGGCGCGCTCGGCACTTTAATCCGTATGTTGGAAGTGAAGGCTTCACAGCCGCGTCCGCCAATCTTAATTGTGAGGTAGACGAGCATATTACGTATGATGCGTTCGTGCTCCGCGCTCGCGCCGCTCATGCAGAAGATTTCTCCGCCCCAAAACTCGAACCGCTCGTTAGAGGTTCTCTCAAGCTCGAAGTATTCTTCCAGCGTGTATCGTCGCTCAGGATTCGCTGCCATCTCGTTTGCTCCTTCCGGCGCTATAAAAGTACGCCAACCGCAAGCGACTTTCAATCTTTCGATTGAAGCGGAAGCTTCGCAGGCACAACTCAGGGCAGGTTAGTTGCGCGTCCGTCGAGTGCCGCAACGCCAACGCCGCAAAATAATAGCCGCGCATGCAGAGTGCGCGGCCATTTTACTTTCGGCTCAGGTCACGTCGCCGCGTGCGTGCGGGGTCACTGCCCGCGTATCTTCGCGTTGTACTCCTTCATCTTCCGAAGATAAGTATCAAGCGAAGCCTTCAGAGACGGGTCGAGCCGGATGGCCTGTGCCATGTCCTGCTCGGCAAGTTTTTCATCGCCCTTCTGTAGACGCAGGATGCCGCGGTTGGCGTAGGCCGTGGCGAGGCTCGGGTTGATGGCGATGGCCTGCGTGTAGTCTGTGATTGCAGCATCGCGTTTGCCCTGCCCCTCGCGGAGCATTCCGCGGTTGAAGTAGGCGAGCGCGTCCGCCGCGTTCAACTCGATGGCCTTGTCAAAGTCTGCGAGCGCGCCCGTTGTGTCCTTCTTCGCCACGCGCAAGAGGCCGCGCTGCGTGTAGTCGTCGCTCGCGCTCGGATTGAGCACGATAGCGCGGTCGAAGTCTGCGAGCGCCTTGTCGATATCGCCGAGCGACTGATACGTGATGCCGCGGTTGAAGTAGATGTCCGGGTTATCGGGCGTTAACTCGATGGCCTTCGAGTAGTCTTCGACCGCGCCCCGGTCGTCGCCTTTGGAGCGCCGCGCGCCGCCGCGATTGTAAAAAGCTTCGGCGAACTTCGGCGAGACCTCGACGGCGAGGCTGAGGTCTGCCAGCGCCGCGTCAATTTGGCCGCGCCTCTGATAGAGCGAGCCGCGATTGTTGAGGGCGTAGGCGGATTTCGGCTCTATCTCAAGCGCGCGATTGTAGTCGGCGAGCGCGCCGTCGAGATCGTTCTTCGCCTCCTTTGCATTGCCGCGGTTGTTGTAGAGCATCGAGAGTCGCGGGTTGAGCCGTATGGCCGCGTCGAAGTCCGCGACCGCTTCGTCGTACTTCGAGGCGTTGAGATAGACGACGCCGCGATTGTAGTAGCCCATGAAATCGCTCGGCTTGGTTTCGATGGCTTTGGTGTAGTCGGCGAGCGCGCCATCCGTGTCGCCCTTCTGAAGACGTATGTTCGCGCGATTGTTGTACGCGTCGTGCAAATGCGGGTCGCGTTTGATGGCCTCGTCGTAGTCGGCGAGCGCGCCGTCGGGGTCGCCCTGCGACTGGCGTTCAAGCCCCCGGTTGTAGAAATCGTCGGCGTCGCGGGGCGTCTGCGCGAGTGCGGCGTGAGTCGCAAGCAATAAAATAAAGAGGACGGTGAAGCGAAATAATCTCATCGAAATCTCCATCGAGTAGTGAGTTGTCGGCGCGGGCGTCGGCGTTCGTGCGCCCGCGCCGCGGTTATGTATAATGCCATGAATTCATCAGCCGCCAAAACGGCCACGGGCCGGCTTAAATTCTGATTGTCCGCAGATGCCCAGACGCACAGACATACATAAAATTCTAATCATCGGCTCGGGGCCAATCGTCATCGGTCAGGCGTGCGAGTTCGACTACTCAGGCACGCAGGCGTGCAAGGCTCTGCGCGCGGAAGGCTTCGAGGTCGTGCTCGTGAACTCGAACCCCGCGACGATCATGACCGACCCGGAGACGGCCACGCGAACCTACGTCGAGCCTCTCAACGTAGAGACGGTCGCTGCAATCATACGGCGCGAGCGTCCCGACGCCCTGCTTCCGACCGTCGGCGGCCAGACGGCGCTCAACCTCGCGATGGCGCTCGACGACGCGGGCGTGCTCGCGGAGTGCGGCGTCGAGATGATCGGCGCGAAGCGCGAGGCCATCAGCGTCGCCGAAGACCGCGAGTTGTTCAAACGCGCGATGGAGGAAGAGGGCTTGCCGATGCCGCGCGGCGGCTTCGCGCATTCGTGGGCCGAGGCCGAAAAGATTGTCGAAGAGACGGGCTATCCGGCGATCATTCGTCCCTCTTTCACGCTCGGCGGGACGGGTGGCGGAACGGCCTACAACCCCGAAGAGTTCGAGGAGATCGTGCGCGGAGGACTCGCCGCCTCGCCCGTCACGCAGGTTCTAATCGAGGAGTCGATACTCGGATGGAAGGAGTTCGAGCTTGAGGTGATGCGCGATCTGGCCGACAACGTCGTCATCATCTGCTCGATTGAGAACTTCGACCCGATGGGCGTCCACACAGGCGACTCGATCACGGTCGCGCCCATTCAAACGTTAACCGATGTCGAGTACCAGCGTTTGCGCGACATGGCTATCAGCGTTATCCGCAAGGTCGGCGTCGAGACGGGCGGCTCCAACATTCAGTTCGCAGTCAACCCCGACGACGGCGACGTGAGAATCATCGAGATGAACCCGCGCGTGTCGCGCTCGTCTGCGCTCGCTTCCAAAGCGACCGGATTCCCCATCGCGAAGATCGCCGCGCGCCTCGCCGTCGGCTACACGCTCGACGAGATTGCGAACGACATCACGAAGAAGACGCCTGCGAGCTTCGAGCCGACGATTGATTACGTCGTAACGAAAATTCCGAAGTGGAACTTCGAGAAGTTCCGCGACACTGAAGACGTTTTGGGGACGCAGATGAAGTCGGTCGGCGAGGTGATGGCGATTGGCCGAACATTCAAAGAATCTCTGTTCAAGGGTCTGCGCTCGCTCGAAGCCGTGCGCCCGCTTCGACTCGCCGACGTGCCCGAAGACGAGTTGCAACGCAAGCTCGCCCGCCCGAACTCGCAGCGTTTCTCTTACGTCACATACGCGCTCAGGAGCGGCTGGACGCTTCAGGAAATCCATCGTCTCTCGCGCATAGACCTCTGGTTCCTCGAACAGATTCGTCAGGTGATGGAGATTCAAAGGAAGGTCGAGGGCCTCGCGCTCGAAGATATTCCCGTGGACGCGCTGCGCGACTTCAAAGAGGCCGCGCTCTCAGACCGCCGGCTCGCTTACATCACCGGGCGCACCGAACGAGAGGTGCGCGAGTATCGAAAGAGCCTCGGACTCAAACCCGTCTACAAACGCGTTGACACGTGCGGCGCTGAGTTCGAGTCCTTCACGCCCTATCTTTATTCGACGTATGAAGAGGAAGATGAGGCCGAGCCTACGACCATGCGCAAGATCATGATTCTCGGCTCGGGGCCGAACCGCATAGGGCAGGGGATCGAGTTCGACTACTGCTGCTGCCACGCTTCCTTCGCTCTGCGCGAGGCGGGCTTCGAGACGATCATGGTTAACTGCAACCCGGAGACAGTCTCGACCGACTACGATACCTCAGACCGTCTCTACTTCGAGCCGCTCACCTTCGAGGATGTGATGAACATCGTGGACGAGGAGCGACCGGAAGGCATCATCGTCCAGTTCGGCGGGCAGACGCCTCTGAATCTGGCGACGCGACTTCACGAAGCGGGAGCGCCGATTATCGGCACCTCGCCCGACTCGATTGACCTCGCCGAAGACCGCAAGCGCTTCGGCGCGCTCATGCGCGAACTCGGCATCCCGCAGCCTGAGAACGGCACGGCCACGTCTTTCGAGGAGGCGAAGGATTGCGCCGAGCGCATCGGCTATCCCGTCATGGTGCGCCCCTCGTTCGTCCTCGGCGGTCGCGCGATGGCGATCTGTTATGACGAGCGAAGTCTCGGCGAGTACATGAGAACGGCCGTTGACGCCTCGCCCGAAAAGCCCGTGCTGATTGACAAGTTTCTGGAACGCGCCGCCGAGTTCGACGTTGATGCGCTCGCCGACGACACGGCCTGCGTCGTCGCCGGGATTCAGGAGCACATCGAGGAGGCGGGGATTCATTCGGGCGATTCTTCTTCGGTGCTGCCGCCGTTCAAGATAGCCGAAGAGCACCTCGACACGATGCGCCACTACACGCGCACGCTTGCTCGCTCATTGCGTGTGCGCGGCCTCATCAACATCCAGTTCGCGATTAAGGATGACCGCGTTTATGTTCTGGAAGTGAACCCGCGCGCGTCGCGCACAGTGCCTTTCGTCTCGAAGGCGACGGGCGTTCCGCTGGCGCGCGTCGCGGCGCTCGTGATGGCGGGACGGGAGCTTTCAGAGTTCAAACTGCCGGAGGACTTGACCGTGCGTTTGGATCGCTTCTACATCAAATCGCCCGTCTTCCCGTTCAAAAAATTTCCGGGCGTTGATCCGATTTTGAGTCCTGAGATGCACTCGACGGGCGAGGTGATGGGCGTAGGCCGCACGTTCGGCGAGGCATACGCCAAAGCGATGCAGGGCGCGGGGCTTGATCTTCCACGCGAGGGCGCGGCATTCATCAGCGTCAACGACTCGGACAAGGGGCAGGCCGCTCTGCTCGCGCGACGCCTCGCGCGGCGCGGCTTCCATCTGACGGCGACGGTCGGGACTGCCGCGCGGTTGCGCGAGGTCGGGTTGGAAGTCGAAACGGTCTTCAAAGTCAACGAGGGCCGCCCGAACATCGCGGACAAGATTCGGCTCGGCGAGATCGCTCTCGTCATCAACACGCCGCTCGGTCGCGCGTCGCACTTCGACGAGCAGGCGATACGCCGTGCCGCGCTTCAGTTCAACGTCCCGTGCGTGACGACGATGACGGGCGCGCAGGCCGTCGTCGAGGCAATCGCCGCGCTCGCGCAGACGGACGTGTCCGTCGTCTCGCTGCAAGAACTCCACGCCGAGAAAGAGGCTTTGAGCGCGGAGTGACGAATGATGAGCGGAAAGATGACGGGCATTGAGATTCGCGCGGCTGTGCTGACGGCGAGCGACCGCTGCGCGAAAGGTGAAGCGCCGGACGAGTCGGGCGCGCTGCTCGTCGAGTTGTTGCGCGAGGCCGGCGCAACGGTCGTCGCCAGAGAGGTCGTGTCGGACGACCTCGAACCGCTCGCGGAACGCCTGCGCGCGCTCGCCGAACGTGACGACGTGAACCTCGTCGTGACGACGGGCGGGACGGGACTCTCCCCGCGCGACAACACGCCGGAGGCCACGCGCTCGATTATCGAAAGGGAAGTGCCGGGACTCGCCGAGGCGATGCGCGCTGAGACTTTGAAACAGACGCCGACGGCGATGCTCTCGCGCGGTGTGTGCGGTGTGTGCTCGGGCGCGCTCGTCGTCAACCTGCCCGGCTCGCCGAAGGGCGTGCGCGAATGCTTCGCCGTCGTACGCCCCGTGCTTGCGCATGCCGTCGCGCTCGTCGCCGGACGCGCGCACGAAGACGCGAAATGATTGGCCGGGACAACAGCGCCGCCTCCGCAGCGCATCTCCTTGTTCAGAGGTGAAAGGGCGATGAGCGAAAACGCTGTGTCGCGTTCCGCCGACGCGAAGCAAACGGGCGTGCGACCGCGTGCCTTCGACGCGATAGTTTACGGCGGGCTAATCGTCGGAGCGCTCGACGCGCTCGACGCCGTCGTCTTCTTCGGCCTGCGCGGCTCGACCCCGACGGGCATCTTCCAGTACATCGCGAGCGGTTTGCTCGGTCGTCCGGCGCTCGGCGGCGGGTCGAAGATGACAGCGCTCGGCGTGCTTCTACACTTCACGGTCGCGCTCTGCATCGCGACCGTCTTCTACTGCGCGAGCCTTGCCGTCCCGGCCATGATCCGCAAGCCCTTTGTCTGGGGAATCGTTTACGGCGTCGTCGCTTACTTCGTGATGAACTTCGTCGTCGTGCCTTTGTCGGCTGCGCCGCCGCTCCCGCTCAGGCTCGCGCCTTTCATAAACGGCGTCGTCGGGCACGCGCTCCTGATCGGACTGCCGCTCGCGCTCATAGCGCGACGGTCTGCCGGAACGGGCCCGCGTGCGGGCACTTAGCCGAAGTATCGCTCGGTCGCACGCCGCACGCTCTACGCACCGCCCGGCGCGCGCGCGGGCCGCGGGCGACACACGCCGCGGAAAAAGTTTTGACAATGCCGCGCCGCGCCGCCTAGAATCCGAACCGTTCTTCACTTCTTCAGCGCGCCGGAAAGAGGACACTGGATGCTGAGCGCGTTCCTACTGCAAGCGACGACCGACGCGGCGACGATGCAAACGCCTTCGAGCGTAGGCAGTCCCGTGAGCGGCTACTGGCCCGTGATGATCTTCTTTGCCGTCGCGGTCGTCTTCCCCGTTCTGCCCGTCGTGCTCGGTCGCTTCGTCCGACCGAACCTCTACGGCAAGACGAAGGCGCGTCCCTACGAGTGCGGCATTGACCCGACGACCGAGGCGCACGACCGTTTCACCGTCCGCTACTACATCGTCGCGATGCTGTTCCTCGTCTTCGATGTCGAGACAATATTCCTGCTCCCGTGGGCGATAATCTTCATGGGCCGCGACTTCTCGTTCACAAAGTTCGCCCTGATTGAGATGTTCGTCTTCATCGGCATACTCGTCGTCGGCTACTACTACGCATGGCGCAAGGGCGCTTTAGAGTGGGCCTAACAGTGTGATGAGTGCTGAGTGATGAGTGATGAGAAATAATCTCTTTCACTCATCACTCATCACTCATCACTCATCACTTGAGTGACATGGCAGAACATCAAGAAGGAATCGTTCTTACGACCGTTGACTCCATATTCAACGCGTTGCGGCGCGGCGTCGGCGCGCCGGTGATGAACGCGAAGCCCGTGCGCGACATCGTTAACTGGGGGCGCAAGTCGGCGCTGTGGCCGATGACGTTCGGGCTTGCGTGCTGCGCAATCGAGATGATCGCGGCGGGCGCAGGTCGCTTCGACATAGACCGCTTCGGCGCGGGCGTCTTTCGCCCAAGCCCTCGGCAGAGCGACCTCATCATCATCGCGGGGACGGTTACGCTGAAGATGGGCACGGTCGTGCGGACGGTTTACGACCAGATGCCCGAACCGAAGTGGGCCATCGCGATGGGTGCTTGCGCTTCGACGGGCGGGCCGTTCGACTCGTATTCGACGATGCAGGGCGTTGACCGCGTCATCCCGGTTGACGTTTACATTCCGGGCTGCCCGCCGCGCCCGGAGGCGCTGCTCTACGGGCTGATGTGTCTTCAGGAGATCATCATGCGCGAAACGCCGTCCGCATACATCTTCGAGTCCGACGGCACAGTCCATCGCCAGCGACGGCTCGAAGGCGACGACGAAGAGTCTGTGGCAGAGGTCGCGCCGCTCGACTCGGAGGCCGCCGAGGCCGTGGCGGAGATCAGGGGTTAAAGGGAGTGAAGCCGTCCGACGCGCCGCCTTGAGTGGCTGCTCTTGCTGACGCTCCGGTTCGCCTGCGGCGTCGCGATCAATTCGGGCAACCTCAACGCATTCGGCTTGCAGCAGGCGGGCGTCGAGGCACACGTCGAGCGACGCCACATCTAACTCGAAGGCTCAAGCGTCGAGCGCCTGCGAGTCAAGCCGGTCATTAAAGCCTTCCTCCGCGACGGTCACATCCATCCAGCGAAGCAGCCCGGCCAATTCATGATAGGGGCCTGCGCTTACTTCATAGAAGCCTGCGCTTACTTCCCGCTCCACGCCTTGGGCCTCAGCTACGCCGGTGACGGAGCGAGCCGGGGTTTTGCGTCGGCGGCGAGTTAGTTGTTAAATATCCGAAGCAGATATTGCAATCCGAGGCCGGTATATTTCTTTGAGAGGCTTATTATGAAAAGAGCAAGTCGTTTGTGTCTAATCGTCATCGCGTCGGCGGTTCTGCTCGCGGGTTGTCGCAGGCAGCAGAGCGGGGGGACGTTCACGCTGCCGCAGCCCGCAAGCGGCGGCGCTTCGGCGTCAATCGAGCACAACTCTTACGCGGACGTTGTGGCGAGAGTCGCGCCCGCGGTCGTCACTATCCGCGCGGAGCGCCGCGTGCGAGCGCCGCAGCAGCACCCTTTCTTCGACGACCCGTCCTTTCGGGATTTCTTTGGCGGACGCGCGCCGCAGATGCAGCAAGAGCAGCAGCCGCGCGAGCTCAAGCAGCAGGCGCTCGGCTCAGGCGTCGTCATAAGCCCGGACGGCTACATCGTCACTAACCACCACGTAGTTGACGGCGCGGAGCAGATAACGGTTGACCTCACAGACCGCCGGAGCTTCCCCGCCAAAGTCGTCGGCACGGATCAGCCTTCGGATCTCGCGGTCTTGAAGATTGACGCGAAGGACTTGCCCGTGCTCACGCTCGGCGACTCCGACAAGGTTCGCGTCGGCGACATCGTGCTCGCCGTCGGAAATCCTTTGGGCGTCGGCCAGACCGTGACGATGGGAATCATCAGCGCGAAGGGGCGACGCACGGGTCTCTCCGACGGGAGCTTTGAAGACTTCCTGCAAACCGACGCGCCGATAAATCAGGGCAACTCAGGCGGCGCGCTCGTCAACACGAACGGCGACCTCATCGGCATCAACTCGCAGATACTCTCGCCTTCGGGCGGCAACATAGGCATCGGCTTCGCCATCCCGTCGAACATGACGCGCACCGTAACTGAGCAGCTAATCAATAAGGGCAAGGTCAAGCGCGGCCAACTCGGCGTCTTCGTTCAGTCGGTGACCGAAGACATTGCGCAGGCGCTCGGACTCAAAGAGGCGCGCGGCGTCGTCGTCACTTCCATACAGAAGGGAAGCGCCGCCGAGCGTGCCGGACTCAAACAGGGCGACGTGATAACGGCGATCAACGGCAACGCCGTGGGCGACGCGAACGAGCTTCGCAATCTGGTCGCCGCCTCGCAGCCCGGCACGGACGTGACGCTTACCGTCGTGCGCGACGGTCGCGAGCAGCAGTTGAAAGTCACGCTCGGCGAATTGAGCGAGAACGCGAACGGAGCCGGCGAAGAGAACGTCGGCGGCGGACAGGGGCAGAGCGAGGGCGGCAAGCTCGGACTCGAAGTCTCTCCGCTCACGCCCGAACTCGCGCAGCGACTCCGCCTGCCGGAAGACAAGCAGGGACTCGTCGTAACGAATGTCGATCCTTCGGGGCCAGCCGCCGACGCGGGGATTCAACAGGGCGATCTGATCGAGCAGGCGAACCGCCAGCCCGTCAAGTCAATCGAAGACCTGCGCGGCGCGATTCAATCCGCGAGCGACCGGCCGCTGCTCCTTCTCATAACGCGCCCCGGCGAGGGCACGATCTTCGTTACGGTGCGGTCGCGTAAATGACGAAAGGGTAACAAGTGATAGGTGATAAGTGATAAGAAAAACCAAAGCCGTCTTCGTCCTTCTTACCACATATCACCTATCACTTATCACTTCCCCAAAATGTTCCTCGTCGAGATTCTTCTGCCGCTCTACGACAACGATGGCCGCCGCTTCGCCGCGGAGGAGTTCGACCGCGTGCGCGACGAGTTGGCCGAAGCGTTCGGCGGCGCGACCGCGTTCCGGCGCTCGCCCGCGGAAGGCGTCTGGAAGGAGGGCGGCGAGACGAGTCGCGAAAGCGTCGTCGTCTTCGAGGTGATGGCCGACTCGCTCGAACGCGCGTGGTGGCGCGAGTACCGCGAGGGGCTTGAGCGAAGATTCAGGCAGGAGAAGATAGTCGTGCGCGCTACAAGCTTCGAGGCGCTCTGAGCCTTTCGGCACACCTTTTCTTTAAAGCCCGCCTCTCCTTTCCGCGCCGCGCCGCGTCTTACTTGCGCCGCGCTTAACTACATCGGCGCGGATATGGTTATAATCGCCGCAGATGAGCGCCCGGAAAATTCAGATCGCACGGCTGCTGCGCCCCTACTGGAAGCAGTTGGCCGTCGCCTTCGTAGCCATACTCGCCGAGAGCGGAACAGACCTGCTCGAACCCTGGCCGCTGAAGATCGTCTTCGACTACGTCTTCGGCTCGAAGCAAATGCCCGGCTGGTTGCACACGATGCTTGCGCGCACAGCCGGACTCGACAAGTTCGCTGTAATCAACTTCGCCGCCGCCGCAGTCATCCTCATCGCGGCTGTCAGCGCCATCTCGACCTACGGCGAAAAATACCTGACGACGAGCGTCGGCCAGCGCATCATGCACGACCTTCGGCTCACGCTCTATAACCACATACAGCGCCTCTCGCTCGCATACTTCGCCGAGCAGAAGACGGGCGACCTCATCATCCGCATGACGAGCGACATTGACGCCGTGCAGGATTTCGTCTCGTCCGCGCTGCTCGGCATATTCGTAAACATCCTGACGCTTGTCGGAATGCTCGGCGTGATGTTCTACCTCGATTGGCGGTTCACGCTCATCTCGCTCTCGGTCGCGCCCGCGCTCTTCCTCGTCGTTTACACTTACACTCGCCGCATCAAGCTCAACGCGCGCGCCGTCAAGAAGAAGGAGGGCGAGATAGCCTCCGTCGTTCAGGAGGCGCTCAGCGCCGTCCGCCTGATCAAAGCCTTCGCGCGCGAGGACTACGAGAGCCAGCGCCTCGACGAGAAGAGTCTGGAGAGCGTTGATCTGGCTTTGCTCGCGCGGAGCGTCAAGGCGAAGCTCTCTCCCTTCGTCGAGGTGATCGTCGCGGTCGGCACGTGTCTCGTGCTCTGGTACGGCGCGCGGCTCGTTCTGTCGGGGCAGATTTCGTCGGGCGCGCTCATCGTCTTCATCCTCTACCTCGGCAAGATGTACAAGCCTATGCGCGACCTCTCGAAGATGACCGACACGATCTCGAAAGCGCAGGTCGGCTTCGAGCGCATACGCGAAGTTCTACAGACCGAGAGCAAGGTGCGCGACTTGCCGCGCGCGCGCCGCGCGCCGCCGTTCCGTGGCCGCGTCGAGTTCGAGCACGTCACGTTCGGCTACAACGCGAAGCAGCCGATACTCAAGGACGTGAGCATGACGGTCGAGCCGGGGCAGTTCATCGCGCTGGTCGGGCCGACGGGGAGCGGCAAGACGACGCTCGTGAGCCTCATCCCGCGCTTCTACGACCCGGACACGGGCCGCGTGAAGATTGACGGCGCCGACATACGCTCCTTCAAGCTCAGGTCGCTGCGCGATCAGATCAGCTACGTTTTGCAGGAAACCTATCTCTTCCGCGCGAGCGTTTGGGAGAACATCGCTTACGGCAAGCCCTCCGCCTCGCGCGCCGAGATAATCCGCGCGGCCAAGCTCGCCAACGCGCACGAGTTCATCACGCGAATGCCCGAAGGCTACGACACGATCATCGGCGAGCGCGGCGAGACGCTTTCGGGCGGCCAGCGCCAGCGCGTCACGATAGCGCGCGCAATCATTCGCGACACGCCTATCCTTCTGCTCGACGAGCCTTCGTCGGGACTCGATGCCGAGTCGGAGGAGTTGGTCTTCGAGGCGCTCGGACGGCTGATGGAAGGCAAGACTTCAATCGTCATCGCGCACCGGCTCGCGACCGTCATGCGCGCCCAGAGCATCTTCGCCGTCGAGGGCGGGCGCATCGTCGAGAGCGGCACGCACGAAGAACTGCTCGCGCGCGGCGGACTCTATTCCAGACTCTACGATATTCAGTTCAAGGGGCAGGAGGCTTCAGACCTCAAGGCCGTCGGCGATTAGAGACTTACCCGCGCCGCCGCCGCACGCCCCGAACGTTCAGATAGGAGCATTCCGAATGAGCCTTCCGACACGTGTGTCTTCGGCACGCCGCGCGTCTCTCGCGTTCTTCGTCGTTCTCGCGGCGGCTGTCTTCGGATTGATGTCTTCGTCCGCCGACATCACGGTCACGAACCAGCCCGCGTCCGAAGGAAGACCCATCACGCCCGCTGGCTCGCTCGTCATGGATTTGACGACGCGGCAGCCCGCGGTCGGCGCTCTGCCCGTCAACTTCGTTCGCAGCCCGGACAAGACGGGTCGCGACGGGCGGGGCCGCTATCTCGTCGCAGTCAACAGCGGCTACGGGCTTCAGTTCAACGCTGCGTCGAACCGCGCGCAGCAGTCGCTCTCGGTCATCGACCTCGGCGCGAAGCCTTCGCCCGCCGTCATAGAGAACATCTACTTTCCCACGCCGCAGAGCGTGAACATCGGCGCGGCATTCTCGCCCGTGGCGGAGGCGGACGGCTCTTTCACGCTCTACGCTTCGGGCGGCTTCGAGAACAAGATCTGGATGTTCCGCCTGCGCCCCGGCGCGCCCGTGCCCTTGACACCCACGTCGCCCGGCCCGGACACGAAAGTCGAAGCGCCTTTCATTGACGTGAGCGGCTTCGCCTCGTCCGCGCCGAGTCCGCGCTTCAACGACAACCGAGCGCCCGCCTACCCCGCCGGTGTCGCGTTGAGCGACGACGGCAACACGCTCTTCGTCGCAAACAATCTCGGCGACAGCCTCGGCATCGTGCGTGACCTCAACGGCTCGCGCACGATGACACGCGTTGACCTCCGGCGCGAGGGCAGCGAGCAGTTCATGTACCCGTATGCAGTCGTCGTCACTTCGGGCGTTGAGACAAGCAGACTGAAAGGGATAAACGGCACGACGGGCACAGTCATACATGGGATTGGCAAGATAAAGCCAAGCGACGCGAAGACGGCTTACGTCTCTTGTTGGGGCGACGCGACGGTCGCCGTCGTCAACACGGACGAGCCAGGCAGCCCCGTTAAATTCATCCCGGTCGCGCGTCACCCGACGGCGATGGTTTTGAACGAAACGCGGAACAGGCTTTACGTCGTCAACTCAAACGCCGACAGCGTCTCGGTGATTGACACGGAGACGGACAGCGAAGTCGAGCGCATCAACGTGAGGCTGAGCGAAGACGCGCCCGTCGGCAGCAGCCCCGAAGGACTCGCGCTCAGCGACGACGGGGGCACCTTGTACGTCGCCAACGCACACAGCAACTCGGTCGCCGTCGTCTCGCTCTCACCGGGCGCACAAGGCATCGCACTCGCACCGGAGCGAAGTAATGTGATTGATAATCGCGTTATTCTTAGTAGAGTGTTCGGCTTCATCCCGACGGGTCAATACCCTTCGGCAATCGCGGTCGCGGGCGGCACAATCTTCGTCGGCAACGGGAAGGGGACGGGCTTCGAGAACTCATCCGTCGTCGTCAACAATTCGGGGCGCGCGCCGAATCTTCCGAACGACCGGTTCCCGGCGGGCACGGGTCGCGGCGGCGGGCAGGGAGGCCAGTACAGCGCCTCGCTCGTCGTCGGCAACATCAGCGCCGTTGCCGAACCAGACGAACGTGCGCTTGCGCGATACACGCAGCAGGTGATGCGAAACGACGGACTCGTCGGCGCGGAGCGGCGTCAACTCTTCGGCGGCAGATCTCCGATCAAGCACGTCATCTACATCATCAAAGAGAACCGGACTTACGATCAGGTCTTCGGCGACATCGAGCGCAGCGGCGACGGCACGCGCGCCGACGGCGACCCAAGCGTAGCCATATTCGGCGTCGGCGACGCGGCGCGGACGCAAGTGGGCGCGGCGCAGAACGTCACGCCGAACGCGCACGCGCTCAGCCTCCGCTTCGGACTCTTCGACCGCTTCTTCGTGAACGCCGAGGTCAGCCCCGACGGCCACAACTGGTCAACCGCGGCCTTCTCGACCGACTATCTCGACAAGGCATATCGTTGGAACTACGCCGGGCGCGGCCACGGCTACGACTTCGAGGGCTTCAACCGCCTGCCGAACATCTCGCCGCAGAGGGATGCGCCGCCGCTTTTCGGGGGCGACGCCGACGCCGCGCAGATAACGAACTACATGGGCCGCTTCGTCCCGTACCTGCGCGGAGCGCGAGACGTGGCCGAGCCGGAGACGCTCTATCTTTGGGACGCAGCCGCGCGCGCCGGGCTGACGTATCGAAACTACGGCGAGTTCGCCGGCACGCTCTCGCAATCGGACGTTGATTCGATCAGAAAGAACCGCCCGAAGTCTTACCCCGACACGACGCCCACCGTCTCCGTGCTTCCGACGAAGAAGACGCTCGAAGGACACGTCAGCCCGACTTACAGAAATTTCGACCTGAGCACGCCGGACGCGATGACGGTCGAATCCTATCGCGCCGCGAAAACTTCAAACGGCCGGACGGACGCGCTCGTCAGCGCGAAGAACGCGGACGAACGTTCGCGCGGCTACTCGCGCGTCGCCGCCTGGCTCGAAGAGTTTCGGGGCTTCGTCGCAGACCGCGAGGCGGGGCACGCCGACTCGATGCCGAATCTCTCTGTGATGCGTCTGCCGAACGACCACACGACGGGCGTCGCCGCCGGGCGTCCGACGCCGCAATTCTACGTCGCCGACAACGACTACGCGCTCGGCCTCATCGTCGAGGCCGTCTCAAGCAGCCCCTACTGGCGAGACACAGCCATCTTCGTCGTCGAGGACGACGCGCAGGACGGCCCCGACCACGTTGACTGCCACCGCTCGGTCGCGCTCGTCGTCTCGGCATACAATCGCGCCGGTGCGCTCGTGCACGAGTTCCATAACACGGTCAGCCTCATACGCACGATTGAGATGCTTCTGGGACTTGCGCCGATGAATCAACTCGACGCCTCGGCGACGCCGATAGACATTTTCAAAAGCGAGCCGGACTTGAAACCTTACAAAGCCGTGCTGCCCGACATCTCGACCGACAATCTTACGACGCCGAACGCGCGCGACGCGGCTGCTCGTTACTGGATGCGCCGCACCGCGGAGCAAGACCTTGAGCACGCGGACATGGCCGACGCGCGCACGTTGAACGAAGCCATCTGGTTTTCGGTGCGCGGCTCACGCTCGCCGATGCCCGAGTCGGCCCGCCTGCCCGCCTTCGACGCGATGCGAATCGGAATCAACACCGAAGCCGAAAGCGAAGACGCTGAGAGAGACGCCGGAAGAAACGAAGTGGCCGAAAGCGATGAACGGGCGGGCCGCGTCGCGCGCGCGAAGCCTCGCCGGAGGTCTGTTAAATCTGAGTAATTCACTTTTACTAACTCGTGGGCAGGCTCTCTGCCGCGTCTCGTAAATTCACGACGCACGTTCGGCCCGCGAGACTTTGCGATGCTAATCTCGAAACGATGACACTTCCCTGTAAGGCGCGCAGCGGCGTGCCGAAAAGATTAAACGCGGCGTCGCTCGCCAGCGGCGTGCGCGCGCTGTCGGAGGCAGACAAAGACCTTGCGCGCGTCGCGCGCGTGTGCGGAGCGCCGTCGATGTGGGAGCGCGAGCCGGGTTTTTCCACGCTCGTCTTCATCATACTCGAACAGCAGGTGTCGCTCGCGTCGGCGCGCGTGGCCTTCGAGCGTCTGCTCGCCGCCGCCTCGCCGCTCACGCCGGAGACTTTTCTCGCGCTCGACGACGCGACGCTCCGACGCGCCGGGTTCAGCCGCCAGAAGGCTCTATACTGCAAACTCGCCGCGGGCGAGATTGCATCGGGCGCGTTCGACCTCGACTCGCTCGAATATTCCGACGACGACGCGGCGCGCGCGGCGCTGTTAAAGCTGAAGGGCGTCGGCCCATGGACTGCGGAGATTTATCTTCTGCGCGCGCTGCTCAGACCGGACGCATGGCCTTCGGGTGATTTGGCGCTACAGGTCGCGGCGCAGGAGGTCAAAGGGTTGAGCGCGCGCCCGAATGCCGCCGCGCTTGACGAACTCGGAGAGCGTTGGCGTCCCTTGCGCGCGGTCGCGGCGCGGCTTCTCTGGCAGCACTATCTTCGACGGCGCGGCGCGTGAGCGCACAGCCCTGTCGAGCCGGAGGCGAAGGCCGGACTTGAAATCGAGCGCCGGATAAAGTTAATGTGCGACGCACCCTTTTTTCCGAAGCAGCGTTTGAAACTTGAGACGCGCCGTCGTCCGTTACGGGCGACGACTCTTGCAACACGCCTTAAAAGTTCGTACCCGTCACGCGAGGAGGTTCACGAAAACGCTCATGCGAGGCTATTCGACCGTCGAATCGAAGACCCGAAACTCAGCCGTGCTCGCCGCGCTCGCGCTCTCGCTCTGCGCGTTCGCAAACGCCGCGCGCGCGCAGCAGCAACCCGCGCCGCCGCGCGCGCCGTTGACACGAGACGCAATCGTCTCGATGCTTCGCGGACTCACGCCCGAACGAAGGGACGCGGGACTCTCGATGCTGGCCGCGGCGATTCGAGACAGCGGCGTTGACTTCGAGGTGACGCCCGCCGTCGAGCAGGAGTTGTTGAGTGCGGGCGCGACGCCCGAACTCGTCGCCGTCGCGCGCGCGAACTACCGCGCGTCGTCAGCGTTCTCGCAACCGTCCGCCGCGCAGAATCCTTCCGCCGCGCGCGGGCCCTCGTCGGGCGCGACGCCAGCCGAGAGAGACGCGGCGATGCAGGACAACCCGCCCGTCGTGACCAGACACGAGATCAGGATCGGCGGGCGCGCGCTCCGGTACACGGTGACGACCGGCATGATGCCTCTACGCAACGCCGCGGGCGAGACCGAAGCGCGCATCTTCTACATGGCCTACACGCTCGACGGCGTTTCGGATAAATCGCAACGCCCGCTCATGTTCTCGTTCAACGGCGGCCCCGGCTCGGCTTCGGTCTGGCTGCACATGGGCGCTTTGGGCCCGAAGCGCGTTCGCATGCTCGACGACGGAGGGATGCCTCCGCCTCCGTTCCAACTCGTTGACAACGACCAGACGTGGCTCGACTTCACCGATCTGGTTTTCATCGATCCGGTCGGCACCGGCTACAGCCGCGCGGCGAGGCCGGAACTCGCGAACAGGTACTTCGGACTACAGGGCGACATCCAATCGGTCGGCGAGTTCATAAGGCTGTACCTCGCGCACAGCGAGCGCTGGAACTCGCCGCTCTTCCTCGTCGGAGAGAGTTACGGCACGACGCGCGCGTCCGGTCTTTCGGGTTATCTCGTCGAGCACGGCATAGCCTTCAACGGCATCATCCTCATCTCGACGATCATGAACTTCGAGACGGCGAGCTTCACGCGCGGGAACGACCTGCCATACGTTCTCTTCCTCCCGACCTACACGGCTATCGCCTGGTATCACAAGAAGCTCGCGCCCGACCTTCAGGCCGATTTGAAAAAGACTCTCGACGAGGTAGAGCACTGGGCCGCGACCGACTACACCGTCGCGCTCGCGAAAGGCGACCGCATCACTCCGTCCGAGCGGCAGGAAGTGATCGACCGCCTGAGCCGCTACACCGGACTCAACAAGCAGTACGTTGACGAGAGCGACCTCCGCATCGAGATTCAGCGCTTTGACAAGGAATTGCTGCGCGACGAGCATCGAACGGTCGGACGCCTCGACGGCAGATTCAAGGGCATCGACTCGCCCGGCGTAAACGAACGCCCGGACTTCGACCCAAGCCTCGCCGCGATTCGACCGCCTTACACAGCGACCTTTAACAACTACGTGCGCGGCGAACTCGGTTTCAAGTCAGACCTCGAATACTACATCCTCGGCGGCGGCGTCGGCCGTTGGGACTTCGGCGCGGACAACTCATACGCCGACACGAGCGAGTCTCTGCGAAGCGCCTTCGCCAAGAACCCTTACATGAAGCTGATGGTCGCCTGCGGCTACTACGATCTCGCGACGCCATACTTCGCGGCGCGCTACACGCTGACGCACATGGGACTCGACCCTTCGCTACAGAACAACGTCACGGTGACGTTCTACGAGGCCGGCCACATGGTTTACATCGAGAAGAACTCGCTCGCGAAGCTCAAGCGCGACGCCGCAGACTTCGTGCAGAACTCGACGGGAAGGGGAAGGTAGATATCAAAGGATGAAGGATGAAGGATGAAAGTTATACGCTCGTCCTCCCGTTCTTACTTCATCCTTCCGCCTTCATCCTTCATCCTTTTTAAGATGCTCACGCCGGAACAACTCGAAGCTTACGGGCGCGACGGTTTCCTCGTCGTCGAGAATTTCGTCTCGCCGGAAGCGTGCGACCGCCTGCGCGCTCGCGCCGAAGAACTGGTCGCGGCGTTCGAGCCTGAAACCGTCTCCGTCTTCTCGACGCGCGAGCAGACGTGCACGAGCGACGAATATTTCCTTTCGTCGGGCGACAAGGTTCGTTTCTTCTTCGAGGAAGATGCGTTCGATAGCACCGGGCGACTCTTGAAAGAGAAGTCGCGCGCGATAAACAAGATCGGCCACGCGCTCCACGACCTCGACCCTGTGTTCGGAAATTTCTCGCGCTCGCCCGCCGTCGCTTCGCTCGTCGAGTCGCTCGGCTACGCGGAGCCGCTTCTGATTCAGTCAATGTACATCTTCAAGCAGCCTTTGATCGGCGGCGAGGTGACGTGCCATCAGGACGCGACGTTTCTTTACACCGAGCCGGGGAGCGTCAACGGTCTCTGGTTCGCGCTCGAAGACGCGACCGTTGAGAACGGCTGCATGTGGGCGCTCGCGGGCGGGCACAGGCGCGGACTCAAATCGAGATTCGTGCGCGCCGAAACGGGCGGCACTCGCTTTGAAGTCTTCGACCGCGAAGAGTGGCCGACCGGCGGCCTCGTGCCTCTCGAAGTTCGCAAGGGCGCGCTCGTCGTCCTCGACGGCCTGCTGCCGCACCTGAGCCGCGCAAACCGCTCGCACAAGTCGAGGCACGCCTATACGCTCCACGTCGTTGACGGTCGCAGCATTTATCCCGCGGACAACTGGCTTCAAAGAGACGGCTCGCTGCCGCTCCGCGGCTTCGAGTGAGACTTGCGCCCCCGGCATAAAATCGTTCTTCTCGAACCGAGGTTTTATAAAACTCAGGAGGTCACACGTGAGTCTGACGCGCCGCCTTGTGCCTGCTCTTTTCTGTCTGGTCGTCTTCTCGTCTTTCGTTCTCGCGCAGCAGTACGATCAGAGACTCTATCAATCAATGCGTTGGCGAATGATCGGCCCGTTTCGCGGCGGTCGAACGGTCGGCGCGGCGGGCGTGCCGGGTCGTCCCAATGTTTTCTACATCGGCGTCAACAACGGCGGCGTTTGGAAGACCGACGATTACGGTCGCACATGGACTTCACTCTTCGACGAACAGCCGACAGGCTCGGTCGGCACGCTCGCGGTCGCGCCGTCGAACCCGGACATCCTCTACGTCGGGAGCGGCGAGGGGCTTCAACGTCCAGACCTTTCAGTCGGCGACGGCATTTATAAATCAACCGACGGCGGAAAGAGTTGGGAGCACTTGGGCCTTCGCGACGGGCAGCAGATCGGCGCGATCATCGTTGACCCGAAGAACGCCGAACGCCTCTTCGTCGCCGTGCTCGGACATCCTTACGGCCCGAACGAGGAGCGCGGCGTGTATCGTTCGACCGACGGAGGCCGCACGTTCGAGAAGGTTCTCTACAAGGACGAGAACACCGGCGCAATCGCGCTCGCCTTCGACCCGAAGAATTCAAAGACGATCTACGCGACGCTTTGGGCCGCGCGACAGGGGCCTTGGGAGAACGGAGCGTTTCAAGGGCCGGGCAGCGGTCTTTTCAAATCAACCGACGGCGGCTCGTCTTGGAAGCAGTTGACGAAGGGGTTGCCGACCTTCGAGCAGGGACTTGGGCGAATCGGCTTCGCAATCGCGCCCTCAGACCCGAAGCGAATGTACGCGTGCGTTGACGCGCCGGAACTCGGCGGCATCTATCGCTCGGACGACGCGGGCGACAGTTGGCAGCGTGTCAACGACGAGGTGAGAGTGTGGGGGCGCGGCAGCGACTTCGCGGAAGTCAGGGTTGACCCGCGCAACCCCGACATCGTTTACTCGGCGAACACTTCGACCTATCGCTCGACCGACGGCGGCCACACGTTCCACGCGTGGAAGGGCGCGCCCGGCGGCGACGACTATCACACCATCTGGATAAACCCCGAAGACCCGGACATCGTTCTGCTCGCGTCCGATCAGGGCGCGACCATCACAGTCAACGGCGGACGCACCTGGAGCAGTTGGTACAACCAGCCGACGGCGCAGTTCTATCACGTCTCGACGGACAATCAATTTCCGTACTGGGTTTACGGCGGGCAGCAGGAGAGCGGCTCGGTCGGCACTGCGAGCCGGGGCGACAACGGCGCGATAAGTTTCCGCGACTGGCGAACCGTGGGAGCCGAAGAGTACGGCTACATCGCGCCCGATCCTCTGAATCCGAACCTCATCTACGGCGGCAAACTCACGCGCTTCGACAAGACGACGGGCCAAGTTCAGAACATCGCGCCCGAAGCCGTCCGCAGCGGCAAGTACAGATTTCTTCGCACAGCGCCCGTCCTCTTCTCGCCCGTTGACCCGCACGTTCTTTATTACGCCGGCAACGTTCTTTTCAAGACGACGAACGGCGGTGTGAGTTGGGACATCATCAGCCCAGACCTGACGCGCGAACATTACGACGTGCCCGAATCAATCGGCGTCTATCGCAAGTCTGAGATGGCTACGATGCCGCGCCGCGGAGTCATCTACACCATCGCGCCTTCCTACAAAGACTTGAACACGATCTGGGCGGGCACGGACGACGGACTCATTCACGTGACGCACGACGGCGGGCGCAACTGGCAGAACGTGACGCCCGCGGCGCTTACTTCGTGGAGCAAAGTCTCGATCATTGACGCCGGGCACTTCGACACGCAGACGGCCTATGCCGCGATCAATCGCATACGTCTCGACGACATGCACCCGCACATTCTTCGCACGCACGACGGCGGGCGGACTTGGACTGAGATAGTCAAGGGGCTGCCCGACGACCCCATCAACGTCGTGCGCGAAGACCCGCAGCGCAAAGGACTTCTCTTCGCGGGTTCTGAGCGCGCCGTTTACGTCTCGTTCGACGACGGCGACGACTGGCAAACGCTTCGTTTGAATATGCCCGCGTCTTCGATACGCGATCTCGTCATACACAACGACGACCTCGTCGTAGGCACGCACGGACGCTCCTTCTGGATTCTCGACGACATCACACCGCTCCGGCAGATTGACGAAAGGGTCGCTTCATCCGATGCGTTTCTCTTTCAACCGGAGGCTGCGCATCGTGTGCAGCGCAACGTCAACACAGACACGCCGCTCCCGCCCGAAGAACCCACGGGTCAGAACCCGCCCGACGGCGCGATCATCAACTACTATCTGAAGTCGGACGCGAGCGCGCCCGTCGTGCTTGAGATATTCGACCGTGCGGGGCGTCTCGTCCGGCGCTTTTCAAGTGATGACAAGCCGGAGCCGCTAAACGAAAAAGAGATAAACGTCCCGCTCTACTGGATTCGCCCGCCGCGCAATCCTTCGGCGAAGGCGGGGATGCAGCGATTCGTCTGGGACTTGCACTACCCTGAGCCGAAGTCGGAGAGCCACGACTATCCGATCTCCGCAATCTACATGGACACGCCGCGCGTGCCGCTCGGCCCTGTCGTGTTGCCCGGCGAATACACAGTCAAGCTAACGGTCGGTGGTCGCACTTACACGAAATCACTCACTGTCGAACTCGACCCGCGCGTGAAGACTCCGCGCGCGGGACTCACGCAGCAGTTCAATCTTTCCATGCAGACGGCGGAAGGGATGACGGCGAGCTTCGACGCGCTCGAAGAGATCAAAGGAGTTCGGACGCGTATCAAAATGTATAGCGGAGGAGGCAATTATCCCACTGCACCACCCGCGATAGTCGAAGCGCTCGCGGCGCTCGACAAGAAGGCCGCGGCGCTCGTCGGGGAAGGGGGCGGCGGGCGCGGAGCGCGGGGCGCGGCCCTGCCCACGACGCCCAATCTCGAACAGATTCACGTTTCGCTTGCGGGCCTGCTCGAAGTGCTTCAATCAGCAGACGCCGCGCCGACGACGCAGGGCGTCGCCGCCTCCGAGCAACTCCAGACGCAACTGCGCGCGGCGCTGTCAAACTGGGAAGCCCTGAAACGCACGGACGTTAAATCACTCAATGAGCAACTACGCGTGGCGGGACTTCCGCCGCTTGCGTTTCAGTTCTAAGCCCTGCGAATCAACTTCGCAGCGACCCACCCGACGAGGACGAGCGCGGAGAGGATGAGCCAGTTGTATTCGTGGCCGTAGGTCGCGACGGGGTAGTGGTTCGAGATCATCGTGAATACGAGCGGCACGACCATGAACGTGTTGTGCTTTGAGCGAAGCTTGGCGCGCGCGCCTTCCGCGGGGTCGGGCGCGCGTCCTTCTTTCACAGCCGCGATCATTCGACGCTGCGCGGGCAGAATCCTCATCCAGACGTTCGCGGCCATGATCGTGCCGAACGTCGCGCCGAGGTGAATATAGGCCGCGCGCCCGCTTAAGAAATGAGTCGAGAGATACGCCTGACCTACGACGAGCGCGAAGGCAACGACGGCGAATGCGCGTTCGTTTCGTCCGAGCGGCGAAAAGACGAGCAGGTCGTAAACTATCCAGCCGACCGTCAGAAGTCCAAGCCCGAACAGCACTGCGGTCGTGACGCTTATGTCGCGCACGTCCGTGTCAACCATCGTGCCGCCCATGTAATAGACGA
Source organism: Pyrinomonadaceae bacterium (assembly GCA_035474235.1). Lineage (GTDB taxonomy): Bacteria > Acidobacteriota > Blastocatellia > Pyrinomonadales > Pyrinomonadaceae > QHXN01. The sequence continues at coordinate 23,532 of DATINM010000032.1, forward strand.
TTGTGAGCATGAGCATTCCGCTCAAGTAAGTTGCCATCGCCTCCCAGCGAAACCAGTGGAGGCGTCGAAGGCTCGGCGTCTTACGCTTTTCGACGACGTAGAAGCCGCCGCTGTGAACCATCCACACTTCGAGCTTCTCGCCGCCTTCGCTCAGGCGTTCTTCTTCCTGAAAGCGACCGTCGAGCCACGTGAAATAGTATGTCGAGCCGACCCACATGATCGCCGCGAAGATGTGGAACCAGCGCGTGAGCAGATTGAGCCACTCGACGACGTTCGGAGGAAGTTTCATCTTAGTCCTTTGGTAAAAAGAGTCGCGGCGTTGCCGTCAACTCCCGCGGTATGTCGTATATCCGTAAGGGCCGAGAAGCAGCGGCACGTGATAGTGCGCGGCGGCGTCTCGGACGACGAAGGAGACGACGACCTCAGCGTAAAAGCCTTCGACGCCCGCGCGCGCGAAGTATGTCGCCGCGTCGAACGTGAGCCGGTACGCGCCTTCGTTCAAAGAAAAATCGTCGGGCAGAAGATCGCCGAGCCGCCCGTCGGCGTCCGTCGTGCCGCGACCTAGTTCGAGCCAGCCGTCTTTGCTTCGTGTTTCGAGAGTGACGGGCACGCCCGCCGCGGGACGCCCGACGGCGATGTCGAGCACGTGCGTCGTGATTGCGCTCATGTGTTCGGAAGATCGGTGATTGCGTTCAAACGTTCAAAGGCTCAGGCTTCACTCATACGTTCAGAAGTTTTTTGATGCGAAGCTCCGTGATGCGCCACTGCTCTTCGGCTGCGATGCGAATCTCCGTTTCTTCGTCGTTCTTCATTCGCTCTCGAAGGTGCGAGAGCATCTGTTCGGCGCTTCTGTTCGTCGCGCAGACGATGAAGATGAATCCGAACTTCTCTTCATATTCGCGGTTGGCCCCGGCCAGCGCGTCGAGGGTTTCCTGCGACGCGGCGCTCGCGCGTGACTGCTCGCCATCTGACCACCGGCGCGCGGCCTCGCTCACTTCCGCCTCGGCCTTCTTCTCGCCGATCCGGGGGTGCGCGCGGAAGGCTTCGAGCCAATCCTCGCGCGCAAGTTCGCCCCAGATGCGCTCGCCGATGATGAGCAACTGTACAACGTCCCACATCGGCAGGAGCGCCGAAACCTCTTCGGCCCAGCGCGTCGAGCCGCAGCAAGCGAGCAGCGCGGCGCGCTTCTCGTCCGCCGTCATGTTGTTCAGCTTCTCGATAGGCTGTGTGTTTTTTTTGAAGCTAGGCATCGGTCGAGACTTGTCCGAAGAGACGCAGCCGGCTGACGCCGCCGTCCGGGTAGATGTTGAATCGCACGTGCGTCGCGTCGCCCGCGTCCTTCAACTCCCGCTCGTAAAAATGGCGTGCGTGAGCTTGCAGCGGCGTGCGCGGCAGAAGCTCTCGCCAACTCAGCGATTCAAACGCCGGGCCTTCGCCCGCGCTCGCGGCTTCGAGCGAGCAGCTTTCGGGGAAGTTGCCTCTGAAGTGCGCCGTGTCAACCTCGACGCGCCGGATCTTCCCCGCCGCGCCGAGGCGGACGACGCACCAGTCGTGACCGGGGCCGCGCCGCCGCTTCGTCTCCCATCCGTCGCCCATGTCCACGCCGCGACCGGGCATGATCAGATTGTGCCTGCCCCCGAAGAACTCGTCGCTCGTCGAGACGACCAGCCCGCCGCACTCGACCGACGCGAGATCAACCATCCCGCCGCCGCGCGCGATTGAAGGCCAGTCGGGCAGCACGTCGCCGTGCACGCGCAGACGCGCGACGCCGCCGTCCGGGTAAATCTTGAAGCGAAGATGTGTGAACCTCTCGCTCGATTCCACGTCGAACGGGTTGAGCGAGTCGCCCTGAAGTTTTGAAACGGGAAGTATCTCGACCCAGCGCGTCGCTTCACCCGTCAACTCTTCGACGGTCGCGTTCGTGCCCGCGGCGCAGGCTTCGAGCGAGCAGCTTTCGGGGTAGTTGCCGCGAAAGAAACTAGTGTCGATGACGACGCCGCGCACGCGCCCCGCGAGTCCCAGACGAATCAGACACCAGTCGAAGCCGGGCGTGCGACGACGGCGCGACTCCCAACCGTCCATCCACTTGCCGCGCTCTGTGTACTTGCCCTCGACGAAGACGGGCGCGCTCGCTTTCAGAAGATTCTCCTTCGGCGCGAAGAAGTCGTCGTTGGCGTAGAGCACCGAGCCGCCCAAGCGTTCGGCGGCGAGGTCAACCAGATTCGTGAACTCGTTCGTCATGTGTTATTCGCCGTCTCTCGCGTTCGGTCAAATCGTTCTCGCTTCAAAAGCATTCCCGCCGGTCTTTCTGCGAACGCGCCGCGCTCGTAGATTTTCTCGCCGCGCAGGTAGGTCGCTTTGACCACGCCTCTCAATTCGCGCCCGTCGTAGGGCGTGAGCTTGTGCCTGTGCTCATTTGTTTCGGGCGCTACGCGGAAACTCGCGTCGGGGTCGAAGAAGATGAGGTCTGCGTCGAGTCCTTCGGCGATTGCGCCCTTGCGCGAATCGAGTCCGGCGAGCCGAGCGGGTTCGGACGCGAGCCAGCGGGCGAGGTCTTCGAGCGTGTGGCCGCGACGATGCGCCTCAGTCCAGATGGCGGCCAGCCTGAATTGAAGAGACGCGATGCCGCCCCAAGCCTTTATAAAGTCACCCTCCTCGCGCAGCTTCAACGCGGGCGGGCACGGCGAGTGATCCGAGACGACCATGTCGAGCGTGCCTTCGCGCAAAGCGCCCCAGAGTCTTTCGCGGTTCTCGCGCTCGCGCACGGGCGGGCAGCACTTAAACTCCGTCGCACCGTCGGGAACTTCTTCGGCTGCGAAGATGAGATAGTGCGGGCACGTCTCCGCAGTCAAAGGTAGCCCTTCGGCCTTCGCCACGCGCAGCATCGGCAGCGCGTCCGCCGACGAATGATGAACGACGTGGACGCGCGCGCCCGTCTCGCGGCAGAGTTTAATCAACAGCGCGACCGCCTCGTCCTCTGCCTCGCGCGGGCGCGAGCGAAGGAAAGTCTCGTAGCGTCGCGGGTCGCCGCCGGCGTCCGCGCCGCAAGCACCGGCGAGCGCGCGCTCCACAGGCCCCGGCACTTCGGCGTGTGCGATGAGCGTCGCATTGATGCGCGCAAGCTCACGCATCGCCGGGCGCAGTTCGTCTTCGGTCACTTCGGGGAACTCTTCGACGCCCGAAGGTATTAGAAAGCACTTGAAGCCGACGACGCCCGCCGCGAACATCGGCGCAAGCTCGCCCACGTTGCCCGGCACGACGCCGCCCCAGAAGGCAACGTCCACGGCGCATTTGCCGCGCGCTGCGTCGAGCTTCGCGCGCAAGCCTCCGAGCGTCGTAGTCGGCGGGATGCTGTTGAGCGGCATGTCAACTATCGTCGTCGAGCCGCCGCGGGCGGCGGCGCGCGTCGCGGTCGCGAAGCCTTCCCAACGGGTGCGCCCCGGCTCGTTGACGTGAACGTGCGAGTCAACCAGACCCGGAAGCACGACCGAATCAGCCGCGTCAACGATCTCGAACCCTCGCGGCACGTCATCGAACGCGCGCACGGCGGCGATGCGTCCGTCGCGTATCTGAATCGCTGCGGCCTCGACTCCGCCGGGTGTTACGACTTGCTGACCTCGGACGACGAGATCGTTTGAAGGCATGGCGCAAACTTAAAACATAAGTGACGGGGCGCGCAAGACGAACGTGCCATATATTCAGGAGATTCTCTTTTTCCGAGAATTTTTAGCCTCGCGCCCCTTCCCCTTCTTCTTCTATGAAGGCGTCATGCGCGACAACGGAGTCACTTTCGGCGCTTCGGTGGCGGCGAAACCGGCGACATTTTCGGCGGCGGTTTCTACCTCTGAGAACCTGTCGAGGGCAGTCGCCGCGCCGCGGCGCGAGCGCACCGTCGCGTGGCGGTAGTTGAGTAGCATCGTGCGGTCGCTCCAACGCATCTGCGATTGCACGGTCGCCACGTCCCAGCCCTCATCGAGCATCGCCGAAGCCGCCGTGTGGCGCGTCGTGTGGAAGACGCCGCCGCCCCTCTGTTTGTAACCCCACGGTATTGAGAACTTCTCGCACGCCTCGCGTATCACGTCCGAATAGCCGCGGCGGTGATGACGCTCCGGCGAGAGGTCGGACGGGAATATCCACAAGCTCACGGGCGACTGCCCGGCGCGTCTTCTGCGAAGCATTTCGAGAAGCGATGCGGGGATGAAGACTGTACCCTCGTCGCCCGCCTTCGTGTTGTCAATGCGAAGCGCCGACGCGTGCCACAAAACATCTGCCCAGCCGCGCGTGCGTATCTCGCAGCCGCGAAGGCCCGCTTGCAGTCCGACCTGAAGATAATCTGCTGCGTCGAGCCGCGCGCGGTACGAGCGCTTCGACTCGCCGTTTTTGAATACCTTGTGTTCGCGCTCACGCGGGCGTCTGAGGTGTGCGAGCAAGCGCCGCGCGGTGTCGGGAGAGTAGAGGGATTGGTGCTTGCCTTTCGGTGTCTTGAGCTTCGGCCACGCCGGGCGGCGGAAGTCAGCAAGAGAAGGGAAGCTCTCGCTCGCCGACGAGAGCGCCGACATGACAGGCGTGATGAGGTTTAAGACCGATTGAGGCAGAAGACCCCTCGCAAGTTGTTCGTCGCGGTATGCAGTGAGGTGCGAAGTCTGAAGCTCCCGCACGTCCATCTTCGGCGTCGCAAGCCACGCCAAAAATTTATCGAGGTTGCGAGCCGCACTGCTCTGAGCGCATAGTTATGACCATTGAAAGCTGGAATTTTAAGAGATATAACGCCGCAATGTTCGGCCAGTGGTTATTAGAGCCGCATCTTTGCGAATTCGGAGGTGATAAAGAGGCCAGAGGAAAAGCTGGATTTATACAAGACAAAGAACATTAAAGCAATTCAATCCGAGGTAACGGATATGAGCGAAGAGAAGACCGAAGATTTAGGACAGAAGTACCAGACGAAGCCGACGCTCGAAACCATACTCGAAGAGATGCGCGCCGGGTTCGACTTCGTTAACAAACGCTTCGACGCGCTCGAATCGCGGCTGGCCTCATTCCAAAAGGAAGTGACTCACGAACTGCGAATCATCCACGACGACATTCGGCACGTTCGCGTCGAGCAGGAAGATTTGAAAGACCGCGTATCGGAGCTTGAGAAGCATCCCGCTTAATAAGAGCGAACCTCAAAGTAGCAAGCCTCCCACTCCCTCACTGGAGTAAATCCCGATGGCTAACCCCGAACATCTTGATATATTGAAGCGCGGGGTGAAAGTGTGGAATAAGTGGAGACACAAGCATCAGGATGTTCGGCCAGACCTCAGCGGCGCAGACCTCAGACATTCACGCCTCGACGAGGCAGACTTCAGACGCGCAAACTTAAGTGCCGTGCATTTTAACAATGCGTCTTTGAGCGGGGCTAAGCTTAACAATGCGAACCTCAAAGGGGCTAGGTTTTACAATGTCGATCTCCAGTACGCAGACCTCAGCCACGCAAACCTTAAGGAAACGGATAGCGAAACTCCGACTTTTGCTATGTAAATCTTAGCTACGCAAGAATAATTCTTGCCCGCATTGCTGGCGGGAACCTGCACGGGGTAAACCTTAGCAATGCCATCGTCCACCATTCAGGAATCTCTAGTGCGACCTATGCCGTAACACACGGAGATACTTATGAAGGCAAACTAAAGTTAACAGATGCCGACTTCAGCAACGCCAATCTTTTTCACACGCTTATATACGATGTAGACTTAAGCGGGACGGATTTCAGTAACACAACCTTCATGGAGGTACGAATCGGTGGGGTTGTATTTGGTAATAATGATCTTAGCGATGTGATCGGGTTGGAATTTGTAGAGCATGAACGCCCCTCAATAATCAGTATCGATACCCTCTATCGCTCCAAAAACAAAATCTCCGAAGTCTTCCTGCGCGGCTGCGGCATCCGCGAAGACTTCATCACCTACATGCGCTCGCTCGCGGGGAAGGAGATTGAGTTCTATACCTGCTTTATCTCCTTCACCGAGGCGGACGATGCTTTCTCGGAACGCCTTTACAATGATATGCAGGCGAAAGGCGTGCGCTGTTGGCGCTGGAAAGAAGACGCTAAGTGGGGTAAGACCTTGATGCGCTCCATAGACGAGGCCGTAAGGAACTATGACAAGCTTATAGTAGTTTGTAGCGAGCAGTCTCTTAACTCTCCCGCCGTCATTCGTGAGATAGAGCGTGCATTACAGAAGGAGGATGATTTAGCGCGGCAAGGTAAGAATGCGGAAGTCTTATTCCCTATCCGGCTTGATGATTACATCTTCACGGGCTGGCGTCATCATCGCAAGGCGGACGTGACGGCTAAGCACATCGGAGACTTCCGCAAGTGGGATCATCATGACTTATATCAGAAGGCGTTTGATAGGTTGATGCGTGATCTGAAAGCAGAAGAGGTTAAGCCCTAACCGTTGACACCTCATCATTCCGGTAATATCATCCCCGCGCATTTTCAGCTTTCGTCAGTCTCACGCTACAGGGCAGACAATCAGGCGGTGTTGAAGAGGTTCGGCTTTTCACGTTCTATAGCGGCGTTAGACCGAATCGTTCGGTCTGATATTAGTTAGGCCTCACTGAATATGGAGGATAAGGTTATGAGTTCAAACCCAACCACGAATGAAGACCTTCTAGAAAGATGGCACAAAGAGGTAAGCCGGTCACGACATGCTCATTATGCAGCCTCAAGATATTACTCAAAGAGAAATTATTGGATCGGCGTGCCTGCCGTAATTCTTTCAGCAATCGTTGGCAGTACAGTTTTCGCGACCCTTAAAAAAGAGATCGATCTCATAATCCGGCTATCAGTTGGCATCCTGAGTGTAAGTGCCAGTGTCCTTACAGCATTACAAGTGTTTCTTGGTTATTCGGCGAAAGGGGAAAAGCATCGTTCGGTGGCTGCAAAATATGGTGGTATTCGCAGAGAACTTGAAGTGCTTGAGGAGATTAAAAATAGCAGTACGGATTTTAGCACAAAGCTCTCGGATATTGAGCAGCGTCTTACTGCTATAAGCGATGAGGCTCCTACCGTTCCAGAAAACATCTGGAACGATGCCTGCCAGCAGTTTGATTTGAAAACATGACCGTCAAACAACAGCCACGCACTCGACAACACGAAAACACCTGACACGCTCCCCCGCAATCAATTAAACTCTCCGCATGAGCACAAACCTCAAACCATGCCCCGCGTGCGGTCACACAGTTTCAACCGGGGCGATTACCTTCAAGAAAGCAGCAAGGGGTAAATGAGCGACGAAGAAATAAAACAGGGGATAGAATCAACTGATTGGATGCTCCCGGCGCTAAAGGAACAAGCGGAGCGTTCAAAAGTTGACCCGCTCGCGCGCGAGAAGTTCAACGAGCAGGCGGCAGATTGGGTTATCGCACTGATTGATGAAGTAGCCCTGTGGCGTGAAATGAAGCGCTCGAATGAGCGCGAGCTAGAACACTTGAGGCGGGCTAGTGAAGCTTGGAAGAAAATTAAACCTGCGCTTATTCAGCTACTCGATTTGATAAAAAAAGGTGGCGACCCCGTTGCGCTTTCCGATGAGTTTCTGAGAATGCTAGACGAGCGGGAAAACGACGCCGCCGATGGCCCGATAAATTAAAAGGCTTGAATCAACACTAGACCTGTTGCGCGATAAGAGCATTCTGCGCCAAGACATGAACTGCCTCGATTGCTCAGCTTGGATTGCCAAGCCTGTACTTTCAAAGATACGGTCGAAGGCTCCTAAGTTCACAAGCCCCGACACCACATTCATCGCCGCATCGTATTCTTCATCTCGATTGCGATAGACCTCCGATGCGATAGCGTACTTCTTGCGCCTTGAGAGAATGTGCTCAACCTTGATGCGCGTCGAACT
>DATINM010000033.1:0-2022 GCA_035474235.1 Pyrinomonadaceae bacterium
GACGCGGAGGTCATACGAACGGGCGCACAGGCGCGAGCGTCGCTCGTCCGGCAGGTCTCGTCGCCCGTCCGCTGGCGCGAGTCGGTCGAACTTCTCGCGCGCGAAAACGTTTCGACGTTCGTGGAAATAGGGCCGGGAAAAATTTTGAGCGGACTCGTCCGGCAGATCGCGCCGCAATCGCGCTGTCTGAACGTCGAAGGCAAGGCGAGTCTCGACGCAACGCTCGCCGCGTTGTCGTCAGAGAAGTCGAGCGAGCAGGCGGCTGGCGACTAACGCTGAATGGGCTGGTAATTCTAGCGGCAAAAGTTTTTCCACTTTCGACAAATGAGGAGCAAGTATAATGGCCGATCCAGAGATTGAAGCAAAAGTGAAGCAGATCATCATTGACGAGCTTGGAGTTGACGAGAACGAGGTGACGCCCAACGCGCGCTTCATTGACGACCTCGGCGCGGACTCGCTCGACACCGTCGAACTCGTCATGCGCTTCGAGGAGGAGTTCGGCATCGAAATCCCCGACGAGGACGCCGAGAAGATTCAGAGCGTCCGCGACGCATACAACTACATAGATCAGCATCAGGCGAAGAACAAGTAGACTTCGCCGGCAGGGGCGGCCTCGCGCCGCGAACTTCGAGCGCCGGTGCAATCGGCGCAGGCTCGCGGCATGAGTCGCCTCCTTGTGCGCCGCTCAATTTTGGGCGGCGGTGTTCGAGCGTCGCGCCTGTGCGACGCGGTTCGCTCATTTCTCTCCCCGAGGAGGGGCAGCAGCTTTGAAACGTCGCGTAGTGATAACGGGCCTCGGCCTCGTCACGCCTTGCGGCCACACGGTCGCCGAAACTTGGTCTGCGCTGATGGCGGCGCGCAGCGGCGTCAGCTACATCGAGAAGTTCGACACCACGCGCTTTCCTGTAAAGATAGCCGCCGAGGTCAAGGGCTTCGACCCGCTCAAGTTCGTCGAGAGGAAGGAAGCGCGCAAGATGGGCGCGTTCATCCAGTACGCCATCGCCGCCGCGGACGAGGCCATCTACGCGAGCGGACTCGTCGAGCGCGGCCAGAAAATCGCGGGCGCGCGCGGCGAGGACGTTGCCGAGCGCGTGGGCACTTACATCAGCAGCGGCATCGGCGACTTCTGGGCCATCGAGCGCGAGCACGAAAAGCTCATCAACGACGGCCCCGGTCGCGTCTCGCCATTCTTCATCCCTTCGGCAATCGTCAATCTCGCCGCCGGACAAGTCTCGATCCGCTTCGGTGCGAAGGGGCCGAACTCGGCGACGGCGACCGCATGCTCGGCGGGCGCACACGCCATTGGCGACAGCTTCAAGATAATCCAGCGCGACGACGCCGACGTGATGATCTGCGGCGGCGCTGAGTCGGCGATCACGCCGATGGCGGTCGCGGGCTTCTCGGCGATGCGTGCGCTCTCGACGCGCAACGACGACCCCGAACACGCATCCCGGCCCTTCGAGCGCGACCGCGACGGCTTCATCATCGGCGAAGGCGCTGGCCTGATGATTCTCGAAGAGTTGGAGTTCGCGCGCGCGCGCGGCGCGAAGATTTACGCCGAGGTCGTCGGCTACGGGATGACGAGCGACGCCTTTCACATCACGATGCCGGACGAGACGGCCTCCGGCGCGACGCGCGTCATGCAGAAGGCGCTCGCCGACGCCGGCGTCGCGCCCGAAGAGGTCGGCTACATCAACGCGCACGGAACTTCGACGCCCTACAACGACAAGTTCGAGACGCTCGCGATCAAAAAGACCTTCGGCGACTACGCCTACAAACTTCCCGTCAGTTCAACGAAGTCGATGACCGGACACCTGCTCGGCGCGGCGGGCGGAATCGAGGCCGTCTTCTCGGCGCTCGCGATTCACGAAGGCAAACTTCCGCCGACGATCAACTACGTCAACCCTGACCCCGACTGCGACCTCGACTACATCCCGAACGAGCCGCGCGAGGCACGCATCAACTATGCGCTCTCCAATAGCTTCGGCTTCGGCGGCACGAACGCGGCGCTTTTGTTCAAAC
>DATINM010000034.1:0-25243 GCA_035474235.1 Pyrinomonadaceae bacterium
TTCAGCGGTGAGAAGAGCTTCAGCGGTTCTGTGCGACAGATGGTCTGGCTAACAAGAACCAGTGGGCAATGGCTCATCACCGGCGAGAAAGATCTGAAAGTCAATTACGTAAGCAGCAACTGACGCATCGATGACAACACCGCAAGACACGCTTGAGTCCTCGACTACAACTTCGACGAGTTCGACTAGACATAATAGGCCGATGCTCTATGTCGTCGGGGGAACTTGCCTGCTCTGTCTGCTCACCGTCCTTGGTGGAGGGTGGATTAAAGTGCGTGCCGGCTCGGTTGAAGGCTGGGTTAATGAAAAACTTATTAGTAGTGAGAAATCGGCACCCGCGCTGGAAAATTTGTCTTCTATTGATGTTACCCGAACCCTTGGAAGTAATCACCAAGAGTTCTCTTTTCAAAAAAGCGGTAACATTACCTTATCGGGCAATACAATCGGCAAATGTAAAATCGATCCGAAGTATCCCGAATTGGATATGAGTTATCAAAGCAGCTTTATTTTCATTCCTCAAATCGATTCTCCTCAGCCCACCACCTCCATAAACCTACCGATACGGCGACAACCATTAGGCAGGTGACTATGAAGGATAACCAGGAGCCAGAAAAGAATGTCATGCCAAAGATACCTACCACTACTCCTACCGGCAGGAAGACGAAGGAGAAGAGGTTGAGCAGAAGATCCATGCGCTTCTGCCGGCGCCACTCGTAATACTCCTTGAGTTCCTTCACCTCGACGCTCACGAGGTCGTAGAGCGACGTGACCTCGATCCCGTACTGCAACTTGCTATAAAGCTCCGCGCCCAACGGCTTCAGCGTGATCTCGTTGAACCAGTATTTGTTCCTGAAGTCCATGAAGCGATCCATCAGCGTCCAGACTTCCCGCAGGTTACGCGTCGCATAGGCTCCCGCGCGCGTCAGTTCGTTCGAGAAGACGTAGAGGCTGAACTTCTGGTGCAGCGTGTAGAGGTAGAGGGGCAAGTAATCGCTCTCGATGTTGTGCGGGAGCACCTGCCGCGCGAAATCGTCGCCCTTCGTGGCGAGGAAGGCCACCGAGTCTTTCAGAATCATCCCGCTCCAGTTCTCCCAGACGGCGATTATGTTCTGCTCTTCCAGCCGGCGCAACTGACTCGCCGCCGGCACCCACGTCGGGTTCTTCAGAGAGTCGCCGGGGGCTAGAGAGTGCGCGAGTTCGAACAACAGACGATCTTTCGTAGAGTCGAAAGGCGCTTCGTCCGCTTGGTTCGCGTCTTCAAGATTATTCGTGCAGGCGTAGGTGAGGAGGTGACAGCGCTCGCCGTAGACCTGTCCCACTTCGGTGTCCGTGTACCGCTTTTTCGCGGGCCTCCTCAACTCGTCGACGAACTGATGCAGGTCGCGATTGACGCCGCCCTCGTCCACAATCCCCTGCGTGAGAAAGTCCATGAGGTCGCGCACAGACATCGAGGGAACCGCGCCGCCGACGGAGAGTTTGGGCAGGATCCAGCCGAGCGTCGGTGCGTGCACCGTGCTCAGGCCATAGTTGAGTTCTGTGAGGTCGGAGAGCCGGACTATCCGTCCGTCCACTTCGAGCTTGAGGACGATGAAGCCGATGCCCGAGGTGAAGATGATAGCGTCAATCCAGTCGAGCCGCACCGGCAACTCCGAGCGCCCACCACCCTCCGCGTCTGGTTCACCAATGAGCTTGAGGGCGGTGCCGGGCGACAATATCTCATGCTTCAGAGTCATCCTGATGGCGGCCTGTGGGGGCAGTTCGTTGCAGAAGTGACCGAGACCGCCGCGACTCCATTTCTCAATCTCGCGCCGCCAGTTCAGGTAGTCCGCTCCGGATGGGATGTCCTTAAGCGCCTTCGTCTCGGGGAAGATGGTCTCGCGGATGTAGGGGAGGAAGAAGTAAGTGTCATCGAGCGCCGCCACGGTCTGCCGCTCGTTCAGACGCGTCCACCATGGCGCCCAACTCTCGGACAGCACAGTCACGTGCCTGCGGCGGGTGTCGCCGTTTATCTTGTGGACGAAAGGATAGATGAGAACCGTAAAGTGATTCAGCAGGTCATAGTCGTCAGAGTCCACGCGCCCTCCAGCTTCAGAGTTCTGTCCCGGCCCGCCGCGTCTATTCGACAAGGCGGAAGCGTGGCGCGGTCTGCGCTTCCCTCTGCGCGTCGGCCTGCGCCGAGGCGTTCGGGTCGGCGGCCGCGCTCGACATCGCGGCCGCACGCCGCGTCTCCTCCTGACGGTAGACACCGAGGAAGGCGCCGATGAGAGAGTGGAACTTGCGCATAACGAACAGGTGCATCTGCGCCCAGCGGGCCGCGTCCTCCGGCTCGATGTACGAGACGCCGACGCCTTGCATGAAGATTTCGCCCAGACGCATCTGATCCCTCTTATCTCTCAGGTCACCGTGGGCGTTCGCGTTGCGGAGCAGCTTCAGGTCGCGCACCTCGGGCGAGCAGGCGACCGCGACGGCCGCGGGAATCTGATAGTTGGCTGGCGTTCTCGACGTGTCCGAGCGCGCCAGCGCGTCCTGCTTGACCTCCTCGTTGATGTTGTCGAGGGTGGCGATGACGACGTTGATGATGAAGTTGCGGAACGACTCCGGGTCGGAGACCTCCTTCCTCAAAGTGCGGTGCAGGAGCAAATATCCGCGGGTGTACTTGAAGAGCATGTCGGCCGTCAGCCGCATGGCTATCTCGTTGACCGTCTCGTAGCTGTCAATGATCTCGTCGGCCAGATGTTCACGCTCGGTCGAGACGCCGGCCGCGACCGCGACCGTCCTGACCATCGAAGCGCGGGCTGCATCGAGTGCAGCGGCCTCGTCCCGACTGAGCGGCGGGAGCGGTGAAGGCTTCGGCGGCCTAACCTGACGCGAGACGCCGCTGCCCAGCCCCGAGAAGTATTCTTGCAGGATGTCCGTGTCGCCCGTGCGCGAGGGGTCGCCGCCGCCGACCTCGACCAGACGTTCCAACAGGTCATGGTTCGGAATCCAAGAGATGTGCGCCTCCTTGCCGGGGTGGGCCCGCTTGAACCACGGCCGGAAGACATCCTCGTTGCTGATACCTATCGCATGCAGGTGAATATCCATCGAGCGGTGGAGGTGATCCATCAGAGAGACTTCGTCCTCAAGGCCGCCGATCTCTTTGCCGGTGTTGTCTTCGCCCTTTGGCTTCCAGGAGGCCCCGTCAGAGATGAGCACAATGAGGCGGTCGTTGTCAGGCCGGCCGTGCCGGTGCAGCAGCTCGGCCGCGAAGTGGAGCGCCGGCGCGATCTGCGTGCCTCCCTTTTCTTCGGCGCGCAGTAGGCCGATGGCGTCGCGGAAGTCCTTGATGACCTCGGGCGGTACGTTGGCGTCCACCTCGGCCATGCCGGCCCCCTGCCGCGGGAAGCGGACGCTGCCGTGGTCGCACTCGTGCGTGAAGCTCACCAGCGCGATACGCGAGACACGGCCCGAGTGGCGCAGGCGCATGTCGAGGAGTCGGTTGAGCGCGCGCCGCAGCGCCTCCATCCGCGGAATGGTTCCCGTCGTGGATGTGAGGCGGCTCAAAAGCCCGCTCCAGCCGCCGGTCGGGGCCACGTCGCTGAGGTCGGTCAGGTCATTAAGCGACATCGAGCCACTACAGTCAGCGAGGATGACGATGTCCACTCCGGTCTTAATGCCGGGGGCGAAGACGGTCACGCGGGTCTCGGGTGTGATTTCAAAGACGGTGTTGGGCGCGAGCGACGGTGATAGCTGACGGACGCGGAAGGGCGCGCTGGACACCTCCAGCCAGAGGGTTTCCAGCCCCGCGTCGGGCGGCCGCCAGAGAAGCTGGCCGGCAAGATCCTGACTGTGGTTAAGCTGCTCAACGATTTGGTCGAGTTGGCCCTCCACCTGAATCTCAAGGCAGACCTCGGCCGCCGCAACGTGACTCAACCCACCCATGACCAGCCGCCAAGGGGTGTTCTCTTCGCCCCCGACCCCGAGCTTGGCCGCAAGGTCGACCCCGAGGGCGAGTGCCCCCTGTGGGATCTGTTCGACGGGGAGCAGACGGACTACCTCTGTGCGCTGGTTGATCTGCCCTTCGGCCGCCGTGAGGAGGCCGAAGGCGGGGGAAGAGAGAAGCCCCGGCGGGCAGCCGACTCTGCGGCCGCTCAGCAGGCCGCCCGCCGGAACTGCAATGAGGCGGGTCGTAGTCGAATCAATTTGCATCTGTTACATCTCCCCTCAGGTGCGGGACAGCTCTTCCAGCTTAACGCGCACGCCGAGTCGCGCCTCGATCTCCTTTTTCGTGACGCCCTGGCGGCCGATGAACAGGCCCTTCAGCGACGCATCCAGATCAACGATGAGTAGCCTGTTCTCGCCCCGCTCCTTGTAGTCGGAGTAGATCAACCCCTCGGCGACGCGTTCAAGTCCCTTCGCGCGGTACGCGGCCTTGAGTTGCTCGAAGTAGACCATGCCGTTCCTCTGCTTGTCCCTGTTACCGTCTATCTCCCTTTGCCAGAGCGGCTCACGCTCGCGAATCATACGGACCATCTCCGACTGTAGCCTCGTATTGCCGCTATAGGATCGGGCCAGCGAACGGAATAGCTCTTGTATGGCGGGCAACTCGTAGAAGCGGCCGCGCGCGTTCTGGAGGATGTGCCTGACCGAGCCGAGCGTCGGGAGCCTCCACGCATTGCCGCGCCGCATCGCCGAGCCGGCCACAACCTCGTAGGCGACCTGCGCGTCGGAGAGGCTGCTGGTGCGGCGGTGGGCGGGGCACAGGCTTAGTCCTAGACGGTGCGGACCGTAAATCTGCCAGCGACGCACGTGCCGGTTGCAGAGACGCACGCCGCAGCCTCTTTCCGAGGCCGGGTCAACGAACTCGCAGGAGTTGCTTCCCGTCTCCTCGCAGTTCGGCGCCGCGTCGCAGCGCGGGAACATCTCTGCATAGCAGCCGGCGCAGTACAGATAGTCCGGGTCGTTCGGGTGCGCGCGCTGGTCGCTCGGTCCCCACGCGACCTGCCTGCGGCGGCACTGCGGGCCGGCACACCAGAAGGTCGCAGGCTCACCACTAGGGCTGACGGGCCGGTGCCTGACGCAGAAAGAGGCCATGCTGCCGTTGAGGATGACGACGTGCTCGTCGCACAGGCGCGTCTCTTTGTGCTCGTCGCGGCAGGGCTGGCAGACGAAGGGGCCGTACTGACGCCGCCCCTCTTGCTTGCACGTTGCGCAAGCGTAGTAGACGATTGACGGTTCGAGTACAGAGTGGATGGCGAAAGGGGTTTCGGGCCGGCAGATCGAGTGGTCGGGGGGCACGTTGACCAGTGTGATGCCGACCTTCCCGCGTTCAGGGTCGGCCACGTTGTAACTGCGCCCGGCGTCAAGCCTCTGTCCCTCCAGCGCCGGGGCCAGCGCCCGCCAGAGGTTGATGAAGCCGCTCGCCCCTTCGACGCGCTCGCTATACTGGCGCAGGTCTAAGATGACCTCAACGGCAGAAGGAGTTTTCATGAGTTGTCAGCTCCTAAGTCTGTCCGCGCGAGGACGAGCCTCACGCCGGCCAACCCCGCCCCGCCTACGTTGTAACTCTGCCTGTAGAGGAAGAAGGCGGTGACGCCCTGTGGCCCCTTCTGCGTCATCCGCAGCGCTGCGTCGTGAAGCCTCTCCTCCTGCTCGGCGGGCGCGCGAAGCAGAAGTGTGGCAAGCCCTTCGCGGACGGCCTCTTGGCAGGCCGCGAGGCACGCTTGGGCCTCCCAGCCCTGAGACGGATCGTCGGAGACGTGCGGCCGCGTGAGCGCGGATTCTACCAGACGCCCTAGCTCTTCGGCGTCGGACTGTGAGAGCGCGCGAGCCGCCCGGTTGAGCGAGGTCGTGCGGCCCGAACGGTGGAAGGCGAGCAGGGCGGCCGCGCAATCAGCCTTTGAGGCCGAAGCCCCGAGGCCGCGCAGGGCCTTGAGCAACTCAGCGGCTGCGCGGCCCGGCAGTTCATGCGACCTGTCGCGCTCCGGATTGGGGCGCCCGCGCTGGCCTTGCTGAGGCCTGCCGTCCTGCGAGTGTGCGGCCTGACTGCCGGCCCCTTGACCTTCGCGCGGGCCACGGTCAACAGGTCTTCTCTCATGTTCAGCCCTGCGCTCCTGCGTTCGCTGCTCCTGACGTGTCCTTGAGGCGGGGCGGCCCTCGCCGCGGCTGGCGACCGGGGCCTTGAGCATCAGTTCCCACCAGCGCTGTAGACGCTCGCCCGCCCGGCCGAACCTCTGCTTGTTAAGCAGCGTTAGCGGGTCATCCTGTTCGGGGAGGAACTGGCCCATCAGGCTAGGCAGGTGCGAGAAGATGTCGAAGCCTTGCGCGCGCCCCTGCAACGACCACTCGCGCATCAGGTCGCTCTCGTTCTGTAGGCCGGGCAGCCCGATGGCACGCAGCCCGGCCCCCATCACCAACGGGGCTATCTCCCCGAATTCGACTTCGAGCACGTGGAACTCGCCCGCGAGGTCTTCGAAGAGCGCGAGCGCCGCCTCGCGCGCCAGAAGGAACTCTATGCGGTTACGCTCGCGCTCGTCGGTGCCTTTGCCGGCTGGCCTCTGTTGCGCGTGAGTCCTCGGCGCTCGACCTTCGTCGCGGCCCTGCGCTTCGGCTTCGAGGCGCGCCTGCAACCCGTCCGTGATGGCGCGGGCGCGGTTGCGCTCGACGAAGCTCTGGCGCACGTTCCCGATTCGTCGGCCGTTGCGTGTCAGGCGTCGCGCCTTAATCAACAAAGCCTGATAGAGCAGAGCATGCGCGCGAACCGAGCTAAGCAGTATCTGGCCGTCGGTGAACCGCACCTCGACGCCGCCATGATCGTTGTCCGCAGTGGGGCAGACATCGAGCAACTCCAGCCTTCCGACCCCTTGGTCGCGTCTAAGGCATTGCACGACGCGTTGCAGGTGGCGCGGCGAAACCGAGGCGAGATAACGTGCAGCCAGATGGTGACTGCTGTCAGCGAGCCGCCGCGAGGCGATTGGCTCAACCCCGACGGGGCTCACGCCGGCGCGTCCCGTCAGGGCGATCAGCACGGGCAGGTGTACACGAAGGAGGTTGCAATAGACTTCCTTCTCCGAGTCGTCGAAGGTTTCGAGCAGGTGTCGGTCGCCGCAGAGAAACTCCTCCCATCGCGCCTCCGCCGACAGGCGGATGGCGTTCGGCAGCAACTGGCCGCCAGCCTTCCTCACGGCCTGGGTGAGTGTCCGCGTGGCGGCTGCCAGTTGACTGAAACATCTCGACCGCGCCTGCGGCGTGTGAAGCCAGACTAGTCCCGTGTCCAGCCACACACTCACTGGAAAACGCGAGTCCGTGCGCAGCGCCAACGCGCCAGACGCCGGGGCAGGCCATTCCTTCAAGACCTGCGACAGAATCCGCCCCGGTTGCTGCCCGGCAACAACAAACCCTTTCAAAATGCGCTGACGAGAGGGGCCGTAGCGGTAGACATGAGTAAGCACATCCGCCTCCCTTTAACTTGCTTGTTCGGGCGGTGCAGTAGGTGGCTACTGCTCAAATGAAAAGCATGCGCAATATAGGCCCCGCAAAACTTCATGTCAATGGGAATTTTGCCACTGTATTTGGCAGGTCTGGGGCTTCAAGATGAAGACTTGGCAGAGGGAATCTAAGGGGCATATCTTTGTTTTCAAGTGTGGCATAGTTCGAGGATGCAGCCGGATGCTGAAGCAGCATAGAAAAATTTGAGAACGAGATTGATAACGATTAAAGTGCAGGAAACAAAAGAGTCCTTATAAGAGCACATGCAGCAGATCATGATAAAAGCCCAACCAAATAGCAGACGGGGTCAGATCTGGATCTGGCTTTCTTTAGAAACCATGCCTCCCTGTTTTCGCCAAATATGGAACCAAAGCCACAAATGACTGGATACCATCAATGGCAGTTCATTTCACCGGTGCCCTGCGCATACGCGCCGAGTTTGGTTTCCTGTTTAACTCAATCACGCCTGAAGGAACATTCGCCGATGGTTCGCCAGAAGTGCTATCAAGAATGGAATGGTGTAAGTCGATCTGGCAAGTGCTTTCCGAACGAAATTCTTATCCGCAGGCAGACCGTCAAGCAGATACGGAGGAACTTGAGGTCGGTGACGTTAAAGGGTCAGAGCCTGAAGTTGTCGCTGCCATCATCAAGCCGCAAACCGATACGGCCGAACAAAAGGGAGATCAACTTGAGGAAGCTGTGGCGCGTCTGTTTCGTGTTTTTTTTCAAATTGGCGACGATCTTCCCTGGAAGATTCGTCAACAAAAGCGTGGGACTCAGGGTGGTTAGGATTTGAGCATCGAGTGGAGCGGAACATTTGAAGTGGTCGGCAATGCTTCGGTTAGATGTCACATCGAGTGCAAAATTACAAAGAACAGATCACTCTCCGTGAAGTCGGCGAAAAATTACTCTCAGAGCCGAGACGCAATCCGGTAATCGAGCACTGGATTTTGATCAGCCCATGCTCAAATCCTTCCAATCCACTCAATGACTTTTTGGAGAAACAGAGGGACGAAGGTACTTTCCCCTTCGACATTCAGGTTCGGTGTCCGAAACTGGCATTGAGGAACTTTTCGGTTTAGGGCCGGAAGTTTACGATTGTTACTTTGGGCCTCCGGATGGGGAAGAACATCCAGGAGAGGTTCTGCACATCCGTGCGATTTTTGACCGTGATTATTGGTCTTCGGAGGAGGTAGGTTCAATCTTCTCGGAGTTAGATGGTAACTTAGATTTCGCGCATATTCATGCCCGTAAAGAAATTGAAAATTATTTGCTCGTGCCTGATGTTTTAGAACGCGCCCGAAACTGTTTGAGCTTACCGATTTGGTTCTCAATCAGGTGGCGTTCTTTATAAAGATGCTCGTCAATCTCTTGCAGCACTTTGTTGCTGATGCGCGACGGGATGACGACTTCGGAGTTTCGCGCTTTCAACTTCAAGACGAAAGCTTCCGAGTCATAGCCCTTGTCGGCGATCACGTAATCGGCAAACAAGTCTTCGACGAGCGATTCGGCTTGCGTGATGTCATTGCGTTCGCCGCCCGTCAGGATGAAACGCACGGCGTTGCCTAAAGCATCTGTCGCCAAATGAATCTTGGTCGAGAAGCCGCCGCGACTGCGACCTAAACTTTGCGCGCCCTCTTTTTTTGCGCGCCAGCGGCACACGCATGAGCGCGCACGGTGGTCGAGTCAAGCATCAGATACTCCATATCGCGGTCAGCGGAGAAATACTCGAACAGCTTTTCAAAGACCTTGAGCTGACTCCAACGGGCGAAGCGTTTATAGACGGCGTTCCAGTTACCATATTTGCGCGGCAAGAGTCGCCACTGCGCGCCGGAGCGTGTGATCCACAAGACGGCTTCGAGGAAGCGGCGCATGTCGCGTCCGGCTCCGAGCCTTACTTGGGGGCAAGTCTTGAGAACAGGCAGAATCTTCTGCCACTGGTCGTCGGTCAGCTTAACTGTTATCACGTAGAGCAGTTTAGCTTCTTTACGTCAACCCAACCTAGGGAAAAGTCAGCATCCCCTAAAACAGTTTTAACGGCCGCGCCAAGTCGTCGCTTGGCGCGGCCGTTAAACTCCTGAGAGTCAATCATAACTGACCGTTTGGGTCGCTCATATCTTTCCATTTGAGTCACGTATGGGCGTGTTGAGGTTAATCAACATAGTTCGCCTAAACTCGCGGAAAGGCAGTTGGATAGTGAGGCCGCGTCGGAGGGGGTTGCTAAATTCGATGCGTATCCCACCCTCGTCTTGTCCTGCGGGAAAAATGCAAGAGACTGACACTTTCTTCTTGGTGAGAAGAATGCCCAACTCGTTCTCGGCCCGGTATGACTTGAAATCACCCTTCCTGAGGACTTCCTGTAGCTCTGGGTCGGCGTTAAGAATCTTGTCGAGTTGTAATAGATGCTTGTATTGTAGGCCCTCCGCCATTAACGCCTTGATACGCCTTACGGTCTCGAAATTCACTCGCTCGTAGAACTCCAAACACTTGTCTCTACTCTTTAAATCCGTAACGAGTAGGTCATCAACTTTCTCCTCGCCGCCACCAGCTTGGCGGCGTAAAACTTTCACGCGATGGCCGTTCGTCAAGATTATAAAAAGCGACTGCAATCGGTCGCCGTATTTCTTAGCCTGCTCGAGATGCTTGTCGAGATTCTCACTGGACCTTTTAACCTCTACAGCTACGAGAGCACTACTGCTGTTGTGCTCTTCACGCTTCTCGGTGGAAAAGAAGACAAAGTCCGGGTAAGCCTTACCCGAACTAGCACCTACTTGGGCGATGCCACCACTCATGTTGGGATCTGCCGCATAGAATTTATCCCGACGACACCCTTCCGGGAATCCCAAATGTTCGAAAAACGGTAGGACGAACTTGGTTTCGACTTCGCCCTCATTACCCTCAATAGGCTGTGTGGCAATCTGCTGTGCCCAATTCGTGAATTTATCTGCTTGCTCGTGATTCAACGTGAGAACTCCTTACTCTTTATATGCGCTATAGAAATGGTTACTAGATACTTACTGCTCCAATGATTTGTCGCACGCCGTTGCGTTCATGCAACGGCGTGCGACAGTTAAGATAACAACCTACTACGGGAAGATCAATTTATTTTATGCGAATCAGGGGTTGAAATCAGCTATGAAGAATCAACACCTTGCGGGAGATGAAAATGTTATCTCCCGAAAACTGCCCTTGTAATCCCTTTGTTTTCAAGGCGGGCAATTTTCAACTCCTGATTCGCATATTTTATTTACGAGCGGCTTATAGGGGGAGCATCACATACGCACAAAATTGCCGAGCGGGGCATTACCATCAGCGTAAAGCCTCCGGCGAGGAGACATCCACCATGGGATATGCCGGAAATTATTCCATGATATGCCGAATAAATTTCAGGATATGCCGGAGCTAACGCCGATTGACTTAGGCCAGCCCCTCAGACGGCATCGTATCGCTTCAGCTTCCGGTAGAGCGTCGAGAGGTCGATGCCGAGGACGTTGGCGGCGCGCGCCTTGTCCTGATTGACCGAGGCGAGCGTGTCGAGTATGTGGCGGCGCTCGATTTCGGCGAGCGTGGGACGCAGGCCGTCGGGGTCACGCACGGCGGGCGCTTGTCCAGCGGCGTCGCGCACGCGCGGCGGCAGACTGTCGAGGTCAATTGCTTCACCGCTCAACGTGAAGGCGCGCTCGACCGCGTTCTGCAATTCGCGCACGTTGCCGGGCCAGTTGTAGTTGATGAGCGCGGTCATCGCGGCAGGCTCAATCGGCTTCTCGTCCTGCGCCTGCTCGCGCGCTGTGTGCTTGACGAAGTGGCGCGCGAGCAGCGGTATGTCTTCGCGGCGCTCGCGGAGCGGAGGCAGGTGAACTTCTATGACGTTCAGGCGATAGAAGAGGTCTTCGCGGAAGCGGCCCTCGCCGACCTCCTTCTCAAGATCGCGGTTCGTGGCACAGATGATTCGTGCGTCGAAGCGCGCGGGCGCTGACGAGCCGACGGGCGTGACCTCGTGCTCCTGCACGGCGCGAAGTAGACGCACCTGAAGCGCCTGACTAATCTCGCCTATCTCGTCCAAGAAGATCGTGCCGCCTTCAGCCGAGCGGAAGAGTCCGGCGCGCGCCGTTGTAGCGCCGGTGAAAGCGCCCTTTGTGTGGCCGAAGAGTTCGGATTCGAGAAGGGTTTCGGGCAGCGCGCCGCAGTTGATCGCGACGAAGGGTCGGTCGGAGCGCGGGCTGTTGTGATGTATGGCGCGCGCGACGAGTTCCTTGCCCGTACCCGACTCGCCGTAGACGAGTATGTTCGTGTTCGTCGCGGCGACTTTTTCGACCAGACGGAAGACCTGCTGCAAAGACTCCGACGTGCCGATGATCTCCGAGAAACTGTAGCGCCGGTCAAGCTCGCGCCGGAGCGCGCGGTTCTCGCGGAAAAGCTCGCGCTGGCGGAGCGCGTTCTTGACGGACTGTAGGAGGTCTTCGTTGACGAAGGGTTTGGTGATGTAGTCGTAAGCGCCTTTGCGGAGCGCGGCGACCGCCGAGTCAACCGACGAGTAGGCAGTCATCACGACGACGAGAGCTTCCGCGTCAATGTCTTTTACGCGGTCGAGAAGCGCGAGGCCGTCCATGCCCGCCATGCGTATGTCCGTGAGCGTGACGGCAACGTCTTCGGCTGCGAACGCTTCGAGCGCTTCCTCCGCGCTTGCGACCGCCGCGACGCGATAGCCCGCGTCTTCCAGAAGGCGCGAGATGATCGCGCGCATAAGGTCTTCGTCCTCGGCGACAAGGATGAGTGGCTGTGTGCTCATCTTTTCGATTCGACCGGCGTCGTTTAAGAAACGTCTTCGGGAAGCGCGGCGGCGCGGTGCTCGGCTTCCTGCTTGATGTACCTGTTGTGCTCGACGAGAACTCTCGTCATGAAACCTTTGAGAAAGAGCGCGTCGAACGCATAGCCAACCGGCCCGAAGGGCGACGCGAATTCAACGTAGTCGCTGACGAGCGTGCCGTCGCCAATCGGCTCGAAGCGGTGCGTGTGACGCCAGCGTTTGAAAGGGCCGCGCTGCATCTCGTCTGTGAACGTGTGCGGCGCTTCGAGCGCGATGATCTTCGAGGTCATGCGCTGCCGTATGCCGAAGAAAGAGCCTTCCCAAGTGACCTCTTCTCCGAGTTCGATCAGGCCGGACGTGACGCCCGCGACGGCCCGGTGCCGGAGCGGACTCGGCGCGCTCACGTGCAGGTCAATGCTGCGCGCCGCGTCGAAGCAGACGGCGGCGGGCGCACGAATCAGAGTTTGAAGTTCGATGAGCGGCATCCGTCTAAGTTCTTATTTTTCTCTCGGTCTTTTTCCACTCGCCCGCGAGCATCGAGTAGGCTACGAGGTCTTTGTAGTGGTCGTGAACCCATTCGGCCTGACGGTGCGTGCCCTCTTCGGTGAAGCCGAGGCGTTCGGGTATGCGACGGCTGCGCGTGTTCTCGACGGCGCAGAAAATCTCGACGCGGTTCAGACGCAACTGCCTGAAGGCGTACTCGACGAGCACGCCGACGGCCTTCGTCATTATCCCGCGACCTTGCAGGTCTGCGGTGAGCCAGTAGCCGATGTCGGTCTTTCGATTCGCCCAGTCGATGTTGTTGTAGCCGATGCTGCCCGCAAGGCGTTCGCGGAAGAAGATGAGCGTGGCGAAGCCCTGATCCTCTGCGTACTGGCGAAGGTTGCGGCGTATGAACTCGCGCGCGTCTTCGACCGAGTAGCGGTCGGTCGCCCACGGCATCCACTTCATCAGGTACAAGAGGTCGCGCCGGACGAGCGCCGTCAACTCCTCCGCGTGGCGTTCGTCCACGGGCCGAAGTTCGAGGCCGTCTTCGATTCGGTGGCTGAACATCTTCGTCATCTCTCGCCGTCAAAGGTTTCGCTGTTCGTCGTCACGAAACGCGCGGCGGCAATCACACCTCCGATTCGGAAGTCTGCACGGAAGCAGCACGCGGCGCAAGCACTTCGAGCGCCGGCTCGTCCGCGGGCAGCGCGACGCGGACGGTCGTCCCGCGCGCGTCGTTCGACTCGACGGAGATGCTGCCGCCGTGCGTCGTGACGATGCCGTAGCAGACGGCGAGGCCGAGTCCGACGCCGACGTGCTTCGTCGTGAAGAACGGGTCGAAGACGCGCGCGCGTATCTCTTCGGGGATGCCTTGGCCCGTGTCGGCGAACTCGGCGACGACCTCGCCCTTGCCCTCGTCGAAGAAAGTCCTGATGTCGAGCGCGCCGCCTTCGGGCATCGCGTCGCGAGCGTTCAGAAGTAGATTTAGAAAGACCTGCTGCAACTGATCCGCGTCCGCCGAGACGCGCGGCGCGCGCGCGTCGAAGTCCGTCGCGACGTGCAGGCGCTTGAAAGCCTTGTCGAAGTTCGCGAGTCGCAGGCTCGACTCGACGACCCGCGCGATGTCGAGAGGCGCGCGCGCTGGCGGTCGCTGCCGCGCGAAGTCCATCATGTCGCGCAGGACTTGAGAAATGCGCGCGATCTGCGTCGAGGCGAGCCGCAGCATCTCGCGCGTCTCCGCTTCGTTCTCGGCGCTGAGCGTGCGCGCTTGAAGGATCTGGATGAGCGAAGAGATCGAGGCGAGCGGATTGTTGACTTCGTGCGCGACTCCGGCGGCGAGCGCGCCCGCGGCGGCGAGTTTCTCCGTGCGGACGAGGCGTTCGTTCAGCGCGCGAAGGCGCTCGATGTCGTCGGCCATCTTGCCGCTCATCTCGTTGAATGACGCGGCGAGGAGTCCAACCTCGTCGTTGCTGCGCAGTTCGACGCGCGTGCCGTATGCGCCTCCGGCAACGTCAACGGCGGCCTCGGTCAGACGGCGCAAGGGGCGCGAGATGATTCGTATGACGAGCGCGACGAGGACGAGGTTCGGCACCAGCGCCGTGACCACGCTGAAGACCAGATAACGTTTCCAAGCCACCGCCGTGTGGTCTGTGAAACTCAACCAGACGATTGGAATCTGGAAGAGCGCGAAGCTCAGGACGGCGACCGCCGCGATTGAGAATGCGACCTTGTAGGTTATGGGGAAGAGACGAAACTGGTCGAGCGCGGACTGTATCGAGAAGAGTTTGAAGTTCGTGACCGCGTAGGCGTAGATGATGACGCCGACGAGCACGAAGACCGAGCCGACGGGCAAGAGCGTATAAATGCCCGCGAGCGGGAGCGCGATGTCGGTCGCGGTCTTAAGCGTAGCCGTGACGACGAGCGCGAAGAGTATCGCGCCTAGCTGCTTGCCCCAGAGCGTGCCGCGATAGCGCCTCCACTTCTTGAAGAGCAGCGCAAAGCCGTAGGCGAACAGCCCGTAGATGTAGATGCCGAAGGCAAAAGCGAGCGGCGTGAGACGTATGCGGAAGTCCGCGCCGTCGAAATAGAGCGAGTCCCACATCATGCCTGCGAGCGCGGCGGGCACGAGCACCGCGCCGGGCGCGAACAGTACGGCGGCGCGTCGCCACGAAACATCGTCGTCTTCGGGAAAGACCCAAGCGAAGACTACGAGCGCGAATTGAAGTAGGAGCGACAGCGCAAAGCTCAGACTCGCCCAGACGGCTGCCGACTGCCGCGTGACTCCGAAGCCCCACATGATTATGTCGTTGACAGTCCATGCGGCGAGGCAGGCGATGAAGGCTGCGAAGGTCTGGTGCGCGCGGCTGCGCGGCGCGGCCACGAAGACGTAGAAGCCGAGCAGCACGAGCATGAAGAGCGAGAGCAGAAGCAGCGCGAGAAGCATGTTGACAGTTTTCAGTCTTCAGTCTTCAGTTTTCAGTGCCGCATTGGGTGAAGCGGGCGAGCAAGCTAAAGCTGTTCTACTGAACACTGAAAATCGAAAACCGAAAAACTGCTTACTTCAAAAGCCCCGGACTCAAGATCAGCGCGGCGACTGTCAGCGGGACGCCGAACGCGAGCGGCCAGAGGTCGTGCTCGTCAATCATACCACCGTGCGAGAGCAGCCGGTGAAGAACCGCGAAGACAGAGAAGGCCGCGAGCGCGACGGGCACGGCGCAGACGACGCCGACGACCGCGCCGATGATGAAGCCGACCGCTCCGCCCGCCGCGCCTGTGACGATACCCCACGCAATCGCCAACATCAACGAAGAGAAGATGAACATCGGCCAAGTCCATCTGCGCGGGTCGTCCAGCTTACGACCGACGAACGCGCCGAACTTCCGACCGACGAGACAGCAGACGGTGTTCATCGTGAGGAAAAGAAGAACCCATAAGAGCGCCGGGTCGTCCGCCGTGAAAATTCGTCTTGAAGCGCCACCGGAGAACATGGCCGCGAGTATGCGCGCGAAGAGAGCGAAGGGGGGAAACAGGCCAAGAAACGTTCCGAACCATGTGTAAGATTCCTTGGTCGTGAGCGGGCGCATGATCGAGAGCGCACGATTCTCTTCGCGCACGCGCGACGGCTTGTTGCACGCCTCGGCGCGGGCGATCTCGGCCTTGAGCCAGTTCATCCTCCCGTCGATGTCGTAGTCGGGAGGGGCGGCGTAGCAAACGCTGTGTGAGCCGCTCGTGTCGTACATGATTTTTCTCCTTCACCCGCGCCGTCGCGTGCGGCGTCCGCGGGCGTCGAGCAGGCGCGGCGCAGGCGCGCGCACTCGGCGTCGAGCAGGCGCGCTACGGCGACCACGGCCTCGCGCTCGTCAAAGAGCGAAAGAAGTTCGACGACGCGCGAGAGTGTTTGCAGAAGCGCCTCCGAGATCAGCTTCGCCGTCTCGGAGGCGCGCTGCGGGGATTGAAATTGAGGGCGAGAGGGATAAAGGTTGTGTGCGGCCTCGCCCGCGGCGGCGAGCGCGTGGACGAGTTCCGAGCGGGCGCGCTCGCGGTGCGCGCGCAGGCGCGTGACGTTCCGCCGGTGAAGACACCTTCCGGCGACGAGCAGATCGTCGCCGTCGCGCCCGGCGACGCGGCACAACTCCAACTCACGCGCCTCGGGTTGAGCTTCCTCGCGCGCCGACGCACAGGCGAGCGCAAGCCCCGCGTAACGCTCGACGCTCTCTCGCGCCGCGAACAGCGCCCGCCGCTGCGCCTCGCAGTCGCGACCGCGCTCGCTCGCTATCAAATCTTCGACCGCGCGCAGTGCGTTGACCGTCGCTTGTCTGACGCGCTCGACACTCTGCCCTTCGGGGACGCGGCTTTCGTCAACGCCGGCTCCGACGTTTCGTAAGGCCGCGATTCTCTTCAAGAGGCGAATCACAACCGCGGGCCACGCGAGAGACGCGGCTGCGGACTTCAGGATCGAGTGCGCGATGCGCGAGCCTCGCTCATGTTCTTCGACGAAGCGCGCGACGCCGAAGGGCGCGGCCGCCGCGAGGTACATGATCGTGAGTTCGCTCAGAAGCATCTCGACGCGGCGAAGGGCAACGCCCGTGCCGACGTTTGCGAAGGTACGAAGCGCTGCGCCGTGATGCCGAGCGGAAGCACGATGAAGCAATGTTTACGCGGCTTCGGTCGCGCCGGGGCACGGAGTCGAGTCCGGGGCTTCGGGCGCGTGCGAGTTTGGCAAAGAGCGCGTGCGCGCCTTCGGCTTGGCATTCTGCAAATGCGGCGCGTCGCGGCGTCGCTGTTCGCAAAGAGGCCATGCGACGGTCGTCCCTGTCCGAGCCTATTGCGCGCGCTCGACGAGATTGTGCGCGCGTGCGCGCAAATGATTCGGGCAACACGGAGTCGGCGGCGAGCATCTTTAAGTCTGTTCGCAAGGAACCTTCTGCCAAACCTCGCCGGAGACGCGGCCAACGCGGCCTTAAATGTAAAAGTTTTGTCGCGACCGTCTCAAGACTAGCAGGTGACCGGCACTTCACCACTGAGTCGAAGCGCCGTGGCCTCCGATTTGCTCTTTAACTGAGCGTGCCCTTGGGGGGCAGACGGTAATCGAACAAAAGGGAACTTTTCATCCCGCTTGTTCGTCTTAGTGAGCGAACATTCATTCATTCTGAAAACGGAATAGTAGTCATGAAGAAGAAAATCCAGATCAAGGTTATTAAGCGAGAAGAGAGAACTCGCCAGCAAGAGGCCGCGACCGAAGAGGCCGCGCCGGAACGCAAGTCGGCGCAGGAGTCGGCGCGCGAGATGGTCGCGAACGTTACGCAGTGGGTCAACGAGTTTCAGCAGAAGCGACGCGTCGAGACGACGCGCGCGATCAAGACCCTCTTCTCCGACAGGACGCCGCAGACGAGCAAGGCGTAAATCTCCCCTCCCGCTTCCGCTCGCTCCTCAACGGAATCTTAAAAGCTGTTTCGGTCAGTCTCGGCGGACGACGGCACGGTCGGCAAAGGCCGCGCCGTCGGCGTTGACACGCGCTCGCGCTGGCGCATAGCATTCGGGTGAGGTCAGCCAATGGCCTTGGAGATTCCCGATGAAGAAGCAAGCCAGAAAGCAGTCGCGCGTGCGCGAAGAGCGCCCGCTGTTCGCCTCGATACGCAAGCCCGTCGCGCCTCCGGGGCATCCGATTTCGCGCGCTAAACCCGAAGATCGCGCGCACCCGGCGGAACGTAAGGCCAAGCACAAGAGCCGCCCGGACGGCGGCGAATGACTCGCAGCCGGGCATTCATCTTCCCTGAATGAACCTGAACGCGTGCCCCCTTTTTTTGCTGCGTTGCTCCGCCGCACGCCCTCTCCGTCTGCGGCGGATCGAAGGTCGCGCCGAGCAATAAGTCGAATCTCAAGTGCCACGCGCCGAAACAAAAAACCGGAAAGTGAAAATCTCGATTTTCCGCTTTTCAATCTCGACGGTTCGTGCTTAATATATCCGGCGAAGTTACATCCCCTGATTGCCGGCGCAGCCGCCCACGCGGACAGAGGTTTCTTGATTACCCAGCGCCGCCGTCATACGAAATTTTGAGGAGGCTTGTCCGATGACCTATACCGTGTGTGAACCGTGTGTGAACTGCCGCTACACGGACTGCGTTGTCGTCTGCCCTGTCGAGGCTTTTCACTTGGACGACAACGCCGTGTGGATCAACCCTGAGACATGTATCGATTGCGATGCGTGCGTGCCCGAATGCCCCGTCGAGGCTATCTTCGCCGAGGACAAAGTGCCGGAGCAGTGGGCGCATTACACCGCCATCAACGCCGAGAAGTCTCTGAGCGGTCTGCCGATCATCAGCGAGAAACTCGAACCCCTCTGCTGAAATCGCGGCGGAAGAGTTCACGAAACACGCCGCGCGCGCGGCCGTGACGCGCAAGCCATAAGCCCGTCGGATTTCAAGGGCGCGTGCTTGCGCGTACACGTCTTCAGGGGACGAAAGACGGATTCACATTTTGAAAGTCGGCATCGGAAAGAAGAATCGGAAGCTGCGCTGGCTCGGTGCGGTCGCGGGCGGGCTTGCGGGACTAACGGCGGGCGCGGTCGGCGCGACTCTTCTGCTTGGTCGCAGGAGCGCGGGGCGGCAGGACAAATCAATCTATCCGCAGTACAACCGGCGCGGCGCTGATCGATGGGCACGCCCCGGCATGAGCGTAACCTTCCGCGCGCAACTCATGCCCGGCCGCACGCGCTCCGAGCGAACCTTCCGCGTCGCCGAAGTCCTGCCGAGCAGTCGCGTCACGCTCGAAGGCTTCACGGGTGAGCACACCGAGACTGAGTTCGAGGCGATACGCTAGCAACGCGGACGACTTCAATTTACTCGCCGGCAAATAACTCTCGCGCGGGCGCACGCAGGGGCTTAACCTCACGGGTTAGCGGGCGGTGGCAAATCGGAATTAAAAATATCGAACAGAACTTTCCAGCTACCATCGCTTTGCTTCTTCCAGATCGTGACGTACTTCCCCGTGTCCGAGACGGGCTTCCCGGAAGGGTCGTTGAAAGTCATTTGATAAACGCCGCTCGTGTAGCCGAGTTCGCCGGACTTAGCCACCTGAGCCTTGTCTGGATGCCAACTGATTTTAAGACCGGGAAGCGCGAAGAAGCCTGAGAACAACTTTCCGATTGCATCCTTGCCCACCGCTATCGGCGCGTTGGGCGCTAACACAGACCCGTCAGCCGCACAGAACGCCACGGACTTTTCGAGGTCTTTGTCCGCGAAGACTTTCATCCATTGCTGGTCGGCTGCGCGGATGGCATCCTCCGGCGCAGGGCGAGACTTCCGCGCCGACGCTTGAATACTTCCGACCGTCAACATCATTAGAGCGACAGCGACGCTCACCGAATTACGCTTCATGCATTACTCCCTTTCGCTACTCCGTAAGCGTTCTATCGGATTAATTCTTCGCGGCATATAAGTCTCTGCGGGTTTCCCATTCTCCGCGCCCGATGCCGTAGATAATCACCTTCGTCCCGAAGACATCCCACTCTCCTTCGGGCTTCTCGCCTAAACGCTCGGCGACGCGGATCGAGGCGGCGTTCTCAGGCGCGATGAGGCTGATGACGTGCGTCTGACCGAGGTTCGTGAACGCATATTCGACCGAGGCGCGCTCGGCCTCCGTCGCGTAGCCTCGGCCCCAGAACCGACGCCGCAGCGCCCAGCCGACCTCCAGCCCCGGCCAACCTTCCGGTCACCAGCAACCGACGCGACCGACCATCTCGCCGCTCGCCTGCTCCTCGACCGCCCAGAAGCCGTAATCGCGCAACTGCCAATGACCGACAATCAATGCCAAGTTGCGCCAAGCCTCGACGCGCGACAACGGCTTGCCTCCGAGGAATCGCATGACCTCAGCATCGCCCAACATCTCCGCGTAAGCGTCCGCATCGGACTCGCGGAACATACGCAGCAACAGACGTTCTGTTTCCAAGACCGTGTTCACCATGAATACTCGCGCCCCGGCTCCATCGCGCAGAGGCGCGGGACGTTGAGCGCGGCGAGTTCTTCGATGAGTTGTCGGCGGAATGACGGCTTGAGGTGCATGGCTAGAATGTCGAGGTCTTTGTGATTAAGCTTGCTTAGCTCTTGGCCGAGCGAGTCGGGCGTGAGATGGCCCGAAGCCTCCGCGAGTTTGGAGAGGAAGTTGGGGAACGACGCTTCGATGAGGAGCGCGTCAACGCGCGACTCGCGGTTGACCACGTGCCAGAACTCTTCCGTGGCCGACGTGTCGGAACTGAAGGCGACGGTGCGCTCGCCGTCGGTGAAGACCATGCCGACCGTCGGGACGATGTGGTTGACGGGGACTGCCTTGATGCGCAGGTGCGCGACGCTGAACTCCTCGCCCACGCGGAAGGGGACGAACTGCATGACGGGCGTCTTGCCGTTGTTGAAATTCTGGAACGGGGGATAGATCGTGCCGTTGAAGATGTCGCGCGCGACGAGGGCGCAGACCTCCTCGGTCGCGTGTATGCGAATCGGCTCTTCAAGGAAGGCGAAGAGGTCGTCAACGAAAATGGGAAGCGTAGCGAGGTGGTCAATGTGCGGGTGCGTGACGATCACGTCGCGCAAGCTCTCGCGCTCGGCGTCGCTGACTCCGATGGCGATGCTCCCGGCGTCAATCGCCACGCGCCCGTCAACGACGAAGCAACTGAGGCGCTGCTCCGACGACGCGCGCCCGTCCGGGTCAATCGTGCTCGGCAGTAGTTTGATCTTCAAATTAGTGACGGGTGACGAGTGATGAACGATGAGTGATGAGAAAAAAGCTGTAGCTCTTACTCATCACTCATCGCTCATCACTCATCACTTCCTTTCAAGTCGCAGACGCAGGTTGTAAATCTGCTGCAAAAAACCGGCCTCGCGCTCGTCGTCGGTCGTGCCGCGCGCGTGTATGCCGCGCGCGACGCGCGAGCGATGGAAGGCCAGTTCGCTCGCGGCGCGGTTAAACTTCGCGCGCGCGCGCCACGTGGAGAAGCCTCCGCGCGCGAGCGCGCCCCACGAAGCGCCCATGCGCCCGCGCACAGAGCAGAGGCAGAGGTATTCGCTCTCCGTCAGAAGACCCGTGGCGCAGTCGCGCCGCAGTTGCTCGCGCAGCACGCGCCCCTCGCGCCTGAGCGAGAACGCGATGATGACGAGCATCCCGAAGAAGGTCGGCATCATGATGAAGAAGTACGTGAGCAGAACGTAAGCGCCGTTCTCCGTCTGTCCCGCGACGTTGGCCGATGCGTTCCACGCCGCGTGCAGGAACATCGCCGCGAAGAAGCCGACGGCGGGCGCGATTATCTTCACCGCGCGCTTTTCGGTCTGCGCCGCGAGTCCGAGTCCGACGCCCGTCATCCCCGTGAACAGCGGATGCGCGAACGGCGAGAAGAGTCCGCGCACGATGAAGACGCCGACGGCGTTGTGCTCGTTAAAGGCCGTGCCGTAATACTTGACGTTCTCGGTCATCGCGAAGCCGAGGCCGACCATCGCCGCGTAAACTATCCCGTCCGTCACGTCGTCGAACTCGTCGCGCTGCCAGAAGAAGAGCATGAAGAGGACGAGAGCTTTTGAAGTCTCTTCAACGAACGGCGCGGAGATGACCATGCCGTAAAACCTTGCCGCCGTCTCGTTCGAGAGCGCGCCGACGACTGCGACGCCGAGCGAGTTGATGACGATTGCGAAGAAGACCGCGACGAGAGCGCCCCAGAAGAAGGCGGTCGCGAGCATCCAAGGCGGCTCAGGCTCGTACCGGTCGAGCCAGAGAACGAGCGTGACGTAGACGGGGACGGGAATCGCCGCCGCGACGAGTCCGGCGAGCAGCGGCACGAGGCCAGTCTCGTAGCCGATCATCCAGAGCGTGAAGAGTCCGGCGAGCAGCGCAGCTAGGATCGCAAAGCTCGCCAGCGCCCAGCGCAGAACGCTCCGCCCGCGCGCGGGCATCGCCGCGGACGATGCCGCCATGTTGTAGGAGGGGGCGGTGGACTGATCCATAAAGCGTTCGGCGCGTGGCGCGGCGGCGAAGCGAGTTGTCACTCGCCGAACGCCGTCGGCACAAGGGAGCGCGCGCCTCGCCGGCGGCCCGGATGTTAACCTTGCGAGTTCAGATAGAGCAACAAAATCAGAAGGCCGCCGATGAGAAGCACGGCGACGAAACCTATGATGGCGAGGAGCATTGTGTTGCCGCCGCGCGCGGGCTGTTGAACGGGCGCTGCCTGCACTGAATAAGAAGACGGTTCGCTCGGGCGCGGCGCTGTTGTCGGCGCGGGCGGACGCGGAGGCGGTGTCGTGGGCAGATGTTTGCCGACCATCGTGGCCGCCATGTTCCACTCGCCGCCGCTCTCCTGCGACGTGTCGCTCATCCCGACCACAGCCCCGCACCTCGGACAGAAAGCCTGATCCGAGTTGACGGATGCCCCGCACTTCTGACACTGCAACTCCATTACTTCGACTCCCCTCGTCGTTGAAAGAGACGCGCTGCTCGGCGACGCGACCGTCAACCCGCACGCACGCGCGCCGAAGAATGTCGGTCGAGCGCAGCCGGGCCGTCTGCCGAAGAAGCTTCGGGCGAAACGGAACGCAAGTATAAACGCATCCGCACGCTTCTTCCAGCATGAATTTCGGGGCCGGGGAGAGACTCGACCGGCGGGGCGGACTCGTCGGGACACGTATGGACGCGCCCGCCGGGAATGACTATAATCCACGTTCAGCCGAAGTTGGCCTCTTTAACTTTCCCGACGCCGGCCCGTCGAGCTAGAACGCGCCGCGACGCCGAGCTTTCGCCGGAGAAAATTTTTTGCCCGCACGCACAGCGGAACAAACGATGCAGGAGAACGCGCGCGCGCAAGCGAGGCGTCGCGGCAAGCCGCACCCGCGTATGCCCTCGACGGTCGGTTACATGGCCGTCGCGGGTGGCCTCGCGCTCGCGCTCTTCTGCGGCATTTGGCTTCTGCTCCGCAGCACGGACGGCGACGAGACGCCCTGGATTCCTGCGGGCATCGCGGCGATCTTCGTCATCATCTGCGCGGCGGCGGCGCGCGAGCTAGCGATGCGGCGAGCTTGGGCGCGCTACACGCGCGAGATGGAGTTGGTAATGGGCGCGGGCGACGCGGCTCGCGGCTCGCTGAAGCCTAAGCCCGTGGCGAACAACTATCCGGGGATGCAGGCGCGCGTGGCGGCGCTCAGGAATCTGCAACAACGTCTGGCGGAACTCGACAACGCCGCGACGCCGCCCGAAGCGCACCTCGAAGCTTACAAACTCTGCGAGCAGTATCTTTCGGGCACGGACGATGTTCTGCGGACGCCGGGCGGGGCCGCAGAGATGAGGGTCGCGCTGCGGTCGGGGCAGGAGCGCGTGAGAGCGTTGCAGCGCAAACACCTGCTCGCATGGGCGCGCGGCGAGACGACGCGGCTGACGAGCGAGGCTCAGCGCCGCGTGCGACTCTCCGACAGGATCGAGACGGCGCAGCGCGCGCTCGAAGTCTTGGACGAGGCGATGCGCGTCTGCCCCGACGAGCAGGAGTTGCGCGACTCGTCGGTCGCCGTCCGAAACTTCATGGCGTCTGTGAAGGTCGGGCAGTGGGTCGAGATGGCCGAGCGCTCGGCCTTCCGCGGCAAGTACGCGCGCGCCGTCGCGCGCTACCGCGACGCGCTCTTCTACCTCTCGCGCGCAGACATGGGCGAGGACGCGCGCGAAGAGGCAGCGGCGCGCATCCATCGTGAGATCGAGATGCTTCGCGCCCGCATACACACCGACGACGACGCGGCCTCCAACGCAGTCCCGGCTGAAATCAAAGTCGCGCCGCGCGCGCCAAAGCGGGGCGCGGAGGGTCGAAAGACGGGCGCGTCCGAAGGCGAGGAGATGATAGGTTGATCGCGCAGCGCTGCCCGAAGTGTGGGAGTACGCGCCTGCGTCGCGGCTACACGGACACCCCGCTGCCGCTTCGCATGATTGGCGTTTACAACCTGCTGTGCGACAATTGCAACCTACTGTTCAAAGGCTTCGCACTCCCCGGCACGGTGCCCGCACGCAGAAGCCGTCGCCACCGCCATCAGGGAGGCAATGCGCCGAGAGGCGGCGGTCGGCCACAGCGTTGATTCGAGTTGTGTTAGGGAATGTCCGCGGAAGCGTAGAGACAGGGTGAGTTGAGAATTTGAGATTTCACATTTCAAATCCGAAATCGGAAATCTGTTGCTATGACTTGCGCGGCCAATCCGCGTTCTTGAAATTGAAAGTGCCTCGCTCCACAGGAAGGTGTCTATGAAATCGAAAAGCGTTCTTCTCTTGCTCGCCGTCTACTTCTCGGCTCCGGCGGCGCTCGCGCAGCAGCAGGACGGTGGTTCATCCGCGCCTCAAGTCCCGGTCGTCAACACGGCATCGGCGGGCGCGCCTTCGCTCGACGCGATGGGCGTTAAGAAATACCTGCTCGGCCCCGGCGACGTTTTAGACCTGCGCGTCTACAACGAGCCGCAGTTCAACGGCACGCTCGTCGTCAACGACGAGGGGAACATCGAGGTGCCGTTCATTGACAAGCCCGTCCCGGCGCAGTGCCGCAACGACCGCGAGATCAAGTCGGACATCGTAACGGCGCTCGCCAAGTACCTCAACAAGCCGCAGGTGAGTTTGCGCGTGACCGAGATGCGGAGCCGCCCGCCTGCGGTCGTCTTCGGCGCTGTGCGGTCGCCCTCGCGCGTGCAGATGCAGCGGCGCGCGCACCTGCTCGACCTGCTCGCCACAAGCGGCGGCGTAACAGAGGCCGCGGGCGGCGACATTCAAATCTTTCACACCGAGCCGCTGATGTGCCCGGAGCCTGAAGACCTTGCCGAGACACCGGTTGACACCTACAAGGCGGCAGACCCGACGCAGGTCAGCTACGACATCTACAGCGTGCGCGACCTCAAGGAAGGGAAGAAGGAGGCCAACCCCGCCATACGCCCCGGCGACATCGTTATCGTGATGGAGGCGCAGCCGGTTTACGTCACGGGCGCGGTG
>DATINM010000035.1:0-56412 GCA_035474235.1 Pyrinomonadaceae bacterium
ACCAGCGTCGTCGAGATAAACATGAAGAACTTCTCGCGCTGGCTCGACGGCGTTTACGACGCCAACTTGCTCAGCGGCACGACCGCAGTCAGCACGAACATCGGCGGCCCCGACGGCTACATCCTCTACGTCTCCGACCGACGCGGCGACCGCGTGAAGGGCGAAACCATCGGCAGCACGGTCTATAACATGACGAACGGGCTTGTAGATAACGAAGACATCTACGGCTGGAACGGCATACTCGACCCCGGCGAGGACGTGATAGACGCGGGGGCCGACGGCTCCGGCAATCCGAAGCAGGGCACGCTTCAGAGGGACACGGCTGAGTTACCAGACCCGACGCCGATGCCGAGCGGCACGCCTACGACGACCTTCGCGGGCCGCACGGCGCGCGCCGTGGCGGTCGCGGCGTACCAGACGCCTTACTTCCGCCGCGCCGTCCGGCTGGTCAACGGCGACACGCTGACGACCTCCATGTCGGGTACGAACAAGCTCTCTCAGACGCGCGGCATCACCGTCTCGACGGAGAACATGCTCTACGTCTGGGGCAACTACAACACGACGGGCGTCAACAACGTCCCGACGGGCGGGGCGTCGCTCGCCGCGGACTACAGCGGCCCGCAGGTTCCGGCCTCGCTCGTCAGCGACGCACTCTTCCCGCTGTCGAGGACGTGGTTCGACGCAAGCTCGGCGATGTTCCCCGACGACCTGAGCAAGAGGATAGCCGACCTCACACTCGACGCCACCGGCAACGTGGCGACAGTCCCGATGGGTTCGGAGACTTCGGTGCGCACGGCTGTCATAGCCGGTAACAACATGTCGGCTCTGGCCGGAAGCCCGGACGCCGGCAACGCCAACGGCGAGTCGCGACTGAGCGGCGGCATACACAACTTCCCGCGCTTCTCCGAGAGGTGGAGTTCGCGTTGGAACTTCATAGGCTCGCTCGTCCCGCTCTACTACTCGACGCAGGCGCTCGGGCCCTACAACGCCGACTCGACCATCTACGGCGCGCCCGTCCGCAACTGGGCCTTCGACGATTCGTTCAAAGACCCAAGCCGCCTGCCGCCGGGAACGCCCATGTTCCAGTACATCGAGCCGACCGGCTTCACGCAGGTAATGTACTGATCGGCCCCGCAAACCTTCCCGACAAACGTCGGCGCGTGAGTCGCGCGAGCGGCTCACGCGCCGACGCCCACGAAAAACTTCGGCACAGCCGAGCGCAAACTTTCTGCGTTCCGCGGCTCGCGCGCCGGCACTGGCGACAATCTTTCAGGCAGATTGCCGCGTGCACGGGGCCCGGCAGGCCGCGTTACTTTCGCACCCTCGTCGCGGAACCGCACCTGCGGCAGGGGCGAAAGCGCCCCGGCGGCATTGATGTCGCCGGGGCGCGCTAGCTTTAAGGATGAAGGCTGGAAGTCGGAAGGATGAAGGCAGAAGGTTGAAGTGGAGGCAGAAAGCCTTTCTCTCATCCTTCCGCTTTCATCCTTCATCCTTCATTCTTACGGAGTGGGTTCGTATTCGTCGAGACTGGAGGCGCGCGCGCTGTCGAACTCGGAGGCCGAGATGCGTATGGCGAGCATCTGCGGGGTGTAGGTGAAAGGCTCCGGGCCGCCGCGCGCGTTCTGTAGCTCGGAGACTAAAGCGTCCTGCTGTTGTCTGAATCTCGTGACGCTGCCGCGCTGGTCGAGGATGACGAAGAGAAGCGTCTCGCCCTGCCGCGTCCGCATCTGTCCGACGAGCGCGCTCGCGCCGCCGTCCGTGCGCGGCAGAGTCCCCGTCTTCGCGATGACGCTTCCGCGGCCTGCGCTCGCCGCGTAGCGTTTTTGCAGCGTGCCGGGGTCAACGCCCGCGACCGGAAGAATGTCTGCGGCCTTCAGTCCGCCCTTGTGAAGCTCGTCGAGCAGCGCGCGGTAAAGCTTCATCATCTGCCGCGGCGTCACTCGATTTTCGCCGAGGCCGCTCGTCGTCGAGAGGCGAAACTCGCCCGCCTTGAACCCAAGCTCGGTCGAGAGCGTCTGCATCACTCCCGCCGCGCCGCCCAACTGGTCGCCGATGCGCTCGGCCATGAAGTTGTTCGAGTAGCAGAGGAGGACTTTGAGTATATCGACGAGCGCCGGAGAGTAGTGCGTCGAGATCGCGCGCGCGTCCCCCGGCACCGAGTCAACGTAAACCGCGCCCATGACTGCGACGCTCGGCGTCGTTTGCAGCGCATCCGCGTCGTGCAGCGCGGCGCGCGTCTCCGCCCAAGCGCGCGCGGCCTCCGCGGGCCGCCGGGTCGAGTCGAGCGTGTCGTAGAGGCGCTCGCCGGATCTCTGCGACGACGGGCTGAAGTTCATCGAGAAGCGCGGCGCGACGACGAGGTCGCCCGTCACGGTCTTGATGCCGAGTTGGTTCAACTCGCGCGCGACCGCGACGGCGTGCTCGTCGTGGAAGGAAGGGTCGCGCCCCGAAACGATGAGGTTGCCGTTGACCGTGCCCGTCGCCTTGTCGAAGGCGCCCGTGACCCAGAAGGTCGTCGCGAAGCGGTGCTTCGGCCCGAAGGTCTTCAGCGCAGCGAACGCCGTCGCGAGCTTCACAGCCGATGCCGGGTTGAAAGCCTGATCCGCGTACTGCTCGCGCACAGGTTTGCCGTCGAGCGTCTCGACGAGCACGCCCTGTCGCGAGAGCGAAGAAGGCGTGAACTTCGAGAATGTCTCTACGCCGGTGGCGACGCCGGACGCGCCCGCGACCGGGGCCGGTGCCTGAGCCGGCGTTTGAGCAGACGGCGCGGTTGCGCCGGATGCGGCGGGGAGTTGTTGCGCTGCGCTCTGCGCTCGCTGTCCGCTCGCGCCCGCGAAAGACGAGAGAAGAATCGTGAGGGATAGAATTAAACGAATCGTCTTCAACGTTCACACTCCTTTGTCACTATCGGGTCGGCCCGCAAAGACAATTAATCATAGCACGAGGCCCTTTTCGCGCGACCGTGCAAATTTTCGTGGGAAGAGACGCGAGGCAAACGCTTAGATGCGAAACGGCATCGTAGGCGATGTAAGACCGCCCGCGCGGCTTGAACGCGCAACGTGACCGTCATCCCGAATTGAACAGTGAAAGCAGGCGCTCGTTCGATTAAAGCGCGTGCTGGCGCAGTCCGCCGGACTGACCGGCTTTGCGCGCCCCGTCGCCGACTTCCCTTTGACAAGGCGGAAAGCGCGCTCATAGAATTTCGACTCGATACGAATCGGCCCGCCTTTTGAAATCTGTCGAAACAGTGCGGCGAGAACGAGAGCCTGTCACAGTCGAGAAGATTCGCGCCGCGCACCGTGCGCGCCGGCGCGAGATCGAGTCGCGCCTCGCGGAGTTCGGCGAAGTCCGCCGCGCGGCCACGGACGAGCGTCTGTGGGAGGAATTAGTCTTCTGCATCTTCACAGCAGGCGCGTCGGCGCGAATGGGACTCGGCTCGATTGAAGCAGTCAGACACCTGCTCGCGCGCGGCACGCAGGCCGAGTTGGCCGCGGCGCTGCAAAGCAGGCATCGCTACCCGAACTCGCGCTCCGGCTACATCGTCGTGACGCGTGAGTTTCTCGAAGGCGACTGCGGGATGCGTTTGCGCGAGCGGCTCGAAGGCTTTGAAGACCCGTTTGAGCGGCGCGACTGGCTCGCGCGCGAGAAGGGAATCAAGGGACTCGGTTACAAGGAGTCGAGCCACTTCCTTCGCAACATCGGCTATCGCGGCTACGCGATACTCGACAAGCACATCCTTCGATCACTGGCCGAAGTCGGCGTCATCGAATCGCCGCAGCCGCCTTCGACACGCGCGCGCTACCTCGCGACCGAACAGCGCCTTCGACGCTTCGCGCGCGATCTCCGCGTTGACTTCGACGAACTCGACCTTGTGCTCTGGTCAATGAAGACGGGAGAGATACTGAAGTGATGAGTGATGAGTGATGAGTAATGAGTGATGCGTAAAGGCAATCCGTCTTTTTACTCATCACTCATCACTCATCACTTATCACTCGGCTTGGGGGTTGTTCAGATGAGAAAGATGTCACGTCCGGCGGTCGGCGTTTTCGTTTTGGTCGCCTTCGTCGTTCTCGCGTCGCCCGGCGCGGCGACGACGCGCGTCGTGGGCGATAGCGCGCGGGGGCGTGCCGAGCGCGCGATCCGCGACGGCGACTTCGAGGCCGCCGAAAAAATCTACCGCGAGCTTCTGTCGAAGGACGCGCACGACAACGACTCGCGGCTCGGCCTGAGCCACGCGCTCCTGAAGCAGCGCAAGAATCAGGACGCATACGATCAAGCCGCGCGCGTCGTCGCCGTCGATCCCACGTCGGCGCGCGCGCACGCTCTGCTCGGCTCGGCGCTGCTCGGCGCGGGCGACTTCCGGCTCTCGGTCGAGGAGTTCCGCACGGCTCTTAGCTTCAAGGACAACGAGCCGCTCGCCATCGCGGGACTCGCGATGGTTGACTTCTACGAGAACCGGCTCGACGAGAGTTTGTCGGGACTGCGCCGCGCCGCGAGCATTGACCCGAACGAGCCTGACTTCATCTACAATCTTGGGCAGGTAGCCGCGCGCTACGAGCGCTACGCCGAAGCCGCCAACGCATACGAACAGTTCCTACGCATCGCGCCGAAGACCGACGCCGACCGCCGCGCGCGCATACGCGGCCTCATAGACTTTCTTCGCTACCTCGGCACGCAGACGAACCTTCTCGCCGCCGCAGGCCCCGACGCCGTGACTCTCCCTTTCGACCTCGTCAACAACCGACCGATTATCAACGTGCGCGTCAACGGCTCGAAGGAGACTCTGCGCTTCGTGATAGACACGGGCGCGGGGATGTGCGTCATCTCGACGAAGGCCGCGGACAAGCTCGGACTCAAGCCGGTCGCACGCGGCGGGTTGGCGCGCGCGGTCGGCGGCGCGGGTCGCTTCGAGATAGTTTACGGCTTCCTGCAATCGCTCCACATCGGCGACGCGCGCGTCGAGCGCGTGCCCGTTTACATACGGCAGTTCTTCAACGAGCAGGAGCCTGTTGACGGCTACATCGGACTCTCGGTGCTCGGCAAGTACCTCGCGACCGTTGACTACGGCGCGCGCTCCATGACGCTTCTGCGCGACGACGCAATCGCGCGTGCGGCTGCGCCCGCGCCGGGCGCGCTCGAAGTCCCGATACGCACGACTTCGAGCGGTTTCTGGAGCGGCGAGGTCAGCTTCGACGGACTTGAGAAGCCCGCGAACTTCATCATTGACACGGGCGCGAGCGTCTCGGTCGTCTCGGCGGTGCTCGCCGCGCGCGCCGGCCTCGACCGCTTCGCGCAGGCCGGCCACATCAGCGTGTACGGCGCGGCGGGACTCGCCGAGAACATAGAGACATTGATGCTCCCGCGCGTCTCGCTCGGCGCACTCACGCGGCAGAACGTTTACGTCGCGGTGCTCGACATGGAGCCGATAAACGAGACCGCGGGCTTCGAGCAGACGGGCATCGTGGGCGGCAACATCCTTCGGTACTATCGTGCGACGTTCGACTTCGCGCGCGGGATCATTCGGCTCGAACCTCTCGCGGGGCAGACGCCCACCGAGACAAATGCGAAGCAGGACATTTCAAGTTAATGAAGCAGAGCATCTATCTCGAAACGTCTGTCGTCGGCGCGTACCTCGACAACGGCGAGCCGTTCCGCCGCGACCTGACGATACGCTGGTGGGAGCATGAGATGGGCGAGTATCGCGCGGTCGTCTCGCCGCTCGTCGTCCGCGAGCTTGAGCGCGTGCCGGAGCCGCACCGCACGGGCTATCTCAAGCTGGTCGCGCCGCTCGAACAGGTCGAGCTTAACGAAGAGACGGCCATACTCGCCGAAGGCTACATCGCGCGCGGCATCTTTCACCGCAAGTACATCGGCGACGCCGTTCACGTCGCACTTGCCTCCTTCCACAAAATTGATTATCTAGTTACATGGAACTTCGGCCACATGGCGAACGTCCGGCGACAGGCGCGCATACGTCTCTTCAACGCCGCCGCAGGCTTCTTCGTCCCGCAGATAGTCACGCCGGAGTTTTTAGTTTCGGAGATGACAGAGAAGGAGTGAATGG
Source organism: Pyrinomonadaceae bacterium (assembly GCA_035474235.1). GTDB lineage: Bacteria > Acidobacteriota > Blastocatellia > Pyrinomonadales > Pyrinomonadaceae > QHXN01. The sequence continues at coordinate 6,065 of DATINM010000035.1, forward strand.
TGAATAGTAAATGGTGAATGGAAGATTGCAATTCCCATTCACCATTTACTATTCACCATTCACCATTTACCATCTATGTATCGTAAACCGAGATTCCTCGAAGAGCTTCACGCGATCCGCGAAGAGATGTCGCGCGAGGCGGACTACGACGTTGAGTTGTTCGCCGAGATGGTTCGCTCCGGCTCGCGCCCGCGCCACGGCCCGGCGCGAAACATCAGAGGCTTCCGAAGCCGCGCGCCCCGCGCCGACGAGCAGGCCGCGACGAAGCCCGCGCCGAAGAAACGCGCGGCGAGGTGAGTAAAAGTTTTTAAGCCTTCGGCACTCAGGCGTCAGCTTCCCTCGTCTTGATGTTGACCGCGCGCGCAGGAAGGTAGCAAACTCTAAAGCGTCAGAGCGAAAACAGTAGGGGCAAGGCTAAGAGGTAACGGTCAAAAGCTGAATGCTGAAGTGCTGACCGCTGAAAGCTTCTTTATGGAAGAGACGTTTGAAGCAATCGGTTTGGAAGTCCCTAGCGAAAAGGACTTCAACCATCTCGCCGAGCGCGCCGGCGATCAGGGCGAGGCGACGCAGCTATGCCGCCGCGGCGCCGTTCTGCACGGTCGCTGCTGGAAGCTCGGCGAAGGTCTGGAAGTCTGGACGGTTCTATACGAGTCGGGCACGGGCGAGATTTTTTACGCCGACTGCCGGCCCGGATTCCGCGCGCGCTACACGCAGCGCGTAAGCCCCTGGGCGCTGACGGAGTACGACGAGGACGGCGAGGCGATAGTCCACGGCTACTGCGACGGCTACGAGACGGAAGTCCTCTTCGAGCTTCAGAATCTGACCGAGGTCGGCCCCGAAGGCTTCCGCGCTCAGGAGCTTTACGTAGGACTTTGCGGACTCGCGTACCGCGCGCGCGTTTCGTCGGCGTCGCGCGCCGAGCAGACACGCTGGCAGCCGCTCGAAGAGGCTGCGCCGTCGCGCGCCGCGCACGAGAACGACTGGTCGCTCGCGGGGCGCGTCCTCTCGTTCAAGACGCTGCGCAACCCTCTATCGGGCAGCGAGCTTTGCTGGGTCTATGTTGACCTCGAACGTCTGAAACTCGAAGTGCTCGTCAACAGCCGCGCGCTCCGCGGCGACGCGCTCGCAATCGGCGCGAACTTCTCAGCGGAGGTCTGGCTGCAAGGCCACGTCCTCGACCGGCGCGCGCTACAGTCGCGCTACGAGGGGCGCGACGCTGCTGTCCCGAAGTCCGAGCATTGGTCGCATCTCAGAAGAAGGAACTGAAAAGAGTTTATGACGCGGGAATTCACGGCGGCGGTGTGGCAAGAAGGCGAGTGGTTCATCGCGCAGTGTCGCGAGGTTGACGTTGCGAGTCAAGGGCTGACGGAAGCGGAGGCACTTGATAATCTCTGCGAAGCCTTGGAACTTCACTTCGAGCTTCCGTGCGCGACGATTCTGCCGAGCATCCACAAGATCGAGGTCGAATTGGATGCCGCTTAGAGTGCTGCCCTTTCGTGAGGTTAAGCGGAAGCTCGAAGCTGCTGGTTTCATCGAAGTGAGTCGCAAAGGCAGCCACATAAAATTTGCTAAGAAGACTTTGCAAGGAACTTATACGGCAGTCGTGCCTCACCATCGCGAAGTCCCTGTCGGCACACTCCGAAGTATCTTACGACAGGCCGGAATTGACCCGGACGTGTTCGAGAGTTTATAGCTTGTCACGAACCTGATGGCCGCATTGAGACGATTCTCCCTCGCCGTGCTTCTCATCGCCGCCGCATGCGCCGCCGGCCTCTACCTCTTCAACGAATACTGGATTCACCGCTACGACGCGCTCATCGCGCGTCAGGCCGCAGTCTATCGCCTCGACCCCGCTCTGGTGTGGAGCATCATCTACGAGGAGACGTACTTCCGTCCCTGGAAGAATGGCGACGCGGGCGAGGTCGGCCTGATGCAGGTGACGCCCGCGGTCGCGCGCGAGTGGGCGGCGGAGACGGGCATGCGCGAGCTTTCCGAGCAGATGCGACGCAACCCCGAAGCGGCGCTGCGCGACCCTGAGCGAAACATACAGGTCGGCTGCTGGTATCTTGAGAAGATCGCGAACGACTATCGAGACGCGCCCGGATGGGAGGCGCGCGCCGTCGCCGCATACAACGCGGGGCCGAGCCGCGCGGCCGATTGGAATCGGGTCACGCCGGGCCAGCGGCCTCTGACCGCCGACGAATTCGTCGCGCGCATCGACATCCCCTCGACTCGCGCATACGTCTCGAACATACTCGAACGCTACCGCAAAAAGAAAGCGAGCGCCGCGCGTTGACCTACAGGCGGCTGCTCGCGGGAAACGCCGACTTCCGGCGGCTCTGGATTGGTCAGGTCGTCTCCGAAGTAGGCGATTGGCTGAACAACATCGCCGTGCTCGCGCTCGCAATTCAACTCGCGGGCGAGGGAAGGGTCGGGCTTGCGGTCGCCCTCTATGCCATCGCGCGCCACCTCCCTCTCTTTCTGTTCGGCCCCATCGCAGGCGTCGTCGTTGATCGTCTGAACCGTCGGCGTGTGATGATCGCCGCAGACCTCGCGCGCGCAGTTCTCGCGCTCGGCTTCGTGCTCGCCGCGCGTCTCTCGTCGCTCGGCCTGATCTACGTCGTAGGCGCTTCGCTCTTCTCGATCTCGTCGTTCTTCAACGCGGCCAAGCGCGCCTCGATTCCGAACCTCGTCGGCGACATCGAAGAACTCCTCGCCGCCAACTCCATCTCCGCCTCGACGACCGCCGCGACGATTGCCGTCGGCTCGGCGCTGGGCGGAATAGTCTCGACCGCTTTGGGACGCGACGCCGTCTTCGTCCTCAACTCGCTGACGTTCCTCGTCTCCGCCGAGATGATCCGGCGAATACTGAAATTGCGAAATGAAAAGCCGACGACGAGCGTTCGCGCCGAGCGCGTGTTGAAGATTGATGAGAGAAACGCTGTTTCCAAATCGACTGCCGGCAACAGACAATCGGTAATCGGACTCGCCCTATCCGTCCCGCGTCGCGTGGCCTTCGACTTCCGCGAAGGGCTTCGTTACGTCGGGCGCGATTCGATGCTCGCAGCCGTGTTCGTCGTGGCCGCGGGCTGGGGTCTTGGCAACGGCGCGGCGCGCGCGCTCTACAGCATCTTCGGCGCGCGGCTCGGCTTGCAGGCGGCTTCGGGTTGGGGCGCGGGCGTTCGCTTCGTCGCCGAGCGCCCGACGGACTTCGGCATCTCCGTCCTGTTCGTCGCGATGGGGTTGGGCGGGGTTCTCGGCGCGCCGCTCGCGCGGCGTTTCAACCGCGGGTCGGTCGAAGACATGGGCGCGCGCATGGGTCGCTCGCTGACGCTCGACGGTTGCGGTCTTCTGCTCTTCAGCTTTATGCCGAGCCTGTTCGGTGCGGCGGCGGTGCTCGTCGCGCGCGAGATGAATTTCGCGATCTGGTGGACGGCGCAGCAGACTCTTTTGATGAGACGAACCGAGGACGCATTCGCCGGTCGCGTCTTCGCGTCCTACGAGACGCTGACGACTTTGACGATGGTCGGCTCGATACTCGTCTGCGGCGAGGTCGCAGACCGCGCAGGCATACGGCCCGTTGCGGCGGGCGGCGGGAGTGTGGTTATTCTTTCGGGGCTGCTCTGGTTCGTCCTGCGACGGCGCGGGCGTGAAAAGCGATGACGAAAATTTACTGCGCGCGCTGGGTTCTGCCCATGACTTCCGCCGCGATCCGAGACGGCGCGGTGGCGGTCGAGGGCGCGCGCATCGCCGGAGTCGGAGCGCGCTCTGAAGTCGAACGAAGATTTCCGTCGGCCTCGTCGGAAGACTTCGGCGAGTCGGCGATCATGCCCGGCTTCGTCAACTGCCACACTCACCTCGAACTGACTGCGATGCGCGGCTACCTCGAAGCCGAGGAAGGAGACTTCCTCGCATGGCTTCGGAAGCTGACGATAGCGCGCGCCCTTCGGATGACGCCGGAAGACATCGAAGCTTCGGCGGCTTGGGGCGCGGTCGAGGCGGCGCGCGCAGGCGTAACTTGCGTGGGCGACGCGAGCGACGCGGGCGCTTCGGCGATGAAGGCTCTGCGCGAAGTGGGTCTGCGCGGCGTCGTGTTTCAGGAGGCGTTCGGGCCGGACGAAGCGAGCGCGGGCGAGCAGTTCGACAAGGCGCGCGAGAAGATCGAGCGCCTGCGGGACGGCGAAACATCTCTCGTCAGGCTCGGCATTTCGCCGCACGCGCCCTACACCGTGAGCGCGCCGCTGCTCGCGATGCTCGCGCGATACGCGGCAGACGAAGGCTTGCCCTTGATGATGCACGCGGCCGAGTCGGATGCCGAGCGACGACTCCTGCTCGAAGGCGAGGGTGCGTTCGCCGAGGGCCTCAAAGCGCGCGGCATCAACTTTCGCCCGCCCGGCGTCTCGACCGTCCGGCATCTCGCACAGACCGGAATACTCGACACGCGCCCGCTGCTCGCACACTGCATACGAGTTGACGGAGCCGATATAGAATTGTTGAGAGAACACGGCGCGTCGGTCGCGCACTGCCCGAAGTCGAACGCGAAGCTCGGGCACGGTCGCGCGCCGCTCGCGTCGATGTTGAGGGCGGGCGTCGCGGTCGGATTGGGCAGCGACTCTGTGGCGAGCAACAACGTCTGCGACCTTCTCGAAGAGTCGCGCTTCGCCGTGCTCGCGTCGCGCGCGGCGGGCGAAGCGCTCGAAGGCGGGCGCATGGTGTGCGCGGAAGACGCGCTCGGATTGGCGACCCACGGCGGCGCGCGCGCGCTGCGTCTCGAACACGCGACGGGCGCGCTCGCCGAAGGTCTGGAAGCAGACCTCGTCGCCGTCCGGCTCGACGCCGCGCACGCGCTTCCCGTTTACGACGCGGCAGCGACGCTCGTCTTCTCTTCGTCCGGCGGCGACGTGATTCTGACCGTAGTCGCCGGGCGCGAAGTCTTTCGCGATGGCCGGATGACGACCGTTGACGAAGACGAATTGCGAGAGCGCGTGCGCGAAATCGCGCGTCGTTTGGCGGGCGGCGATTTGTGAATGTGAGCCGGAGGACGCGGCTGAAGAAGAGTACGATTGACGAAGAGTGCAGTTGACGAAGAGTGCGAGTCCGATTGCCGGACTCGCACTCTTCAACTCGTTAGACTGCGCGGCTACTGCTGTCCGAACCTGTTGCGGTATTCGGTTGACGAGAGGAAGGCTTTGACCATCTCGGCGCTCTGGAAGTTTCCGCCGAACTGGTTGAGCTTCTGTAGCCAGAAGTCGTAGCCAGTGTAGTCAGTATCCGGCGCGGCGTTCGGGTCTCGACGCAGGTAGCCGAAGAACTGCATCAGCACGAACGCCTTGTTGAACTCCGACTGCTGGAACGAAGCGTTCTCCGCCACGTCGCGCAACGCCTTTGCCCTTGCCGTCGTGTTCGAGGTGTCGATTGCCGACGCACCGAACTCGCCGATGGCCGTGTTCCTGTCCGTCGCCGAAGGCGTGATGCCCGTGTTCGCGTAGAGCGCGTCAACGAACTGCGCGGGCGTCTGCGTCGTCGGGAACGCGCTCGTGAAGCGTGCGCGCTGCACGAACTCAAGCGCGAACGCCTGCTTGTTCAATTCCAACTGCTGCTCCCAGTTTCCCTGACCGACGACGACGCCGAGGCCGATCCTCTGCGTGTCGGCGAGGAATTCGTTGAGTCTGACGACGGGCACGGGGAGTTGGTGCGCGGCGGGGAACTGAGAGTTGCCGGTCGCGTCGCCGAAGGCGGTCTTGTATGTGCGCTCGACGAAGTAGCCTGTCTGCTGGAACTCTATCGAGAGGAAGAAGGCCGCGCTCGTGTTGATGCGCTTGACCTCGCGGCACTGAGCGTCCGAGCCGCACGACTCGATGTTGTTGACCCAGAACTGTAGTCCCGCGGCGTCAGGCTCGCGGTTAAGGAAGTCGTGGTAGTGCTGGCGGACGAACTCGGAGGAATCGTCAATCGGATTCGACTGCGGCTGCGGGTTGTCGCTGGCTGCTATGACGACCGTGGTCGTCGAACCGGCACCGAGCGTCGCGCCGCCTGTCGGGTTCGAGAGCGCGACGTTTATCGTCTCGTCCGGCTCCTTGAGTCCGTCGTCCGTTATCAGCACGACGAAGCTCTCGGACGTATCGCCCGCCGCGAAGTGCAGAGTGCCGAGCGCCGTCGTGTAGTCGTCGTGCGCCGTGGCCGTGCCGTCCGACGTGGCGTAGTCAACCGCGACGGGAGCAGATGCGTCGCCCGTGCGCGTGACCGTGACCGTCACGAAGTTCGCGCTCTCGGCGACGTTGTAGAGACTCTGCGAGAAATTAAAGATGCCGCCGACTACCTGAACGGCAGGAAGTGCCGCTGCGGAAGCGGCGAAGTTAGAATCGCTGCCGTACTCCGCCGTGATCGTGTGCGTGCCTGCGGGAAATGACGAAGTGGTGAGCGTGGCTACGCCGCTCGCGTTCAGAGTCGCGGGAGTGCCGACGCTCACGCCGTCCGACTTGAACTGCACCGTCCCCGTTGGCGTGCCCGCCGCCGAAGTGACTTTTGCCGTAAAGGTCAGGCTCTGGCCGGAGGCGGAAGGATTGGCGGAGGAAGTGACTGCCGTCGCGCTCGCCGCCTTCGCGATCTGGAAAGACTGCGCAACGCTGACCGGGGGGAAGTTTGAGTCTCCGGCCTGCGATGCGGTGATCGTGCAGGAGCCTGCGCCCGTGAGATGAACAGTGCTTCCGCTGACCGAGCAGTTGCCTGTCGCGGCGAAGGTGACGGTCAGGCCAGAAGACGCCGTGGCGCTCAACGAGAAGTCGGGGTTGCCGAAAGTCTTGTTGATGAGCGCGGCGAAAGTAATCGTCTGGCCCACCTTCTGTGCCGCAACGGATTCGACGACTTGCGCCGCGGCGTTAAAGTTGCCGCCGCCCGTCTGGTCATACTTCACTGTGCAGGTGCCTGTGCCGCTGGTCATCGTGAAGGTTGCGCCGTTGTTCGTGCACGCGCCTGAACTACTGTACGTGACGGGCAGGCCGGAACCGGACGTGGCGGCCACCGTGAACTGTGAGTTGAAGGCCGCGCCCGACGGGGCGTGCGTTGTGACCGTGATTGTCTGGTTCGCCTTTGTGATCTGAAAATCTTTGCTGCTGCTGCTGCCGTTGTGGTTCGAGTCGCCGCCGAAGGTTGCAGAGGCCGTGTAGTCGCCCGCGCCCGTCGGCGGTGTCGCGGAGTTGTAGCTCGTGCCGTTGCGCCCTGTGTAAGTGACCGTTAAATTCTGGCTGAGGTTGCCCGCGCCGGTTGCTATCGCGGTGCCTCCGTGCGGCTGCCCGTTGAATGTGGCGCTCGCGACCGTGACGGTCGTCGTCGAACTGGCCTTGCCGATGACGAGCGTGCCGTTGGACGTTCCCTGATAGTTCGGATCGCTGACTGTGGCGACCACAGAATAACTGCCGGCATTAGTAGGGGCAGTCTGAGAACCATTGTAAGTGAAGGAGACGCTCTGAACGGCGGGAACGATGGTCGCCGTAGCGAACTTAGGGCTGCCGTCGAATGTCTGATTTAAGTTGCCGAGCGTGACGGTGGCCGTTCCCTTGCCGATGACGAGCGTGCCGGAGGCAGAGCCTTGATAGTTGGCATCGTTGACGGTCGCCGCAACGTCGTAGCTGCCCACGTTTGTGGGAGACTGCACGGGCTGCCCGTTCTGGCTATAGCTGATCGAGACGTTCAGACCCGACGGCGTGGTCGTGGCGGTGGCGGCCTTCGCGGTGCCGTCGTAGGTCTTTGCCAGACCGCCGAGAATAACGGTGGCCGTGGCTTTACTGACGGTGAGCGTACCCGTACCGCCGCTGCCCGAATAGCTGGCGTCGCCCGCGAAGCTCGCCCCGACGGCGTTGAGATAAGTGCCCGCGCCCTTGCCTGATAGACTCACGTTCGCGAGCGTCGCCACGCCGTTGGAATCCGTCGAGGTCGTGCCGACGGGCGAGCCGCTGAGTGTGAAGCTGACGGTCTTGCCGCTCAAGCCTGAGCCGCCGGAGGTCAGCGTCGCCGTTAGCGTCGCCGTGCCGTTAAAGACGCCGCTGCCTGAGACGTTTGAAACGGACGAGGGCGAAGGCGTCGGTGCAGGTGTAGGCGTCGGCGTAGGTGACGGCGTAGGCGTCGGCGTCGGCGTCGGAGTTGGTGTTGGCGTCGGACTAGGAGTAGGCGTTGGCGTCGGGGTAGGCGTGGGCGTCGGCGTCGGAGTCGGAGTCGGAGTCGGCGTTGGTGTTGGCGTTGGTGTCGGAGTCGGTGTCGGCGTTGGAGTCGGCGAACAGGGAGAGGGCGCGACGTTGTCGGGCGTGAGAAGGAATGCTTCGGTCTGTCCCGAAGGGGAGATGCCGATGCCGGCGATCTGTCCGCGGTCGTTGATGGCGCGCGCCTCCTGAAGAGTCCAGCCGGAGCCGGGGGCCAAATCGTTGAGGTCTTGGAGGCCGCTCGCGGCGCTCCAGATAAAGGCGTGTGTGTCGAAGGTGTTCTCGATGGTCTCGGAGTATCCGACGACCTGCCCGCTGCTGTTGACGCCGTAGGCGATGCTGAACTTGCCGCTGCCGAGCGTGCCGAGGTCTTTCATCTCGCCGGGGTCGTTGGCGCCGTTGCCGTTGTCGTCTTGCCAGAGAAAGGCGTGAAACGGTATGCTCGCGCTGTTCGAGGGGAGGTCGGAGAAGCCTACGACATCACCGTCGTCGTTGACGGCGTATGCAATGCTCGACGGGCCGCCGAACGTGCCGAGGTCGGTCATCGTCCCGCCGCTCAGGATGTATGCGTGGCTCGCGCCCGAAGAAGTCTCCGCCGTTCCGACGACCGCGCCAGTGTTGTTTATGCCGTTGGCCGCGCTCGACGAACCGCCGAAGGGCGAGATTACCTGCATGCCCACGCCCTGCTGCCAGATGAAGCCGCGGTCTATGAGCGGGGTTGTCTCCGACGTTCCGACGACGACGCCGGAGTCGTTGATGTCGTTCGCCTCGGCGAACTGGCCGCCGAGTGTGCCGATGTCCGTCTTCCCCGCGTCCTTCGTCCAGACGAAGGGATGCTTCGGGCCGTTCGACAAGGCGGCCACGCCGCAGGCTTCGCCGCCGGCGTTGATGGCGAACGCGGTTCCGCTATCGCCGCCGAACGCGCCCAGGTCGGTGAGTTGCCCGCCGTCCTCGAAGAAGGGGTGGTTCGACATCGAATTCGTAGGCCACGAATCGCCCACGACGCTGCCGCAGTTGTTCAGCCCGAAGCCCCTGCTCTGCAAGCCGCCGAGCGTGCCGATCTCTGTGACGGTGTAGCCCGCCGCCTGCGCTCGACCTCGCCGCACGGCGACCGCGGGCAGGAGCGCGAAGATGAGCAGACACACGACGGCCAACTGCCATTTCCGGGGGTAATGCATTAAAGGTTCCTTCACTACCGATGAAAAAGGGATTCTACGCTGATGTGTTCGAGACGGATCGGACAACCGCGGATGAAAGTTGACTCCAGGCGGCGTCGCGCCCGGAGGACATGAACGTCGGAGACTTTAAAGGCAGCAATGCCGCAAGTCAAACGCAGAGACTTTCATTTCGGATTTCGGATTGCGGATCGACTCTCGGACGAGAGCAGAGCCGTCTCCCGTTTCGTCCTCAGCACGCGCATTCGGCGCGCGGAAGACGCGAAGCGTGCTTCTTAAAATCCACAATCCGAAATCCGATAGTCTTACCTAGCCGCAGACGGCGCTGACGGCCTCGTCGAAGATTTCCAGCGCAACGTCAACGTTCTCGCGCGTGAGGACGAGCGGCGGCGACCATCGTATCGTGTTGTGGCCCGCGCCGAGCACGATAAGACCGCGCCTGTAGCACTGCATCTCCACCCGGTCGCGAAACTCCGGGGCCGGGTCGTTCGTCGTCTTATCCTTGACGAACTCGACGCCGATCATCATGCCGAATCCGCGCACGTCGCCGATGCACTCGTGCTTCGTCATAAGCCTGCGGAGTCCGTCTTGCAGGTACGCGCCGACCGAGGCCGAGTTGGCGACGAGTTCGCGTTCGAGAAGCTCGATGGTCTTGAGCGACGCGGCGAGCGCGACCGGGTTTCCGCCAAAGGTCGAGGCGTGCGCGCCCGGCTTCCAGTCCATCAAATCCGCACGCGCCACGCAAGCTCCCATCGGCACGCCCGACGCGATGCCCTTCGCGAGTGTGATGATGTCGGGCTTCAAATCGTAGTGATCGCACGCGAACATCCTGCCCGTGCGGCCCATGCCCGACTGCACTTCGTCAACGATGAGAAGAATGCCGTGTTCGTCGCAGATGCGTCGGAGTCCTTGCAGGAACTCGCGCGGCGCGGGGACGTATCCGCCTTCGCCCTGAACGGCCTCGACGACGATGGCGGCGACCTCTTCGGGCGGCGTCGTCGTTTTGAAAAGGCGCTCGGTTATCCAGTCGAGGCACTCGCGGCTGACGGTCGCGGCGTCGGTCTGTTGCCCTGTGAACGGGTCGCGGAACGTGTTTGGATAGGGCGCGTGAACAACGTCGAGCGCCTGACGCTTGAAGCCCCGGCGCTGCGCGATCTTCGACGACGTGAGCGAGAGTGAGCCGAGGGTGCGACCGTGGAAGCTGTTGAAGAAGGCTATGAACTTTTCGCGGCCCGTTGCGTGGATCGCGAGCTTCAATGCAGTCTCGACAGCTTCCGTCCCGCTGTTTGCGAAGTGCGTCTTCGTAGGACCGGGCACGGGCACAATCCTGTCAAGCTCTCGCGCAAGGTCAGGCATGAGCTTGTAAAAAAAATCGGTGCCGCACATGTGAATCAGACGCGCGGCCTGCTCCTGAATTGCGCGGACGACTTCAGGGTGGCAGTGACCCGTGGAACAGACGGCGACTCCGGCATTGCAGTCGAGAAAGACGTTGCCGTCAACGTCCGTGACCCAGACGCCTTCGCCGCGGTCTGCGACAAGTTTGTAGTCGGGGCGCGGGTACGAAGGCGTGATCCACTGCGCGTCCGCTTCGATAATCTCTTTCGCTTTCGGGCCGGGCAATTCAGTCCTTATCTCCGGCCTCTTTGTATCGGTGGCTACGGACATGACACTTCTCCTTGGTCTGTGGCGAGGTTGATTGAATTGGAGGGTGACGGGATTGCGTATTGAAGGAAGAGTGGCTAGTCCGCGAAGAGATTGGCGCGGGTGTCGAGCGGTCGCGTCTGGAGTTCGAGTCGGCGCATGACTTCTAAAATATACTCAAAAACGCTGCCGGCGGGCAAAGCGCCCGCACCCGTCGGAGTCGGGCGCGGGCCGGCTGTTGTTTCGATAAAGTTAAGAGGCGCGCGTCCCCTTGTATCGTATGGGCGGGGCGATGGGCATCTTTACTTTGATCGTCCCGCTGATCGAGTCGTCCTCGACCTGCCCGTTGATAGTCGCCTCGTAGGACTTGCCCTGAAACTCCATCATGACCTTCGCGTCGAAGCCGTCGTGCGTGACCGTAAGACCTTCGAGCGCCGCAAGGCCGAGGCGCGAGTCTATCTTGCCGCTCAGAGCGCCGCCCGTGCCCTCGAACGTTAGCGTCGCCGGATGGCTGCCGAAGGGCGTCGCCACTTCGAGATTCCATTTTCCCACCAGATTCATTTTCCGTTTCCCCCCTGTCAATTTTGGTTCAAATCGTTGGCTGAAACGCCCGCCTTGCTTTGCCCCGCGTCGAAGTCTTCAACGTTGTCGGCGAAGGGCGCGACCTGTTCGCGAATCTGCTCGGCATCGCCGACGACGACGACCGCCGAGCGGTCGGGCGTGACGTAAGAGTTGGCGACGCGCCGCACGTCTTCTTTCGTGACTCGCTGGATTTGCTCGCGGTAGGTCTGAAGGTAGTCGGGCGCGAGGTCGTGCACCTTTATCTGCACGAGTTGTTCGATCAAGCCCTCCTGCGTTTCGAGCCGGATGGGAAAGACGCCGGTCAGATAGGCGACGGCGTCGGTCAACTCCTTGTCGGACACGTCCTCGGTTCGTATGCGCTCAAGCTCGTAGAAAATCTCTTTCAGCGACGCGCCGGTGACGGGCGTGCGAACCTCTGTCGTCGCGCGAAAACTTCCGGCGTAGCGGCGCGCGTCGAGTTGCGTGTAAGCGCCGTAGGTGTAGCCCTTCTCCTCGCGAAGATTCATGAAGAGACGCGCGGATGCCGTGCCGCCGAGTATGGTGTGCATGACGAGCACGGGGAAATAGTCGGGGTCTGTGCGCTTGATGGCGCGATGGGCGACGACGATGTTCGTCTGCGCCGAGCCGGGACGATTGACGATGTGCGCCGTGCGATTCGTGAGTCGGGGCGGGGTGGGGAAGTTAGCTTCGGCGACTTCGCCGCGCGCCCAGCCGCCGAAGAGTTCTTCGACCCGCGCGAGCATCTCATCGTGCCGCACGTCGCCCGCAACGACGAGGTACGCGTCGTTCGGGATGAACTTCTCGCGGTGCTGGCGAAGTATCGTCTCGCGCGAGAGCGCCTCGATTGACTCAGGCGTCGGCGAAACGACCGAGTACGGATGCTCGCCGAAGATGACGTGCGAGACGGCTTCGGAGGCGAGGAAGGCCGGCTGCGCGCGCTGCGCTATAAGGTTCTGCTGCGCGTTGGCCTTGGCGAGCGCGAGTTCGTTTTCGGGGAACGACGGGCGCAGAGTCACGTCGGCGAGAAGTTCCAGAACTTCGCCGGCGAATGACGAGAGCGAAGAGGCTGCGACGGTCGTGTAGTCGGACGCCGCGCCCGCCGTCAGCGTCGCGCCGAGACGCGCAACCTCTTCGGCTATCTGCCGGCTCGTGCGCGACTCCGTGCCCTCGACCAGAAGGTTAGTCAACAGGTCTGCGAGTCCGGGAAGCTCCGGCGGGTCGAAGGCGTCGCCCGTGCGGAACGCGAGCCGGAAGCTGACGAGCGGCAGACGATCCTGCTCGACTATGATGACGCGGAGACCGTTGGCGAGCGTCGTCTCTTCGGGCGCGGGCAGGTTCAGCGCGCGAGTGGGAAGCGGCGCGGGCGGCTGTCTGCGGAAGTCTTCTGTTTGAGTTGACATAAAATCAAAAGTGATGAGTGATGAGCGATGAGTGATAAGTGTTAAGAGGCGTTTCTGTCTTTCTCTTATCACTTATCACTCATCACTCATCACTCGATTGTTCAGTCGTCGGCTGCCGGCGCTTGCTCGTGCTTGAGCGTCTGGTCGCCCGCGACGGGCGGCGGTGGCTCGGTCGAGGGCGCGGGGTCTGCGGGCGGAGGCTGCGGGACTTGCGGCGGCGGAGCGCCGGGCTGCGCCTGCTCGCCCGCGGGTTCCGTCTGCGAGGGCGCTGGTCTGTCTTCCGGCTCGGCGCGCTGCGCGGGCACTACGTTCATGACCGCGTGATTGTCGGTCAGGAGATAGCGGCTGACCGCGGCTTTGATTTCGTCGGGCGTGACGGCGATGTAGCGTTCGAGTTCGACGTTGAGGATCTCTGGATCGCGGTCGTAGAGCGCGTACTCGGCGAGCCTCTGCGCGCGATAGAGCGTTGACTGGCGGCTGCGAACGGCGTCGTTGAGAAGCGTGTTGCGGAGCTTCTCCATCTCGCCGGGCGTCGGCCCTTCAGCCGCGAGTCGTTCGACCTCCTGCTGAATCGTCGCGCGAATCTCGTCGGTCGGGTGGCCGGGCTTCGGGATCGCGAAGACGTAAAGAGTAGAAGGGCCGCGGCGCTCGCCGATGCCGCCCTGAATGCCGACGACCGACTCCTCGTCTTTGACGAGGCGCTGGTAGAGACGAGAGCTATCGCCGTCGAGCAGGAGGTCGCTTGCGCTCGCGAGCGCGTAGTAATCCGCTGTGCGACGCGGCGGTACTTTCCAGCCGAGCATGACGGCGGGCAGTTGCGCGAACGGGTCGGGGTAGAGTTCGTTGCGCGTGGCGACATCTTCCGGCTCGCTCACGTCAACTGGCGGCGGCGCTGGCTGCGAAGGGATGGACGCGAAATACTTTTCTACGAGCGAGCGCGCCTCCGCCGAATCGAAGTCGCCGACGATGGCGAGCACGGCGTTGTTCGGCGCATAGTAGATTCGGAAGAACTCGCGCACGTCGTCAATCGTCGCTTCGTCCAAATCTTCCATCGAGCCGATGGTCGAGTGTGCGTTGCGCGGGTTGCGATAGATTAACTCGTTCAGACGCAGAAACGCGTTCGAGTAGGGCCGGTTGTCGTAGGTGAGCCGCTTCTCTTCTTTGACCGCGTCGCGCTGGTTGTCTAGATTCTCCTGCGTCACCTTGAGCGAGCGCATTCGGTCGCTCTCCAACCAGAGCGCGAGCGGGAGTTGGCTCGCGGGCAGGGTCTCGAAGTAGTTCGTGCGCTCCGAAGAGGTCGTGCCGTTCATCGTGCCGCCGTTGTTGAAGATGTACTGGAAGTGGCCGGCCTTCGGCACGTTCTCCGAGCCTTGGAACATCATGTGCTCGAAGAGGTGCGCAAATCCCGTGCGACCCTCGCGCTCGTTGCGCGAGCCAACGTCGTAGTAAACCGCGACGGAGACGACCGGAACCGAGTGGTCTTCGCTCAGGACGACGCGGAGGCCATTCTCTAGCGTGAACTGCTCAATCTGAATCTGCGGCAGCGAGTTGGACAAACGAACCTCCGACCTCTCACTCTGGTTTGGCGATCATCCCGCGCAACTCGGCGCGCAGGCGTTCGATCTCGGATAGCTTGGCCGTAACGCGCGCAAAGAGTTCGGCCTGCGCCTTGATGCCCTCGTCGATGAGGAAGGCGGCGGCCTCTGCGCGGCTGCGGAAGACTCCGGCCTGCACGAGTTGTTCGAGCCTGTCCTGCGCCTCGTGCGAGAGCTTGACGGCGACGACGTAGTCGTCCTTTGCCGAGAGCGCTCGCTCGACCGTGCGACTGATGTCGCGCCCGATTGAAGCGAGCGATTCCGGGATGCGCGAGGCGATGTCGCGCACCGAGGACGAGACGCGCTCCTGCTCGTGCGACTGATCGCCTTCGATCAGCATCAGGTCGTCAATGGGTTCGAGAATTTCGGGGTCATTCGGGTCGTTAGGGGTGCTCATCTCGTCTCTAACCTCCATCTGCGAAGCCGGCCCCCGCGGGGCTTGGCTAAAAAAGGGCGGCTCCTGCTGCTTCGTCGCGACCGATTGTTTCTGCGAACTCCTTGACAAGCATTCTAAGGTCGCGCCAGACGCGAGCGCAAGCAACGGCAAGGATGAAGGCTGAAGGCGGAAGGATGAAGTGAAGACGACTTTTTCTTTATCCTTCATCCTTCCGCCTTCAGCCTTTGATTTGCAACCTTGCCGCGCGTGCCCTCATCAATTACACTACATCGCACCCGCCTTGCACGTGAGGCGGTACAAAATTTCGGACGGCGCGTCACCAATCACGCCGCCGGTCGGGTTCAAGAGTTTTAACTGAGGCTCGTCTCCGTGAAAAAGAGAATCACCACAGCGCTCGCGACTCTACTTTTACTCGCGCTCTCACTCCCCGCTTTCGTCATCGCACAACAGAGCAGCACGTCGCAGCCGCCCGCGGTTCGCCGAGGCGAACCCGGCGCGACCGCTCCGTCCGCGCGCGACCCGCGCACGCGCCGCCCGCGCGTTGACGCGACCGAGGGCGTCGAGTCGGACGTTGCCGAGGCGCTGACCGTCATTCAAGACAACTACGTTGACGGAAGCAAGCTCAATTACAACGACGTGTTCAAGTCCTCGATCATCGGGATGCTCCGCACGCTCGACCCGCACTCGAACTACTATGACGCGAAAGAGTTCGAGGAGCAGCGGGCCGACTGGCGCTCGGAGTATTACGGCATCGGCGCGACAATCGGCGACCGAAAGATCGGCAAGGACACGGACACTTACGTCCTCGCCACCTTCGAGTCAACGCCCGCCTTCCGCGCGGGTCTGCGTTTCGGCGACCGCATCATCGAGATTGACGGTCAGCCCGTGAAGGGCAAAGCTTCGGGCGACGTGCGCGATATGCTCCGGGGCCCGCGCGGCACATCCGTCAAGGTCACGGTCGAGCAGGCTTCAAACGGCGCTCGCGAGACGGTCGAGATAACGCGCGACGCCGTACCGCAGCCGACCGTGCCGGACGCATACTTCATCAAGCCCGGCGTCGGCTACATTGACATGACGCGCGGCTTCAACTACACGACCGGCGACGAGTTCGTCGCGGCGCTCGACTTCCTGCGCACGCACGGCATGACCGGACTCGTCGTTGACCTTCGAGGCAACGGCGGCGGCATTCTCGATCAGGCCGTCCGCGTCGCCGAGCAGTTCATCGGCAGCGGCGAAACTATCCTGACGCAAAAAGGGCGTGGAACGCGCGGGCAGGAGCGCGAGTACAAGTCTGAGAATCGCACGCCCGACAACACGCCGCTCGTCGTCCTCGTCAATCGCGGCACGGCCTCGGCCTCGGAGATCGTCGCGGGCGCATGGCAGGATCACGACCGCGCGCTCATCGTCGGCGAGACCAGTTTCGGCAAGGGGCTGGTGCAGAGCATCATGCCGCTCGAATACGGCACGGCGCTGACGCTTACGACCTCGAAGTATTACACGCCTTCGGGCCGTCTCATCCAGCGCGACTACTCGAACCAGAGCTTCTACGACTACATCTACGGCCGCATCAACGGCACGCAGGACGACACGCAGCAGGCCGCGAAGCCGAAAGGCCCGGAGACGCACACAGACACCGGACGCCCGCTCTACGGCGGCGGCGGCATCACGCCCGACGAATCTGTGAAGACGCGCACGCTCTCGGCGCAGCAGATTCGACTCATAGACCCGATCTTCGCCTTCGCGCGCGACCTCGTTAACGGTCGCGTCAACGGCTTCCCCGACTACAAGGTCGCCGGGATGCCCGACTTCGACCACAACGTCGGCGAGAATGACATGGTCGTTGACGACCGCGTGCTGCGCGCCTTCAAGGACTACGTCGCCGCGCACAACGACGACTACAAGGTGACTGAGGCGCAGATAGACCGCAGCCGCGACTTCATCACACGGCAGATGCGCTACGACCTGACGACCGCGGCATACGGCTCCGTGAAGGCCACGCAGGTTCTAATGCTCGACGACCCACAGGTGACGAAGGGGATTGACTCGCTGCCGCGCGCCCGCGACCTCGCCACAGCCGCGATGCGCGGTCGCAACCCGGCGTCGAAATCCTTCGAGTAGGACGGCGCATTCGGCCCCGCACAAAAGTTCCGAAGACGAAGAGGCCCGGCGAGCATCGAACTCGCCGGGCCTCTTCGCTTGTTCTCTGTTTTGTCAGACGAGCAGCCGTCCTCAAAGCAGCGCCTTACCAGCTACATCCATAGGAAGACATGGCCTGCTTCGCCGTGTCTGTGGCCGCTTTGCAGGCTTGAGCCAGACCGGCCTTGCCCTGCGGGGTCGCGGCCAAATCTTTCCACTGCTTGCGGGCAGTCTCCATGCTCGCCTTCACGGTCGCGCGCATGGTCTCGGGGACTTTGCTATCGACGCACGCCTCGTACTTGGCGATGTAATCGTCGCACTCCGGCACGCCGATCTTGTCGCCGCTAGCCGTCGTGCTGCCGGAAGCGGCCTTGTTCGTGTTACCGCCTGCCGCGTTCGACGTGTTGTCGGACGAGCCGGCACCTCCGCACGCGAGAAGGCCGACGCCAGCCGCGAAACAGAGGGACAAGAGGAAGGGTGTCTTTTTCGTCATCGGGTAGTTTTTTTCTCCTTAGCAGTTAGAAAAATTTCTGCGAGGTTTCGAGCGAGCCGTTGCGCGGGCGAAAGGGGTTAGTACGCTCACCTTCGTTTCTGAAAATTAAACGGTCACGCGCGCGGCGGTCGTAAGGCTAATGCCGAGCCGCGCCTTAGTCAAGCGAAATGTCGAACAAATTTTTTAGCAAGCGCCGCTAACGCGCGGCGCGCTTCGGCTCGCGCTCGGGGTTCGATTCGGGTTCACGCTCCGCCAGCCGCGTCAGCTTCTCGAAATCAACCTCTTCGGACGGGCGCGTGTCGGCGTCCATCAACCCGCGCATCTTTTCGAGCGTGTACTCGTTATCGCGCGCATCGTTCGACGCGACGCAGTCCGACGGGATGACGAGATTGAAGTCGCGCATGTAGGCGTCGTGCGCCGTAAACAGCACACAGATGTCGCCCGTGAGTCCGGTGAGCACGAGCGTTTTGACGCCGAGGTAGTCGAGCAGAATGTCGAGCGTCGTCGAGTAGAAGCCGGAGTGCTTCGGCTTCAGGACGAAGTAGTCGTCATCTTCGGGGCGAAGGGTTTCCGCCAAGGGCCTTCCGCGCGTGTCCTCTTCGATGCAGTGTTCGAGAATCTTCTTGAAGTCCGATTGCCACTTGCCGAAGTTGTCGTTGACGTAGATGACGGGCACGCGCGCACGCTTCGCACGCTTCTTCAGCGCGGCGATCTTCTTCGCCGCCGGAAGCGCGTGGCGCAAAAGCTCCTCGCCGCCTTCAAAGTCGAGGTCGTTGATAACGTCAATCAACAGCAGCGCGACGTTCGACTTGTCCGGCACATTGCCGTGCAGGTCTTCATTCTTCGCGGGCATCCGTGCCTCCGTCGTGAATCCGTGTGTTCGTGGAAGGGGAACGAGCGAATTATGCTTGCGGCGCGGCGCAGGTGGCAAGAACGGGTGGTCGCGGGGTTCGGAGTGCGCGCCTGATGAGAGACATCTTCTCTTCCGGCGCGCACTCCGAACCGCCGGGGGGGTTAACTTTGGTAAGCAGGGTAACGCGAGTCGCGCCTGCGCCAGACGGCGAGCAGCGCGCCCATCAGTAGTATGCCGACGAGATGGTAGCCGTCGTTAATCAGGTACAGAGCGAGCGGCCTCTGCTCGAACAGAACGGTCTCGAAGTTCGTCGTCGCGACGAAGCCGAGCCAGAGCCAGAAGCCAGTCAGAAGTCCAGCGCGCGCCGTCTCCGCGCCCGTGAAGCGGACGAAGTGCGCCAGAACGTATGCGAGCAGAAGCGAGGTCAGAAGCGCGAACGCGATCTGCCGTGCGCCGCCCGCCTGCATCAAAGCGATCTGTTCGGGAGTCCAGCGCCCGAACGAGAGGAACGGGCGCGCGAAGAGCAGCGGCGAGTACCAGAGAGCGCCGAGCAGCCAGTAGCAGAGCGCCGACGCGAAGACCGCCGGGTAGTTGATTCTCATCCTTACGTTCTCCTTTCGGAAGGAAACTCGCGAAAGGCGCGCCGGGGGGCAGTCGCGCGCCGTGGGAAGCAGGAGGCGCGAATGGTCGCACTCCTTAACGCTGAAAAACGAAAGCGTCTCAGTCGTGCGCGCCTTTCAGAGTGATGAGCGAGATGGTCGCGCCCGTCGGGTCGTTGACGACGCAGAAGCGACCTACATTGGGGATGTCGGTTGGCGGCACGCAGACCTTGCCGCCCAGTTCCCAGACCTGACGCGCCTTCGCGTCCACGTCTTCGACGGCGACGTAGGCCATCCAGTGCGAGGGCGCGCCGCCGAACTCCGGCCCCATTTTGTACATGCCGCCGACGTGCCGGCCTTCGACGACGATCTCGTTGTAAACCATCGACGGCGCTTCCGATCCTTCGCACGCTGCGGTCGCCTTAGACTCCTTGATCTGCCAGCCCAGAAGCGTCTTGTAAAAGTTCTGCGCGGCCTCAAGGTCGGTCGTCCCCAACTCGTTCCAGCAGAATGAACCGTTCGCGGGCATCGTTTGTCCTGACATCTTTTTGTCTCCTCTCAAAGTCGTTTCAAAATTCTTCGGCGAGGTTTACCGACACAATCTCGTTCGGCGGTCATTGCGCGTCTTCGAGTTTGAAATGCGGGTTCTCGATGACGCCGAAGACGTTGCCCCAGGGGTCTGTGACGGTCGCGGCGAGTATGCCGCCGCCTACGTCCTCGACCGGCGTGTTCGGCTTCGCGCCGAGATCGACGAGTCGCTGGTATGCGGCCTTGCAATCACCAACGCCCCAGTAAGCGTATGCGCTGTCGCCCTTCGACATACCCGGCGCTTCGGGGCTGAGTCCAAGCTCGAAGCCGCCGACGTGGTAGCCGGCGTAAAACGGCTGGTCAAAGTAAGGCCCGTAACCGAGTACCTTCGAGTACCACTCCTTCGCCTTCGTCATGTCGCCGACGTGGTACATAACAAGCCGCAACCCTTGAATCATTTTCGCCTCCTTTGAAGGCTCATTCTTGACGTTCTGTTTTTGCCGGGCCTGATCGTCCGTGACGGAAAGCGCGAAGCAGGCGAAGACGAGCGCGAGTGAAAATGCCCTGAGCAATCCAAATCTCCTTTCGGTTTCAACGAACGCGCAAGCGCGCGCAGCCTGCGAGGTTTCAGCCGTCATTGCTTCGTCGTTGGCGCAAGCCGTTTCCAAAAACGGCGCAGAAGGTAACGTGCGAAAAGCGAAAGGTGAGCCTTCCAAACAGAAAACCCACCTTTCAAACCCCTTGTTCGTGCTGAGAGGAAAAATTACGGCGAGGAAAAATTCAGTTCCTTCTTAAATTTGTTCGGCCCTTAAACGAGGCGGGCCACTCACTCAAAAAAAATTCAGGAGAGCGCGAACGGCGCGGCGCGCTCAGTGCGCGGCGAGCCACTCGCTGAACACTTCGGACTCTTCGAGCTTGCCCGACCAGCGCGCGCGGTTCTTGCCCGTCAGTGCGAGCACCATCGCCTGATGCTGGCCCGCGCGGTCGCCGAGCCGCTCGAAGTAGTTGTAGAGACGGTCGATTCTCTGCACGCTCTCGCGCGCGGCCCCGACGTTGCGGAACGCAAGCACGTTTCGGAAGAAGCGCGAATAGACGTTCTGCTCTCTTCCGGTCGTCGTGTAGAGGTCGAAGTAGCCTTCGAGGTGTCCGGCCTGCTGCAAGACCTGCGCGACGTAACTGGGCCGCGCCTTCACGCTACGGACGATCTCCGCGATGTCGTGCGTGCCTCGTTCGTAGAGCGAAAGAATCTGCTCCTTCTTCGTGTGACGTTCGGCGGACTCTTCAGCGTCCGTGAAAGCCGACTCGTCCGCGCGATGCTCGACCGTGTGCGACTCGTGCGCCGCCTCCGTCCCGTCCGCGTAGTCGAGTTCGAGCGCGAGCGGTTGCATCTCTTTCAAAAGTTCTTCTGTCGTCATCTTCGTTTCACCCCCATTGGATGGTGAGCCGCGAGCCGTAAGCATTCGTTGACCGATTGCGTACGGCGGGCAGTTCGCTTCAAACGCTTACTGCCCGCCCGCTGCTCGACTTCACTAGCTCGCGCGGCGCACCTCGAAGGTCTGCTCGCGGTGCAGCCCCTTTAGATGGTCAATGAAGCTCGACGCGGCGCGCTTCGACAGTTCCTCCGTGCGGACACGCATCACCGACTGGCTCTCCTCGTCCGGGTCAACGCCGGCCTCGCGTGCCAGAGCGCGGATCATGCCAAGCTGCTTCGGCGTCACAAGGTCTGCCATCGACTTGGCGAGCGGGTCTTTCGGAAAGTCGCCGGGCTGCGGGCCCGCGCCCTGCGTCTCGATGATCTCCGACTCGCGCTGGTAGAGTTCGCGCGCGATGCCGAACTTGATCGCGGCACGCTTCAATGCATCGTGCTCGGCCTTCTTGATGCCCGTCTCGTTCTCGGCGTTACCCGTTCCGACGCCCTCGCGCGTCACGCCGTCAATCGTGATGGCCGCGGTGACTGCAACCATGTCGCCGATCTGGACGATGCCGCGAACCGAGTGCGACCACGTTGGCGCGACGCGGTCGAGAATGTCCGCGACCGCGTGCCATTCGACGTACTCGACCATGTGCTGATTGCCGTTGCGGTCGCGCCAGCCCTCGCGCGTCTTGATGAGGCGCGGGTCAACCGGCTGCTTCAAAGTCGTCAGCGTTTTCACAAACGAGAGCGGGACGACCGGCGTTGCGGTC
Organism: Pyrinomonadaceae bacterium; assembly: GCA_035474235.1. Classification (GTDB taxonomy): domain Bacteria; phylum Acidobacteriota; class Blastocatellia; order Pyrinomonadales; family Pyrinomonadaceae; genus QHXN01. The sequence goes on from DATINM010000035.1 coordinate 27,843, forward strand.
TGCTGCTCGTACTCTTCGGCGGTGATGAACTCCTGTTCATCCGTCTGAACGTGTGCGGTTGCTTTCTTTGTCATCTCTTGCTCCTCTGTCTCTTCGTTGTCCGCGAGCGAACGCTTTGGAGTCTCGACGACGGAAATTCTTTTCGCCTCCGACGCCGATTCTTCCGGCTGCTCGTTCTGCTCCCGTGCGAAGCGCGGCGTCTTGCGCGGTGCTCTGGTTTGAGCCTCCGCGGCAGCCTCGACGCGCTTCTCGGATGCGGGTTGTGTGTTTGTGTTGGGCGTCTCCGCCGCAACGTTCTCTGTCGTCGCGCCCTGCGCCTGCGGGGCGGCGGGAGTCACGGCCTGCTGCTTTGCGGCGGCCTCCGTGTTCTTGTTCAGAACCGCGTGCTTGACGGCGAGGATGTGTTCGCAGCGATAGCGCGCGTCCGTGGACGTCTGCTCCTCGAACTCACGGCAGGTGCAGCGAACTTGGCCCGCCTCGTCGCGCCAGACTTCGTAAGAGGCGCGGCGGCCTCGCAAGGTCGGCGTGGTCACGCGGAAGCGGTCGCCCTCGCGCGTCACCAGACCCATCGCGGCGATGCCTTGCGCGCGCTTGTCGCGCATCAGAGCTTTCTTGTCGAGTACGGCTGCCATTGCCTTCATCCTCCGTCCGAACTTCTAAAATCCTTTTTCTCAGGCGGCCTTCTCGGCGGGCATCTGCGTCACCCGCTCGACCGCTTCCGGGTGCTGAACTTGAGAGGCGCGCTCCTGCAAGCGTCGCTCAAGCTCGACCACTCTTCGCTCCAACTCTTCGACGCGCCGTCCCTGCCTGTGCAGCGTCTTGAAAAGGCCGTCGAACGTCTCCCAAACCATGTCGCTCACCGTTTCACCCCTTCAAAGTCCGAAGAACGTTTGCTTGGTAGCCGCAACGCTCTGTTTCATACGTGAAACAGTGTACCACGGGTTCCCATTTGTTGCAAGCATAAAACAAGGTCTTGCGCAGGAAATTTTCTTGTGATATGTTGAGGCTTGAGAAAGGGGACGCGCCCGCCCGTCCGGGCGTCGTGAGCGCGTCCGTGAAGGAGGCCGAAGCGATGACAGATCAGTCGAAAAGTCTGGTGAACACGGTCGAATTGGGTCGCGCGATTCGCCGCAAGCGCGAGGAATTAGGTCTTTCCCTGCGCGACGTTGCGAACGAGACGGAGGTTTCGGCCTCGACGCTCTCGCGCATCGAAAACGGCACGGGCAAGCCCGACGCCGACAACATTGCGCGTCTTACGGCTTGGCTCGACATGCCCGTCGAGCGCGTGATGAGCGGGCGCAAAACGGAGGAAGGCACGGACAATTCGGCGGTCGTCTATTTCCCGCACGAGGCCACGCCCGACATCGTCGAAGCGCACCTGAGAGCCGACCGCAACCTCACGCCCGAAACCGCCAAGGCGCTCTCCGAACTCTTCCGCGTCGCCTACCAACAGTTCAGCGCGCCCGGCCAGGACATGAAAGGGCGCAAGAGTCGGAAGTAAGCGAAGTAAGTTTCACTTCTGAGGTTTCAAAAAGGGCGCTCTACTCAGGTGGGTTGAGCGCCCTTTTCTCAGGTATAGGTTGAAATATGGCGACAACTACAGATAATCATTTCGAGCAAGCGGGCTTCAACGTACTCGTAAAGTCGTAACTCCTCGCTTCAGGCCGGAAGACAAACGTTAATCCGGCGTCAATCTGAATCTCCCGATCAGATACAACCTGTAAAGGAGAAGATCATGTCGGACAAAGTGAAACCTATCCCCGAAGGCTACAACAGCGTGACGCCGTACCTGATCGTTGACGGCGCGGCGCGGGCAATTGAGTTTTACAGGCAGGCATTCGGCGCGAGCGTGACGTTTCGCATGGACGGCCCAGAGGGCAAGGTCGGCCACGCCGAGTTGAAGATTGGCGACTCGCACATCATGCTCGCAGACGAGAACCCGCAGACGGGCGCGCGCGGCCCGAAGACCGTCGGCGGCTCGCCGATAAGTTTGCTGCTCTACGTCGAAGACGTTGACGCGGTCGTGGGACGCGCCGTCGAGGCCGGGGCGAAGTTGACGCGGCCCGTGGCCGATCAATTCTACGGCGACCGCACGGGCGGCTTGGAAGACCCTTTCGGCCACGCATGGTACGTCGCGACGCACGTCGAGGACGTGTCCTCCGAAGAGATGAAAAAGCGCGCGGCTGCCGCGCATCACGCCAGCGCGTGAGGCTTGACCCGGACGGAAGAAGCATCTCGCTTTTGCGGGGTGCTTCTTCTGTTTAAAGAAGGGTTGCGGGGGCCTTGAAGTTCAGAGCGATCTAAGGCGCTGATTTTAGCGACGCGCAATTCAAGGGACGGCGACGATTCGGCAAATTGAAAGTGAATACAGCCGCGAAAGGCGAGTATAATCCGAGCCGTGGATACGGACAGGCTGCCGCCGACATTCAAGGGAAGACAGTACGAGATTCGCGCTCTGGGCTTGCGCGACTTCGCGGGCTTGCGCCGCGACGACGAGCAGCTAGACCCTTTCGAGCTTGCGTACTTTGCCCGGCTTATGGTCATCAACTTCGACGAGATCGAGGGCCTGTCCGAAGAGGCACGCGAGCACCTTCTCGGCGTAGGCACGAACGATTGGTCGGGCGGGACTTCTTCTCGACCGCTTCCGAACGGCTGGCGGCTCGTGATCTTGAACCCGAAGCACGGGCGCGCGCGGAACAACGCGACGCTTATGGAAGAGGTCTGTCACGTCTTCCTCGGCCACAAGGCGAACCGCCTCTCGATAGTCGCGCAGAACAAGCAGGGCAAGACCGCTGCGCGCGACTACAACGAGGCGGACGAGGAGGCGGCCTACGCCGTCGGCGCTGCCGCGCTCGTGCCTTTCGCGGGACTGCGACGTTTGATGAAGCAGGGCAAGTCTTCAATCGAGACTGCGCGCCACTTCGGCGTTAGCCGCGAATTGGTCGAATACAGAATGAAGGTCTGCCGGCTCTGGGCCGAGTACCGCGAGCGACACCCGGAAGAGGACGCCGCGCGCGAGTTGCGCCGGAAGACTTTCGGCGCAGCCGCCAACGCCGAGCGACACAACAACGTCGAGCGACACAACAACGCGGAACGAAACGGCGGCGATTAATCTTCGCTCGCGTCGGACGCTTCGCAGCCGTCTTGTAGTCGAATCCCGCTTAAATCCTCAGACCAAAGCTCGCCGCACACTCTTTCCTTTTCGCGCCGCGTTTATTACTTTCTCAGGCATGGAGCGAGACGGCAAAGCGCCGGAGAGCCTGCGCGGGCTGCGCGACGAGATCAAGCGGCGCATCGATTATCGCTCGTTCTACCTTCGATACTGCCCCGACGCGCGGCAGTCCGGCGCGCGTCTTCAAACGCTCTGCCCCATCCCCGCGCACGCGCACAGCGGCAAGGGACATCCGAGCCTTTCGGTTGATTTGCAGCAGGGACTCTTCAACTGCTTCTCGCGCGGCGAGGGCGGCGACGCAATAACCTTCTACGAGTTGATGCACGGCGTCACGTTCGCGCGCGCCGTCAAAGAGCTTGCGCGCGAACTCGGCATCACGGGGCGAAAGGGGCGCAAGCCATCGCTCGCTTCCGTCTCAGCGCCCGACCCCGCTGACGCGGAAGCCGAGAGTTTCGAGCCGCTCGACGCCGAAGAGTTGAGCAACGTCTGCGGACGCTTCCTCGAAATCTGCCGCGAGGAAGAACAACTCGAAGGCTTCAACTATCTCGCGCGCCGCGGCATTGATGCCTCGACCGTTAGGCGCGCGGGTCTCGCATACTTCCCGCGCCGCGCGTACCGCCGCGTGATGCGGAGGATGCGAGAGGGCTTCGCATTAGAGACGCTGCAACGCGGCGGCCTCTTCAATCGACGCGAGCACCTGACGTTTTATCATCACCGGCTGCTGTTTCCTTTCTTCCTCGGAGGCCGCCCGCAATACCTTCAGGCGCGCACGACAGCCGCGGGCGTCGAGCCTCGCTGGCACAACCTGCGCGGCCCCGTCCCCGCGCTCTACAACTCGGACTCGCTCGCGCGGCTCGCAAGCGGCGCGGTCGTCTATCTGGTCGAAGGATTCACAGACACCCTGACGCTCCTCGCGCACGGCTTCAACGCCGTCGGACTGGTCGGCGCGGGCGGACTCAAAAGCGATTGGCTCGCGCCGCTGGCGCGCTTCTGCGTCGTCGCCGCGCTCGACCCGGACGCCGCTGGACGCCGCGCCGCCGCGCGCTATCTGGAACTATTCGCCTCGCGCGGCGCGCGCCTCGCCGTCGTCGGCCTTCCGTCGGACGTTAACGAATACTTCCGGCAGCGCCCCTCCGCCGCGCTCGAACTTGAATTGTTGACCGAGACGGCTTTGGAAACGATGAACGCGGAATGATGAATGATAAATTAAAAGAGAGCCTGCTTCACATTCATCATTCATCATTCCGCACTCATCATTTATAATTCAAGGCGTATGGCCGAAGAGACGATAGGCACGAGCGCAGGGGCGTCGGGGTTGAGCGTGACGGAGAAGCTGCGCCTGCTTCTTGAGATAACGAAGAAGATCAGTCGCTCGCTCAACCTCGAAGAGGTTCTGGCGCAGGTGATGGACACGCTCGACTCCCTGCTGCCTTACGACGCCGCAGGGATCTACATCATCCGCCGCGACCCGCACGTGAGCGAGGGCGGAACATCGTCTCTCATCTTCCACGCGGAGGCCGTGCGCGGCTACAACATCGAAGAGATGATGGAGCTTCGTCTGAAGCTCGGCGAGGGCCTGATCGGTTGGGTCACGCAGACGGGCGAGGCCGTCATCGTCCCGGACGTGCGGAAGGACTCGCGCTACGTCAACGCGCGCAAAGAGACGCGCTCGGAGGTCGTCGCGCCCATCGTTTCGAACGACGAAGTCATCGGCGTCTTCGACCTCGAATCCGACGATAAGGACTCGTACACGGAAGACGACAAGCAGGTCTTGATGCTTCTGGCCTCGCAGGTCGCGATCAGCGTCGAGAAGGCGATGCTGCACGAGCAGCTTGTCGAAAAGAAGCGGCTCGAAGCGCAACTCGAAGTCGCACGCCAGGTGCAGTTGGCGCTGCTGCCGGAACGCGACCCGGAGATCGAGGGCTTCGATATCTCGGCCTACAACTTCTCGACCGAAGAGGTTTCAGGCGACTACTACGATTTCGTCAAGCCCTTCGACGATCAACTCGGCCTCGTCATCGCGGACGTATCGGGGAAGGGCGTGCCCGCCTCGCTCCTGATGTCTTTCCTGCGCGCGAGCCTGCGCTCGGCCATACACACCGGCTACGCGCCGAACGTCGGAATGTCGAAGGTTAATTATCTTCTGTGGGAGTCAATCGAGCCGCACCAGTTCGTCACGGCATTCTACGGGATGCTCGACGCGACGAACCGCACGCTCGCCTTCGTCAACGCCGGACACAATCCGCCGCTCGTCCTCAACGGCGACGGAAGCACGCGCTTCATCGAACTTGGCGGTCTTCCGCTCGGACTCTTCAAAAATACTCGCTACTACGAATACTACCTGCCGATTGACGCCGGTCAGATTCTCGTCCTCTACACCGACGGCGCGACCGAGGCGACGAGTCCCGAAGGCGAAGAGTACGGTCGCTCTCGACTCGTCGAGTTGGTGCGCGCCTGCCGCGACCGACGCGCGCGCGACATGATAGATTACATCTACAACGACATCTTCGAGTGGACGGGCGGGCGCGGCGCAACCGACGACGTTACGTTCGTCATCATCAAAGCGCTTTGAAAAGGCAGCAGGCAAGGGCAGCGGGGATGGCGTGAGAAGCAGATGATAAAGGCAGCCGAGTCTTTCAAGACTCGGCTGCCTTTAATGTTCAATCTGCTTCCCGTCTTTAGTGTGCCGTAGCCGAGCCGTGCGCGTGGTCGCCTCCGGGCGCGAGCGGCGCTCGATATCTGCCGTAGCGAAATTCCGCCTCCGTGTCGTCGAAGCTGTAAACGTCGAAGCCGTAGGCGTCGAAGTATGCGACGAGGTCGTTCGACGAGCGCATGAAGATCATCGGCGTGTAGCCGGCGTCGGCGCGAATTTCGAGCAGGCGCTCGATGATCTCAAGTGGTGCGAAAACTCTCACCGGGTCACGATACGTTGCCATCGCCTGCGCCTCCCTTCCGCGGCACGCGGGGCTGAAATTCAGTCGAAACGCCGCCCCGCTTCCCGCTTTCATTCAGATGTACGCCGAAGCGGGCACGGTTGTTTGCACTTCGGGTGTCATTTCAGTTACAACTATTAAAGAAGTCTTGCCGCCCGGACAGCGCCGGACGCGCGCCAAATCCCGAAGGCTTCAAAGGGCCGGCACTCACGCCCGAAAAACTCTTGCCAAGCCGCCCGCCCATCTGTCATCTTAGACAAGGGGAGCGTCCGAACGGTTACAACGACCCTTCGACCGAGCCGCCGCCTCGCCTCCGGTCTCGAAGTCTCACGTCGCGAAGCAAATTTTGGAGCAGATTTAGATGAGCACACCGCAAGCGCCTTTTTCTGCGTCGCCGCCCTCCGGCGCGCCGCAGTTGAATTTCGTCGGCGTCCTTCAACGGATGTTGGCGGTCTCAGACAAAGTGAGCGACCTCATCTTCTCGCCCGGACGCGCGCCGCAGGTCGAGTTGATGGGCGAGCTTCAGCCCGTCGCCGTGCCGGGGCTGGAGAAACTTCTGCCCGCGCACACCGCTGCGCTCGCGAAGCTGATGATCGGAAACCACCAGAACGCGCACGAGAGTCTTGAGAAGACCGGCTCGGCGGACGTGTCGTTCAGCGCGCCGGGGTTCGCGCGCTTTCGCGTCAACATCTTCATGCAGCGCGGCACGCACGCTATCGTCATGCGCGTCATCCCTGCGTCCCCGCCGCAGTGGAGCGACTTCAATCTCCCCGTCGTCCTCAAGGAGATCGCGGGACTCAAGAACGGCGTGGTGCTCGTCACCGGCCCGACGGGTTCGGGCAAGTCAACGACGCTCGCCGCGATCATTGACCTCATCAACGAGACGAAGTCCTATCACATCGTCACCATCGAAGACCCGATAGAGTTCCTTCACTCGCACAAGAACTCGACCATACACCAGCGCGAGCTTCACTCCGACACGCCGAGCTTCTCGCTCGCGCTGCGCGCCGCGCTGCGCCAGGCCCCGAAAGTCATCCTCGTAGGCGAGATGCGCGACCGCGAGACTATCGAAGTCGCGCTGGAAGCGGCCGAGACGGGACACCTTGTGCTCTCGACCCTGCACACGATTGACGCGTCGAAGACGATTGACCGAATCGTCGGCGTCTTCCCGAAGAACGAGGAGAAGGTCATACGCACACGGCTCGCGCAGACCTTCCGCTTCATCGTCTCGCAGCGGCTTCTGCCGCGCGCAGACAGGCAGGGGCGCATGGCCGCAATCGAGATTCTCAAATCGACGGCGCGCACACGCGAGTACATGGAGCATGGCGACCGCGAGGGCAAGTCGCTCGTTGACGCGATGGAGCAGGGCGACCTCGAAGGGATGCAGACCTTCGACGGCGTGCTCGAAAAACTCATACGTAGCGGCGTCGTCAAAAAGGACGACGGGCTGGCCTACTCGACGAATCCCGGCAACCTCCAACTCCGCCTCAGCGACATGGGCGCGCCACTGTCGCAGGCGATGCCGGCTCAGAACGGCAACAACGGCTCGATGCTCGACATGATCGAATAGACATCTCGCTCGCGCGAGATTTTTGCGCCCCGGCAGCGAAGCGAAGGAGGCGGCACGGCTCAAGACGAGCAGTGCCGCCTCTTTTTCGCCGAAAATGGGTCGCCTGCGCCGAAAAGTCAGCCGCAATTTCCCTCTGCTGGTAAACTATGCCGAGCAGGGCGTGAAGCAAAAAGACGGCAACCGTCGGGTCTGTGAGCGAGCATCAAACCGTCGTGGCTTTGTCTGGACACTTACGATGCGTGGTCAAAGCGCGGGCGAATTTTGCGTCCGTGCTTGCACTGTCTCTGTCATTCGTTTTGAACGCGGCGGGCGCGGGCGTCGCGGCACGCCAGACGGACGGCGACGCTGTAGGCTTCGTCAACATCGCGCTGCCCGCGTCCGGCGAGGTGCTCGTCGAGAACAGGCGCGGCGGCGTTCAGATCGAAGTTTGGAATGAAGATCAAATCGCACTCTCGGCGGCCATGCAGGGTCAGGCGAAGTCGGCGCGTCTAAAACTTCCCGTCAGCATCGAGCGCGGCGACGGCGCGCTCGTTATCAAGGTCGGGCGCGCTGCGCTCGCGAACCCGCCGCGCGTTGATCTGAAACTGCGAGTGCCCGTCTCGGCGCGTCTGAAGGTTTACACGTCCGACGGGGAGCTTGAAGTGAGCGGCGTCCCCGCCTCGCTCGTCGCGCAGACGATCTCCGGCGACCTGCGACTCGCGATTCCGGCGCGGTCGGACGCGAGCCTGACGGCGCAATCGCTCAACGGCTCGGTCGTCCTCGGCGACGGCGTCGAAGCGGAAGGAGCGCGCGCGCGCACGGTCAGCGGAAAATTTCAGACCCGTCTCGGCGCGGGCAGCCGCAACGTCAATCTTTTTTCGGGGCGCGGGCACATCGTCGTTTCGACGCTCGCGGGCGATACTTCAAGCGCTGAAGCTTCCGGTGCCGGCGCGCGCGAAACTTCGAGTGCCGGCGCGCGACCGCCGCGCGTGAGCGAGTCGCAGGACGACGGCGCGTTCAAATCAGCCGCGCCGAAGCCTCAGCCGACGGAGACGCCGCAGGAAGTTGACGAGGATGATGTCGTGCGCGTCGAGTCAGACCTCGTAACCGTCAACGTCTCGGTCGTTGACCGCGCGAGCGGGCGCGGGTTGACGGGACTCGCGACGGGCGACTTCCGTCTTTACGAGGATAACGTCGAGCAGCACATCGAACACTTCGAGTCGGCTGAAGCCCCGTTCGACCTCGTGCTTTTGCTCGACCTCTCAGGCTCCACGGCGCGCGTGACCGACACGATACGCGCAGCCGCGCGCCGCTTCGTCGCCGCCACAAGGCAGCAAGACCGCATCGCGATTATCACGTTCGCGGGCGAGACGAACGTCGTCTCGCCGCCGACGAGCGACCGCGCCGCGCTCGCCTCCGCGATTGATCGCATCGCGTCGCCGAAGGGCGATACGAAACTCTACGACTCGCTCGCATACGCGCTCGACTACGTGAACCGCTCCGCAGACCCGACTCGACGCCGCGCGATAATCCTGATGAGCGACGGGCTGGATTCTACTCTCCCGAACGTCACGGGCGCGGGTTCGGCTCTGCCCTTCGAGGAGGTTCGCGACCGCGTGCAGGAGTTCGATGGCGTCGTCTATTCGGTCTGGACGAGCACGGAGTACGAGGCGTTCAGCCCTGAAGACATACAGCCCGAAACCTTCGACCTCGCGCACGACCGTCTCAAGGAGTTCGCCGACGCGGGCGGCGGCGTCTTCTACGAGGTCGAAAAACTCGACGACCTCGCGGGCGCATACGAGCGCGTCGTCGCAGACCTCGGAACCGTTTACAGCCTCTCCTACCGCCCGACCAACAAGCTTCGCGACGCTACATGGCGCGCGATTCGAGTCCGCATTCCGCGTCTGTCGAACGCGGTCGCGCGCGGCAGGCGCGGCTACTTCGCCAAATGAGTTGATGAAGTCGGAAGGCCGTAGAAGCCGCGGTAAACGTAACGCCGAAGCCTTGTCCTTCGTCACTCTTCGTCGGGCGTTTATTTCGCGGCAGCGGTTCGGAGCATTCGAGCGTCTAAGGCTTAATCATGCGAACAAGGGGAAGCCATCTTCTAATCTTTCTCGTGACGCTCGCGGTCGTATCGGCGGGCGTCGCCGTGCTCGTCGCGAAGCGTTCGAGGTCGCGGAACTTTGCGCCCGCGCTCGCCTCTGCCGAGCCGACGCCTTTTCAGAGGACGCTGCCGCCGCTGCCCGCCCGCCCGCTCTCGCCGAGGCTGAAGGCACTTCGCGAGCGCGCGATGGATGCGGCGTCGAAGACGCGCGGACTCGATTGGATGGGCGATGTGGGGATGACGGAGCTTTCGGGCTGGGAGTACGGCACGCGCACGAAGGAGATCGCCGACGTGCTCGGCACGGACGACTTGAAGAATCTGAGCCGGCTTGCGGTCGCGGGCGGGATGCTGCCCGAAGGCACAGACCTCGCATCGCTCGCGGCGAGCTTCACGGCGGCGACCGCGGGCGCGACATACTCGCCGCTCGACAAGCAGATCATAATCGTATCCGACGACTCGAAGACGGGCACGTTTCACGACGCGGGGCTTCTCACGCACGAGTACGTCCATGCGCTTCAGGATCAGCACTTCGACCTTTTGAAGATGATGACCGCGCGCCCGTTCAGCTTTGACCGCGAGGAAGCGACCTTCGCGCTCGTCGAGGGCGACGCCATGAGCGTCGAGCGCAGAGTGGAGCAGGGCGACGCATGGCAGCGGCGAACGCTCGACGACATCACGCGCGGCGAGGACTCGCGCTTCGCCTCGTACCGCAGCGGCATCGGCGCTCTCTTCCCGCCGCTCTTAACGGAGACTTTCATCTTCCGCTATCGCGACGGCCTGCGCTTCGTCGAGGCCATGCGTCGCGCGCATCCCGCCGTGAGCGTTGACGACATCTTCCGGCGACCGCCGCAGTCGTCCGAGCAGGTTCTGCATCCCGAAAAATATCTGACGAACGAGTTGCCACGCGATGTCGAGTTGAACGACGAGGGATTCGGCGACGCGGGCTGGCGTCTGACGGCGACGACGCCGCTCGGCGAGATCGGCGTGCGCGGGCTTCTGATGTCGGGCGTCGCGGTCGAGGACGCGAAGCGCGCCGCAGCGGGATGGGGCGGCGACCGGACGTTTCTTTTCGAGCAGGACGGGCACGCGCCGCTCTTCGTCTGGAAGTCGGTCTGGGACACGACGCGCGACGCGCAGGAGTTCTTCGCGGCTTTCAACGCGCTCGAACAGCAGCGTGCGGAGGGCGACGCGCCCGCGCGCGGAGGCGACTCAGACCGCGCGTGGCACGAAGGCGAACTGCTCACGCGCGTCCACGTCGAGGGCGACTCGGTGACAATCGTCCGCGCCTCTGCGGCAGATGCCGCAGACTCGATGCGCCTCGCGCTCGGACGCTGAGCGCGGACGATTGAAACGAAAGTCTCTTGCGTCGTGACGAATGTGACGAGACTTCATTAAAAAACATCTTGCCGCTTCCCGCGCGCGGGAGTATGCTTCCCGTCGAAAGCAAACATCTCTCCCGCAACGTCCCAAACTTCGCAAAGGAAGTGCCCACATGAAAAAGATTCTGAAAAACACGTTGCGTATTCTCATCGCCCTGTCGTTCGCCTCTGCCTACGCAGCCGCACAATCACGGAGCAGTCGAGACGCGCGTCTGATTTCTGCACGCGCGGGCGGTGTGAACTTCGTCGCGGGCGACGTGAGCGTCCGGCTCGCGGGTCAGACGGATTGGCAGCGGCTCACGGTCAAAGACAACTTGAAGAGCGGCGACACGGCCCGCACGGGCCCGGACGGTCGCGTCGAAGTCTTGCTCAACCCCGGCTCGTATTTCCGCGCGGGCGAGGGGACTGAGTTCACCATCGCGGACGACTCTCTCGACAAACTTCAACTCGTGCTCGCGCGCGGCAGCGCCGTCGTCGAGGCCGTCGGCTACGACGACCTAGACCTCTCGATTGTCATCAACACGCCGAAGGGGAACGTCCGCCTCGTCCACAGCGGCGTCTATCGTTTGAACGTGCAGGCGTCGGGCGAGACCGAGGTCGCGGTTTACAAAGGTCGTGCGCTCGTCGGCGAGAGCGAGGGCGCGGAAGTCTTGAAGGCCGGAAGCTCGATTCGCCTCGGCGCGGGTGGCGCTGAGACGGCGAAGCTTGATAAGAACGACCGCGACGCGCTCGACGACTGGAGCCGCGAGCGTGGCAGGGAACTCGCGAAGGAGAACGCTGCGCTGGCTCGCAATCAGACGAACTCGCTCTTTGCGCGGGCCAGCTTCAACGGACTCTTCCCATCGAACTACGGTTACGGCGGCGTGTGGGCTTGGAGCGGCGGCCTCGGCTGCTACACCTTCCTGCCCTTCGAGTGGGGATGGGTGTCGCCCTACGGCTTCGGCTACGGAAGCATCTGGCCCGGCGGCTTCAACGCTTGCGGGTGCGGCCAGTACGGCCCCGACCCGCAGGGCAGGCATCTCTACGACCTTGCGCATCCGCGGCCCAGCAGAGTGGGCGGCGTCCCGCCTTGGAACTCGACGCCGCACGGCAACAGCGGCACGACGAATGGCAGCAGCACCGGCATGACGACTGCCGGCGGCGGTAGCATGACGCACTCTTCGATTCCGATGCCTACGTCACCTCCGCCGATGGCGCGAGACGTGCCGAGCCGCAACGACGTTGACCGTCCAATGCCGGAGCGGACGAGAGAACCGGGTTCGCGTCCCTGAAGTTTCATACGCGGCCTCGATGTTTTAGAGTACGGCTTACGAGTCCGGTCGGACATCGACCCTTCATCGCCCCGTCAGAGCTTTCGGGTGGCTCGGCGGGGCGATCTCGTCGGCGGCGATGAGCGCGGACTGTGTGACCGCCGCGACGCCGCCTCCGGGGAAGACCGTGTCGCCGACCATGAAGAGGTTTGGGATCGGAGTCCTGTGCGTCGAAGCGTTCGGGCCGAACGCTTCGGGCGTCTGACCCGTGCCGCCGACCATGCCGAGCCTGCGCCGCGTCCTCTCGTAAACAGTGCGCGGCGTCGCCGTCTCGAACACCTCCGCGCCCGCGCCCAACTCCGGCAGCGTCGCGTGAACTCTCGCCCAGAGAGTTTCGAGCGCGCGAGCGTCCTGCTCCTCAAGCTCCGACTCGTCCGAGTGAAACGAGAACCAGCCTTCGGCGTCCGTAAACGTCGAAACCGTCGCGGCGCGTTTGCTCGCGGGCGCGCGCGCGTCCCATGCGGGCGCGGCGCTGAACATGAAGAGCGAGCGTTCGGGGTCGAATCGTTCGCCCTCCTGCCACTCGCCGAGAGAGAGAATCTGATCCGAAGCGAGGCGGCGCGCGGCCTCTTCGTCGAGGCTCACGAAAATCTGGTACGCGCCCCAACCGCGCAAACTTTTAAGTCGTGCGCGCACGTCGGCGGGCGTTCGCTCCGCGCCGACGAGCTTGCCGTATGTGTCCCAGACTGTGAGATTGCTGACGACCGCGCGCCGCGCCTCGACGGTTTCACCGCTCAGGAGCGTGACGCCCGCTGCGCGCCCGCCTTGGTCGAAGGCGAGCCGGAGGGCGGTCGAGTCGAAGCGAACTTCGCCGCCGCTTCTGCGGATTGATTCGACGAGCGCGTTGGCGAGCGTCTGCGCGCCGCCTTCGATTGAGTACATCCCTCGAAGCGGCTGCGCGAGCGCGACCGCCGCGAAAGTGTACGCGCATTCGTCCGACGCGGCCTGCGCGAAGATTTGTAGCTGTGCGTCAACAAAGCGTCGAAAGCGCACGGACGTTTCCGTGAGGTGTTGCGCCGCGGTGTCGCCCCGTGCGGCAAGCACGCGCGCGGCGACGCGCGGCTCGGACGCGGCGAGCCTCATCCTTTGAAATCTCGACGCGGTTGCGAGCGCGGGTGTTCGCCGCGCCGCGCGTTGAATGGCCGTGGCGATCTCGGTTGCTTCGCGGTAGAAGGCGACAGCAGCGTCGGCGCATTCGGGAAATGCAGAGCGCAGCGTCTCGCAGAACTCTTCAAGGCTGCCGCCGACGGGCACGTCGAAGCCTTCGGGCAGACGGACGTTGTACGCGGGCGAGATCTCGCGCACGCGCGGCGGCGCGACGGGCAACTCCGCGAAGACGCGCTCGTGAATATCGCCCGGCTGCCACGAAGCGTAAAGCCCCGCGCACGTCTCGAATCTGTGGCCGAGATGCTCGAACGTCGTGGCGCAACCGCCCGCGCTCGACCCGCGCTCGACCAGACAGACGCCGACGCCGCGTGCCGAGAGCAGCGCGGCGACGGTCAGCCCGCCTAGCCCTGCGCCGACGACTACGACATCACGCGCCATCTCACAGCGCCGTGTGCAGAAGGTTCAAGACGGCGTGGACGAGCGCGCCGGGCGCGGGAGACTTTTCGGGCGAGAGGCGCTCGAAGTACGGGTTGAGGACGATGAGGAAGGACTGAATGCCGTTGAAGACGAGGTGAACGAAGAAGCACGGCAGAAGCTTGCCGGTGAGTGCGCGTATCGTCGTGAGCGTGAAGCTTAGCAAGAGTATGCTCCCGATGACGCCGTAGTTGCCCCAATACTGAGGGACGTGAATCCCCGCGAACAGAAGCGCGACGATTACAACGGCGGCGGCAGCGCCGGTCAGCCTTTGCAGCGCGGAGTAGAGAACGCCGCGGAAGACTATCTCCTCGACGAGCGGTGCGGTGAACGTCGCGGCAAACGCCGTCGCGAGTGCGGTGGCGCGCGAGCTTTCGATCAGTTTGTCGAGCGCGGTTTCGGGGTTGCCGGTAATCTTGACGAGTCCGAACGATAGGAGCAGGAGCAGGACGGCGAGACCCGCGCATATCGAGAACATCAGCAAGAACCTCGGCTTCGAGTCCGACTCCAAACCAAGCGCCTGTAGGAACGGATATTTCCCGACCCTCGTCACGACGAGCCACGCGAGTCCGAGCGTCAGCAGGTGCGCCGGGATGATCGAGACGATCTGAATGAAGATCGCGGAGATGTCTTTCGTCGCGAACTCTGCAAGCGCATCGGGCGTGAAAGGGACGCCGCGCTTGAAGACGTAGAGGACTAGGAAGACCGTCTGCACTACGAGCATCAGCACGAAGGCCATTATGAAGACGCCGACCGCACCGGCGATCCCCCACGGCGGGTCGTCGGGGTTGACGGGGCGCGACGCGGGCAGAGTGCCTTCGGATATGTTTCCGGGAAATGATGTCTGCGGAGTGTCCACGCAGGCGAGTGTAAGAGACTCCGGCAAAGAAATCAAAAGTGTGCGCAAATGTTCAAAGCACGCGTATGCCGAGTCGCTGCGCCGCGAGCAACAGGCCGATGATCGTCTTCGCGTCTTCGATCTCACGCGACGCGACCATCTCAAGCGCGCGGGTGAAGGGGACGCGAACGATCTCGATGATCTCGTCGTCCTCGCAGTGGCGCTCGGTTTCGTGCAGTTCCGTGGCGAGGAAGACCCAGAGCTTTTCGTCGCAGAAGCCGGGCGTCGAGTAGAACTCGGAGAGCTTTTCCATGCGACCGGCGGCAAAGCCCAACTCCTCTTCGAGTTCGCGCGCGGCGGTCTGTTCGGGCCGCTCGCCCGCGTCGAGCTTGCCAGCGGGAAGTTCGAGCGTGAAACGCGCGGGCGGGTGGCGATACTGCCTGACGAGTGCGACCGTGCCGTCGTCGAAGTACGCGACCGCGGCAGCGCCGCCCGGATGCCTGACGACCTCGCGCACGTAAGTCTTATCGTCCTCGCGCACCGTGTCGCGGACGACGTTTATGAGCCTGCCCTTGAAGACCTCTTCGCTCGACAGAAGCTCAGGCTGCTGTTTGTCTGAAGTGTCCATCATTAAAAGGTGAAAAGTGATGAGTGATAAGAAAGAGCAGGCAGGGTTTCCTTATCACTTATCACTCATCACTTTTCACTCCTAGTATTCCTGCATCGACTGTCGCGGCTTGTCGTTCGCGGTCGCCGGCCGCTCTTCGTTGAAGCGGATGCCTGTAACTTCGGAGCTTATGAAGAAGTGCCGGCGTCCGGTTGCGTCGCGCCCGCCGGAGCGTTCAGGGTCGGCGTTGACCGCGTAGGTCGGGGCTTGCGCTTCGGTCTTCGGCGTGACCTTGAGCGTGAACTTGTAGCCGTCGGAGACGAGCGCGTCGCCGTCGGTCGGCGCTTGAATAACGCCCGCGTCTGCAAGCCGGCGGAAGGTCGCGTACTGGCCGCTCGTCTCGCGGAAGGACTGCTCCTGCGCCTGAATGTTTTGGAGCGTCGTGAGCGCGGAGGCTTCGTTCGACGCGATAATCTTTTGCTGAATGTAATCGTGACGCATCCTGCTGAACACGACCCACAGCGCTACGACGACGACGATGCCGGCGACGGCGATGAGCAACGTCGTCCTTAAAAGATGTTTCGACTCCGAACTTGCAGCCATCGGCTAAGACTTTTCGTCTCCGCTTTCCAGTATTGCCTTCACCTCGCCGACGAGATAGAGCGAGCCGGTCACGCAGACGACTCCGCCCGGCGGGGTCTGCGCGCGCGCGATAATCAGCGCGTCGCGGACGGAAGGCGCGAGCGCGATTGTACTCGAAGGCGCGCCGGCGGGCACGGCGCGGACGAGTTCCGAGACGGATGCGGCGCGAGGGTTGCGCGGCTCGGTCAGGACGAGACGCTCGGCGGCGGGGAAGAGAATCGAGCCGATCTCGGCGTGCGCCTTGTCGCGCATCGAGCCGAAGACCATCGTCACTTTTCGCGGGAAGAACTCGCCGAGGTATTCGCGAAGCGCGAGCGCGCCCGCGGGGTTGTGCGCGCCGTCGAGGAGTATCGGCGGCGCAGTGCGCGTGTCTAGTTCGAGGCGGCCCGCGTGCTCCGCCGTTTCGAGACCTTCGATTACATGTGCGCGCGAGATTTCAAAGCCGTCGCCGGCCAGCGCCTCCGCGAGCGCGACCGCTACCGCCGCGTTCGTCATCTGGTGGCGACCTCGAAGCGCGAGACGGACGCCCGCGTACTCTGCGCGCGGCGTGCGAATCGTCACGCGCAGGCGACCGTCTTCGCAGACTTCTTCGACCCGGATGTCGCGCGTCGCGCGCGCGGGTTCGACACCGCACTCGCGGCAGCGCGCGAGAATGACCGCCTCGGCCTCCGGCTCCTGCGGCGCGACGACGGCGCGCACGCCGGGGCGAATGATGGCGGCCTTCTCGGCGGCGATCTCGGCGAGCGTGTCGCCAAGGTATTCCTGATGGTCGAGCGCGACGGGCGTTATCGCGACGACGGAGGCGCGCGCCGCGGTCGTCGCGTCGAGGCGACCGCCGAGGCCGGTTTCAAGTACGGCGAGTCCGACTCGCGCCTCGCGGAAGGCGACGAGCGCGATTGCCGTCACCTGCTCGAAGAATGTCGGGAGCGCAGACGACTCGCGCTCGACCTCTTCAGACGCGGCGCGCACGAGCGCCGCGCAGCGCGCGAACTCTTCGCACGAGATGTCATGCCCGGCGATGCGGACGCGCTCGGTGATTGAGACGAGGTGCGGCGACGTGTAGAGTCCCGTGCGGATGCCGGCTGCGCGTCCGACGCTCTCAAACATCGCGGCGGTCGAGCCTTTGCCGTTCGTGCCCGCGATTTGAACCGAGGGGAAATTTTTTTGCGGGTCGCCTAAGTGCCGGAGAAGGCGCGAGACGTTTTCGAGGCCGAGCTTGATTGCAAGCGTCTCGTGGCCGAGGCCGAGGAGATAGTTGACCGACTCGTCGAAGTTCACAGCCGGAAGTTTAAGGTTTAAAGCTCAAAGCTCAAAGTTATGAGCGGCGCGGGCGAGTCCCTCGCGTGATTTACGAAGACGGGAGTGTCGTCGGCAGTAGCGGCGGGCGACGAAATGACGTAGCCACTGAAGAGATTTGCCGTTCAGCTTTCGGCTTCGGATTTTTCTTCCTGCTCTTGTTCGACCTTTGCGTTGAGCACGCCTTGAAGTTGTTTGGGGGCTGTTCCGTCGCCGTTGCCGAGCGAGAGTTCGGGCTTGAGCGGCTGGAAGTGGACTTCCGGGTTGTACATGAATCTGAACGCGCGGATGATCCAGTCGCGAAGCTCGCGCCGGTCAACGACGGCGTCGAGCATCCCGTGTTCGAGGAGGAATTCGGATGTCTGGAAGTTTTCGGGGAGCTTCTGCCGGATGGTCTGTTCGATGACGCGCGGGCCTGCAAATCCTATGAGAGCCTTCGGCTCCGCGATGTTGAGGTCGCCGAGCATCGCGAAACTCGCCGTCACTCCGCCCGTTGTCGGGTCTGTCATCACGGAGATGTAGGGCAGCCGGGCGCGGCTGAGCATCGCGAGCGCGCCGGAGACTTTCGCCATCTGCATCAGGCTGATCGTGCCCTCCTGCATGCGCGCGCCGCCCGACTGGCTGACGATGATGACGCAATAGCGTTCGCGTATCGCGCGCTCGATCAGGCGGGTGATCTTCTCGCCGACGGCCCAGCCCATCGAGCCGCCCATGAAGCTGAAGTCCATCGCGGCGATGAACGTAGGGAAGTCGCCCACTCTCCCGCGGCCGTTTATGACCGCTTCGGGCAGCCCCGACGAGCGGCGCGCCTGTTCTAGTCTTTCTTTGTAGGGCTTCGTGTCAACAAATTCGAGCGGGTCGTTCGAGACGATTTCGGCGTCAAGCTCTTCGTACTTTCCCTCGTCGAAGAGCATCGCGAGGCGAAGGCGCGCGCCGATGCGAAAGTGATGAGAGCAGTGCGGGCAGACGTTAAGCGACTCTTCCAATTCCGGCTTGTAGAGAGCCGCGTCGCACTTCGGGCACTTCTCGAAGACGCCCTCGGTCTTGACGCGCCGCTCCTCGTCGGGAACTTTCTCTATCGGCCTGTCTTTTTTACGAAACCAGGACATGAATCAGCGCTCGCCACCGCCGAGCGTCCCTTCCGCTTGCGTTGTCTCCGGGGCTATCGGGCACGAAGGTTAGCACGAACGCCTGCGAAGCCGGAAACGAGTCGAAAGATTGTTTACGGGCGCGCGTCGCGTTCGGCTCTGAGCCTTTCAGCCGCGGCGAGCACGTCGCGCTGTTCGTCGGTCGCGTTCACGTCGCCGCCGTTATTGTTAGCGCGCGGCTCGGCAGCGCCCGCGCCGTTCGCGCCGCGACTCTCGATAGCCTCGACGAGCAGCCCGATGACCTCGCGCTCGGCCTCGTCCCATGTTCCCGTGAACATGCAGCCGGCGGCGTTGCGATGGCCGCCGCCGCCAAAGCGCTCGGCGATCCGCGCGACGTTCACGTCGCACTTCGAGCGGAGACTGACGCGGTAAGCATTCGGCGCGGTCTCCTTGAAGAAAGCGCACGCCTCAACGTCGCCGCAACTCATAGGGTAGTTGACGAACCCGTCGCCGTCCTCGTCCGTCGCGCGCGCTCTCTCCTGCATCTCCTGAGTCTGCACGAGCCATGCGACATGGCCCGACGCGTCGCGCCTGACGGTCGCGAGCACCTCGGCGAGAAGCTCGATCTTGCTCCAAGGGTAGTTGGCGAAGACCGCCTGCGAAACCTTCGCGGGCTTGACGCCGGCGCGCACGAGTTCGGATGCGACCTTGAAGGTGCGCTCCGAAGTGTTCGAGTAGTGGAAGCTGCCCGTGTCTGTGATGAGCGCTGTATAGACGCACTCGGCGATCTCTTTGGTGACGCGGACGCCGAGCGCCTTGCAGAGATTGTAGATCATCTCGCCGACCGCCGAAGCCGTCGAGTCGATCCAGTTGATGTCGCCGAAGAGCGCGGTCGTCGAGTGGTGGTCAATGTTGACGACGAACTGGCGTTCGAGGTCGATGAGTCCGGGGCGCGTGATGTCGGAGCACTCGATGACGAAGACCGCGTCGTACTGGCGGTCAACTCGCGGCGTGACGCGCACGTGTTCCGTTCCGGGGAGCTTCTGGTAAGCGTGCGGCACTGCGTCGCGCATGATGACTTCGGCGTCCTTGTCGAGCGCGCGCAGAAGCCAGTAGAGGCCGAGCGACGAGCCGAGGCTGTCACCGTCGGGGCGTATGTGCGAAGTGATCGCGAAGCGTCGCTTCGTCTCGATCAGTTCGACGACTTGACTGAGCATTTCAAATCAAAAGTGATGAGTGATGAGTGATGAGTGATGAGTAAAAGCGAAATGCCTTAACTCATCACTCATCACTCATCACTCATCACTTCTTTACTCCTCTCTTGTTCGCCATTCTCGTCCGCCGTCCCGCCCGGCTTTTCGAGCGACGACAGAAGCTCCTCGACGCGCGTCGCAGACTCCTCGACCGTATCGCGCACGAAATGAAGTTCGGGAGTGTACTTGAGGTTGAGCAGGATACTCAACTGGCGGCGGACGTATGGCGCGGCGTGCTGAAGGGCCTTCATGGCGGCGAGTTTTTCGCTCTCGCTTCCGGCGGCGGTCACGTAGACGCTCGCGTCGCGCAGGTTCTCAGACACGCGCACATCCGTCACCGTCACGCCTTCGACGCGCGGGTCGTCCAGTTCGTAGCCAACGATCTGGCTTACCTCCTCGCGAATCAACTCCGCCAACTGCTCCGGCCTACGCATAAAAGGGTGCTGGGTGTTGGGTTCTAGGTGCTGGTGAAGGCGTTTACCAAAACCCGGCACCCAAAACCCAACACCCGTTTTACAGTTCCGTCGCGGCGATCTGCTCGATGACGTAGCACTCGATCTGGTCGCCGACCTTTATGTCGTTGAAGTTCTCAAGTCCGATGCCGCACTCGTAGCCCTCGCGCACCTCGGACACGTCGTCCTTCATGCGTCTCAAGGATGCGATGCCGCCCTCCCACGCGACGACGCCGTCACGGATGAGTCGCGCGCGCGTGTTGCGCCGGACGATGCCGTCAATGACGCGGCAGCCCGCGATAGTCCCGGCCTTCGGAACCTTAAAGGTCTGGAGGACTTCGGCCTTGCCGAGAATCTTCTCCTGCTCGATCTTGTCGAGCATCCCGATCATCGCCGCGCGAATCTCCTCCTCGACCTTGTAGATGATCGAGTGCAGCCTTATGTCAACGTGCTCCTGACGTGCAAGCTCCGCAGCGCGCGTCTCCGGCCTCACGTTGAAGCCGATGATGACGACCGCGCGGCCCGACGCTTCCGTCTGAGAGGCCGCGGCGAGCAGAACGTCCGACTCGGTTATCGCGCCGACGCCGGAGCGCACGACGCGAACCTTCACGGTGTCGGTCGAGAGTTTCGTCAGAGTGCTCTTCAGGACTTCGACCGAGCCTTGTACGTCGGCCTTGACGATGGTGAGCAGTTCCTTGACCTGCGCCTCGCCCAGAGCCTCGATGCCGCGCTTCGTTGACTGCGCGAGCGTCTGTTGGCGCGCGAGCATCTGGCGCTGGTGCGAAATCTGCTGCGCCCTCGCGATGTCTGCGACGACCTGAAAAGTCTCGCCCGCCTGCGGCACACCCTGAAGTCCGAGCACTTCGACGGGTGTGGCGGGCCCTGCCTCTTCGATGATCTCGCCGCGGTCGTTGTACATCGCGCGAACCTTACCGAAAATCTGTCCGACGATGAACGGGTCGCCGACTCGAAGCGTCCCCTGCTGCACGAGAACGGTCGCGACCGCGCCGCGACCGCGGTCGAGCTTGGCTTCCAGAACGACGCCCGCCGCGAGCCGCGTAGGACTCGCCTTCAAGTTCAGAATGTCTGCGGTGAGCAGGATGGTTTCAAGGAGCGTGTCCAAGTTCTCGCGCCGCTTCGCCGAGACGGGAACCATCTCGGTCTCGCCGCCCCACTCGACCGGCTGGAGGCCCTGAACGGCCAACTCCTGACGGACGCGGTCGGGGTTCGCGTCCGGCTTGTCAATCTTGTTAATCGCCACGACGATTGGGACGTGCGCGGCGCGTGCGTGCTCGATGGCTTCAATCGTCTGTGGCATAACGCCGTCGTCCGCCGCGACGACGAGCACGACAACGTCCGTTGCCTTCGCGCCGCGGGCGCGCATAAGCGTGAACGCCTCGTGGCCGGGCGTGTCGAGGAAGACGACGCGGCGCTTCTCTTCGGGGTTGTCGGCGCTCGGAACCTGAACGCTGTATGCGCCGATGTGCTGCGTGATGCCGCCGGCCTCGCCGCCCGCAACGTCGGTGGCGCGTATGCCGTCGAGAAGCGAAGTCTTGCCGTGGTCAACGTGTCCCATGACGGTGACGACGGGCGCGCGCGACTCCTCTACGTAGTCGTCAATGTTCTCGCCTATGATCTCCTCAAACTCCTCTTCGGCGACCATCTCCTCGAAGCCGAGGAACTGCACGTCGAACCCGAAGCGCCGGCCCAACTCCTGCGCCATCTCGTTGTCGAGCGGCTGATTGAGCGTGGCGAAGACGCCGCGCTGCAAAAGGAGCGCCTGAATGTCCTTCGGGCGTATGCCGAGTTTGTCTGCGAACTCCTTGATGGTCGCACCCTCGACGAGTCGAACCTGTTTCAAGTCGCTGACCGCAGTGCCCGCGCCCGAAGACGGCACGTTGAGCGACTGCGCGATGCGGCTCTCAAGCGACATCGGTCGCGGCGGAGGGAAATAGTCGCGCTCGAAGGCGCGCCCGCCGCCCTTGCCGTGCGCCGCCGGGACGGGGCGACCGCCGCGACCGCGGTTGCGGCCTCCGGGCCGGCGCTGGTCTGCGGGCGGGATGTAGGTCGTCTGCGGCGTTGCCGTCTCGCCCGGCGTGCCGTGGAGCGAGGCGTCAACCTCGTGGCCGCGACCTCCGCGTCCCTTCCGTTCGTCGCGGCCTCCGCGCGCCCCGCGTTCACGCTCGCGCGCTGGCGCGGGCGCTGGCGTCGGCGCGGGCGCGGGGACGTTGACACGCTGGCCGGGCTGTATGCCCGCTTTGAGCGCGGCGTCGGTCAGGCGCAGGGTTCTAACTTGCCTGCCGGGTGCGGGCGCTTGTGCGGGTTGTTGCGCCGCTTCGGGCGCGGGTGTTGTCATCGGTTGCTCTACTTCTGGCGCGGAGATCTCTTCGACGCCGACCGGCTCTTCGGCAGCGACGGGTTCGGGCGCGGGCGTGTGCGCGTCGTCGGAAGGGGCGACCTCGGCGGGCGCTTGCACGGTCGAAGGGTGTTCGGCGCGTGCGGCGGGCGGACGCGGCTTGAGTATGCGCGGCGCGAGCCTGCTCGCCGTGCCTGTGCCTGCGCCGTCGGTCGCTTGCGCGGGCGCGGCTGCGGTCGGCTGCGACTCTTCCGGCTCGGCGTAAACTTCCGGCACGGGGGCCTCCGAAGGCTCCGGCGCTTCCGGCTCGGCCTCTACGGTCTTCGCCTTCTTGACGACGCGGATCGAGCGGTGGACGGTCGGCTCTTTCTTGGGGAAATATTTGTTACGAATCTTCTCCGCAAGCTCTTTCGAGATGGTGTTCGACGGCACAGATGCGTCCACGCCTTCGCGACGCACCTCTTCGATGAGGCGCTTCGACTCCATCTTCAGCTCTTTGGCGAGATCGTAAATCCGAACCTTCGAGGTATGGGCTGCTGACATTCGCTCCTTCTTCGACGCTTTCTGGTAAAACGGCGTCGCGCGCTTCACGGGTTAAGTGTCAAATCGCCTTGACCTCTCCCCGCCTTTCGAGCGCGGCGCTCGTGGTCGGAGAAGGTTTCAGGGCGGGCAACAGGCGCGCGACTCTCTTCGAGAGGGCCGCGCGTCCGCGTCACTGCGGTTACTCGTTGCTGGAAGCATCATCGGCCTCGTCGTCAGCAACGTTTTCAACCGGGGCGTGCGTGCCCTCGCTTCGGGCCGCAGGCTCCGACGAAACCTGCACCTCGGGCGCGGAGGCTTCGCTCGCAAAATCCGCTCGCGGCGAGAAGGGCGAGTCGTCTTCGTCGCCTTCGCCATCGCGCACGGTCGGCTCCAAAATGCCGCTCGTCTCCTCGTCGAGCGTCGAGGGGCGCTCATCTTCGACGTATGCGCCCGTGTTCTGAATCACAGCCGCCTCCGCCGAGGAGATGTCGGGCGCGGGCGTGATCGTGTCGGGCCGCAGGTCGCGACCCGCGCCCTGAAGCAGCAACTCGTCGGCGGACATCTGCTCGGCCTCGGTCAGCGCGACGGGTTCGGCTGCGTCCTTTGCGAGAATGTTGTCGGGCGAGAGGTCTTCGGCCATGAAGGGCGGCTGAGTTTCGACCGCCTCGTCGTAGCCTTCGGCGATCATCGCCTCGGAAGGCTCGACCTCTCTGACCTCGGCGTTCGGGTCTTCCTCGACCGACGCGGCGTGCTGCTCGACCGTCCGGCCTTCCTCGCCCTGTTCGACCATCTCACCCTCCGCTTCGCCCTCGCCAGCTTCGCTCTCCGCCGCGACGCGCGCGCTCTCGACGACCGCGCCCGCGGCGGCGATGAGAGCCTCGGCCTTGTCAATACTCACGTCGAGGTACTCGGCGATGTCGTCAACGGTCGCGTTCGCGAGCGACTCGATGTCGCCGACGCCGTGGTCTGCGAGCGTCGAGACCATCGCGGGGTTCATGCCTTCGAGCCTTTCGAGCGGCACTGACTCGCCCGAAGCGATCATTGCGCCCATCTGCGCGGCGACCTCACGCTTGAGTTCTTCCTCGCTGCGGATGTCAATGTTCCAGCCGACCAGCTTCGTCGCCAAACGAACGTTTTGACCGCGCTTGCCGATTGCAAGGCTAAGCTGATCCTCGTTGACGATGACTTCCATCTGCCGCCGCTCGATGTCCGTGATGCGAACCTGATTGACCTTCGCGGGCGAAAGCGCGTTGGCGGCGAACACAGAAGGCTCGTCCGACCACTCGATGATGTCAATCTTCTCGCCGCGAAGCTCTCTGATGATGGCCTGCACGCGCGAACCCTTCATGCCGACGCACGCGCCCACGGGGTCAACGTCGCGCTCGGTCGAAGCGACGGCGATCTTGGCGCGCTCGCCCGGCTCACGCACGGCGCTCTTGATGACGACCGTGCCGTCGTAAATCTCAGGCACTTCCATCTCGAACAGGCGCTTCAAAAGCTCCGGGCTTGTGCGCGAGGTGACGACCTGCGGGCCTTTCGACTCCTTCGACACGTCGTCGATGATGACGCGTATGCGCTCGCCCTGATTCCACTGCTCGCCGCGCGACTGCTGGTTGCGCGGGAGTATTGACTCGATTGTGCCGAGGTCAACGATGATGTCGCCGCGCTCGAAGCGCTTGACGTAGCCGTTGACGAGATCGCCGACCTTGTCTATGTACTGCTCGTAGATGTTCTGGCGCTCGGCGTCTCTGACCTTCTGGAAGAGAATCTGCTTCGCGGTCTGCGCGGCGATGCGCCCCATGTCTTCGACGGGGAGCGGCAGTTGCAATTCGTCGCCGACCTCAACCTCGTCGCCCGCGAGTTCCTTCGCCTCTTCGAGCGAAAGCTCGCGACCCGGATTCTCGACCTCTTCGACGACGACCTTCGACGCGAAGATTTCTAATCCCACCTCCGGCGACCATTCGACCTGAACCTCCTCGCCCGACTTGAACTGCTTGCGGGCGGCGGCGCGCACGGCTTCCTTAACGGCCTCGATGACCACGTCGCGGTCTATGCCCTTTTCCTTGCAGACCGCGTCAATGCTTTGCCCGATGGATGCGCTCATAAATTTTTAGAGACTTCGGAGACCGGAGATTAGATGCCGGAGGCGGCTTGAATACTTGCCGGCCCTTGCGGCCCGTTCAATTTTCGCCCGCCTCTTTTCTCGCCCGCGCTCGCTCCTCCGCGAGCCGAAATTCTTCTTCGATGTCAATCTCCAGATTCGCCTTCGCTATCTCGGAGAGCGGCACGCGGACGCGCCCGCTGGCCTTGTCGTCGAACAGAAGGGCGTCGTCCTCTAAGCCCACGATGCGCCCGCGGAAGTTGCGCTGACCATTCAAGGCTCCGCGCGTCTTCAGCTTCGCCGGGTGTCCCGCGAAGCGCTCGTAGTCGTCGCGGCTGTAAAGCCCGCGCTCAAGTCCCGGCGAGGAAACTTCGAGAGTGTACGAGCCGGGGATGAAGTCCTCAACGTCGAGCACCGTGCCGACGTGATGGCTTACCTCCGAGCAATCCTCGTGGGTGACGCCTTCTGCCTTGTCAATGAAGACGCGGACGATGGGCGAGCGAGCGCCGCCCGCGAACTCGACGTGGACGAGTTCGACTCCGCGCTCGCGTGCCGCGCGCTCCGCGACCTCTCTCAAGCGAGACTCGACCGAACCCCCTTCGCCCAACGCCCCGACTCCTTCCCGACATCGCCCTCGCGCCCAAAAGAAAAAGTGGGCCGAAAACCCACTGGCAACGCCACGGCGCTCCGAGCAAGAGGCGGATTATAAGGTAACGCCGCGCGCGTGGCAAGGAGGCACGAAGGGTGAATCCGATGGACGGGCACGGACGCGAAACGACCGCGCGTGGAATTTGAAGCTCTGGAAAATGCTCTCGCGCCCGGCGGGTTCAAGCGCCGGGCGCGAAAGTAAGGTCTGGCATTTAGGGCTGTCCGAACCTCTGGCGATATTCGCTCGAAGTGATGAACGCCTTAACCATCTCGGCTTTGTTGAAGTCGCCGCCGAACGAGTTGAGTTTATCGAGCCAGAAGTTGAAGCCGGAGAAGTCCGTGTCGGGCGCATCGTTCGGATTTCTTCTAAGGTATCCGAAGTATTGCATCAGAACGAACGCACGGTTGAACTCCTTGCTCGTGAAGGCCGCGTTCTCCGCTATTTTACGAAGCACGGTCGCGCGCGTCTCCGTATGAGCGTTGAGTCCGTTAACCAGCGTGTTACGGTCTGAAGTGGAGAGCGACCCGCCCGTGTTTGCGTTCAGGGCGTCAACGTACTGATCGTTCGTCAGCCCGCCGTAGATTGATAGAAAGTCGGCGCGCGAGGCGTACTCGTTAAAGAACGCCTGCTTGTTTGCCTCTAACTGAGCGTCCGCTCCGGGCTGACAGATGACCACGCCTCGGCCTATCGCCTGCGTGTCGCGTATGAACTCGCGGAAGGCAGGGAAGCGGTTGAACGAGGCGCGATAAGTCTTCTCGACGAGAAAGCCTGTCTGCTGGAACTCAATCGAGAGGAAGAAGGCCGCCGACGTGTCAACACGCTTGGCGGCGCGGCACTGCTGGTCTGCGCCGCACGACTCGATGTTGTTCGTCCAGAAGGCAAGGCCCGAAGCGTCAGGCTCGCGGTTGAGGAAGTCAACGTAGTGCTGACGGACGAAGAAGGCGGTCGAGTCGATGGGATTGCTCGTCGCGTTGACCGGATCGTTGTCAACGATTGTGAGGATGACGGTCGAGGTGCTTCCGACCTGCGTGCCCGTCGAAGGATCGGAGAGCGTGATGTTGACCGTTTCGTCGCCCTCGGCAAAGGCGTCGTCGGTGACGAAGACGCTGAAGGACTTGGCCGTCTCGCCCGGCGCGAAGCTCAAAGTGCCGATGGCTGTGGTGTAGTCGCCGCGGTCGTTGGCCGTGACGTCGGTCGTGGAGTAATCAACCGTCGCGGCCTGCGAAGTGTCGCCCGTGCGCGTGACGGTGATTTGCGCCGAGCCTGCGCCTTCGGAGACGGCGAAGCTCGATGCGCCGAATGAGAAGGTTGCCGCCGGTGTCGGTGTCGGCGTGGGAGTCGGCGTTGGCGTCGGCGTCGCGCTGGACGTGCCTGTGAAAAGGATGCCGGGCACGTTCGTTGTGAGATTGCCGATGCTGAAGGACGAAGGGTTGAAGGTGAAGCCCGCTTTGGAGGGCGTGACGGCGTAGCTGCCGCCGGGCGTTGTGTCGAGGAAGTGGAAGTTGCCGTTAGCATCGGTCGTGGCGGTGGCGGAGTCCGTGCCGCTCAGCGTGACGTTCGCACCGCTGATGCCGTTATTGCTTGCGTCGAGGACGCGCCGTGATGGCGTAGCTGCCGATCTTGGCGATGAAGGCGTCGCCGCCCGCTCCGCCGCCGGGCTGGAAGGCGTCGGGCGTCACGGGAAAGTTCTTCGCGTCGGTAGCTCCCGTGACGTATGCGTTACCTGCGGAGTCCGTCGCGATGGCGAAGCCGTTGTCCTGCTGCGACCCCGGATTGCCGCTCCCGCCGAGGTAGGTCGAGTAGAGCAGAGCCGAGCCGAGCCGCCAGCGTTCAGCTTTGCCACGTAGGCGTCTGTTTCGCCGCCGCCATACGTGCTTTGAATGGCATTCATCACGGGGAAGTTGGTCGAGGATGTAAACCCTGTGACGTATGCGTTGCCCGCCGGGTCAACCGCGATGCCGTTGCCGTCATCGCCGACAGTCCCGGTTCCGCCCAGATAAGTCGAGTAGACGAGCGCCGAGCCGCCCGCGTTCAGCTTCGTTACGAACCCGTTGGTGGAGCTACCGGACCTGGCGCTCTGAATGGCGTTCGCCGTTGGGAAATTGGTCGAGAAGGTGACTCCGGTGATGTAGGCGCTGCCCGCCGAATCAATCTCAAGGTGGTTAGCAAAATCCGAGTTGCTTCCACCAACGTAAGTCGAATAAACAAGCGACGAGCCGCCGGCGTTGAGTTTCGTGATGAATGCGTCGGCTGAGCCGCCGATGGTTGTTTGGAATGCGCCGCCGGTGACGGGGAAGTTCGTCGAACCGGCCTGCCCCGCGACGTATGCATTGCCGGACGAGTCAACCGCGATGCCTGCGCCGCTATCACCGCCGCTGCCGCCGAGGTAGGTCGAGTAAACGAACGACGAGCCGCTCGCGCTCAACTTCGTCACGAAGGCATCGCTGCTGCCGCCGAACGTTCCCTGAATCGCGTTTGCTAAGGGGAAATTGTTCGAGAAGGTTTGTCCGGTGAGGTATGCGTTGCCAGACGAGTCAATCGCGATGCCTCTGCCGCTGTCGTTGGCGCTGCCGCCGAGGTAAGTCGAATAAGCGAGCACCGGGTCGATGATGAGCGATCTTTGAGTGTCGTAAGCGCCGAGCGTAAAGCCGACGCGGCCAACGCCTTTGAGTGAGTAGCCGCTCTCGACCTCTTGCCGCACGCCGTCCGTTTCCTGATAGACGAAGGGCTTCTGCTGT
>DATINM010000036.1:0-91477 GCA_035474235.1 Pyrinomonadaceae bacterium
GCTCGTCCCTTCGCGCTGGCCCGCCGGGTCGGGCACGGTGCCCGCGTGCGCGGGTCGCATCGCGAATGCGGCGTGGCCGGGGATGCGCCAGTTGTTCTTCGTCTCAAGCGCGGGCGTGCCGCTGCCGCCGTAGTCGAAATCTTCGCTCGACCAGAGCGTCGTCCAGACCGTCCCTTCGGGCGGCGCGAGCAGAGGCTCCGGCGCGGGGTCGAGATTCAAGTCGCGCCCAAGGTTGACGATGAGCAGACGGTCGTCGCCCTCTTCGCCGAAGAAGCGGAGCACGAACGCTTCGGGGCCGAGAACCGCGCCGTCAACGCCGCGCGGCGCTTGCGCGCTGAAGACCGAATCCTCGCGGCGCAGTCGGAGCAGGTCGCGGTGCATCTCGTAAACCTCGCGGTTCTTTTCGCGCTCCGAGAAGTCGAGCTTGCACCGCTCGAAGGTTTCCGCCCGGCTCGGGTCTGCGAGGTGCGGGCGCATCCGCTTTGTTCCCGCGCTTCGGAACTGCGCGAGAAATTCCGCGCGCCCGCGTCGAACCTTCTCGGCGAGTTCCGGCTCGTGGTCGGCGAAGTAGTAGAACGGCGCTGACGACGAGAACTCCTGACCCATGAAAAGCATCGGCGTGCCGGGCACGAGCAGCATGAGCGCCGTCATCGCGCGAAAACGTCCGGGGCTTGTCAGCCTGTGCAGGCGCTCGCCACGCGCGGAGTTCGAGACTTGATCGTGGTTCTCTATGAAGACGACGAACGCCTGCGGCTTCAAGTCCAAACACGGCTTGCCGCGCCGCGCTCGCTGCCACTTGTAGCGCTGGCCTTGATAGAGGTAGCCGTACTTGACGGCTGAGATGAACTCCTGCGGCGTGCCCTTGTAGTCGGTGTAGTAGGCTTCGTTCCGCCCTGTGAGCGCGACCACCGCGCTGTGATGAAAGTCGTCGTTCCAGAGTCCGTCCAATCCGTAGCCGCCGCGCTCGGTCGCGCGCGCTATACGCGACTCCTGCACCTCGTTCTCGGCGACGATGATCGTCCCGCGCCCGGCGGCGGCTGCGCGCACCTCGCGCGCGAGCGCGGCGAGCAGATGTTCCGCGGAGTCGTCGAAGATGCTCTGCGTCGCGTCGAGCCGAAGGCCGTCGAAGTGAAATTCCTCGATCCAGTAGCGCGCGTTCGCGAGGAAGAACTCGCGCACGGGCCCCGAGTTCTCGCCGTCGAAGTTGATGGCCTCGCCCCACTGCGTCTCGTGCTTTTTCGAGAAGTAGTCTTCCGCGAACTGGCGCAGGTAATTTCCATCGGGGCCGAAGTGGTTGTAAACAACGTCGAGTATGACGGCGACGCCGAGATTGTGCGCGTCGTTGACGAAGCGACGGAGGTCGTCGGGTTCGCCGTAGAGTCTCGTGGGCGCGAACATCCCGACGCCGTCGTAACCCCAACCGAAGCGACCCGGAAACTCGGCGACCGGCATCAACTCGACGCACGTCACGCCGAGCCGCGCGAGTTCTTCGAGTTCGCGCCGCGCCGCGTCCAAAGTTCCCTCGCGCGTGAACGCGCCGACGTGAAGCTCGTAGATGACCTGCCCCCGAAGCGTTGCGCCGCGCCACTCTTTGTCCGTCCAACGGAACTTCGACGGGTCAACGACGCGCGAAGCCCCGTGCGGCCCACCGGGCTGAAAACGTGAGACGGGATCGGGGTAAAGATAGTCGTCGCCGTCGAGCCGGAATCGATAGAGCGCGCCGTCGCCGATGTTCGCGGCAAGCGCAGAGAAGTAGCCGCCGTCTTCACGCTCAAGCTCTAAAGTTGATTGTTCGTCGCCGCCCTCGAAGACGACCTCGACGCGCTCGCGCCTCGGTGCCCAGACGCGAAAGTGCGTGCCGCCCCGCGTGAGAACTTCCGCGCCCACGGGCAGCCTCCGCGACAGACTCCTTCCAAGACTCGCAGCCTCCATTCTCGAACCCCGTCCTTTTTAAGTAATTCGTTCGCGCGCAATCTTAAACGCGCCGCGTTTGAAAAGACCAATCATCGCCCGTGTTGCTGTCGTAAAAATCACGATTCTCTGAAATTCCGACTTCGGTCGCGCCGCGGCCAGTCCTTCAAACGTCGAGCCGCGAAGCGCGACGCGGCACGCTTCTCTCGCCTTGCCAACCGCGCGCCGTTCGGTTACGAACTCCTCATGCAGAGGCTTCCCGTAGACGAGATACTGCCCGAAGCTATGGCGACTCTTCGGCACGCTCGGAACCTCGTCGTCGAAGCGCCGCCGGGCGCGGGCAAGACGACGCGCGTGCCTCCTGCTTTGCTCGACTCGGTGACCGGCGGCGACGACGTGCTCGTACTTGAGCCGCGGCGACTCGCTGCGCGCATGGCCGCGCGTAGAGTCGCCGAAGAGCGAGGCGAGCGAGTCGGCGAAACGGTCGGCTACAAAATCCGCTTTGAAGAGGTCGCGGGGCCGCGAACGCGCATACGTTTTTTGACCGAGGGCGTGCTGACGCGCCGCCTGCTCGCAGACCCGCGGCTCGAAGGCGTCGGCTGCGTAGTGCTCGACGAGTTTCACGAGCGACACCTGCAAGCAGACATCGCGCTCGCGCTTCTGCGAAGGCTTCAGCGAAACGAAAGGCCCGACTTAAAAATCGTCGCGATGTCGGCGACGCTCGACGCCGCGCCGGTCGCGGCTTACCTCGACTGCGCGGTGCTTCGTTCCGAAGGCCGACGCTTCGACGTGCATGTCGAGCACCTCGCACGACACGACGAGCGACCGCTTGAGTCGCAGGTCGAAGGCGCGCTGCGACGCCTCTTGTCGGAAGGTCTGGACGGCGACGTGCTCGTCTTCCTTCCGGGCGCGTCGGCGATACGTCGAGCGCAGGAAGCGTGCTCGTCGGTCGCGGCTGAAGCCGGCTTGACGTTGCTTCCGCTGCACGGCGAACTGCCTGCGCCGGAGCAGGACGCGGCCATTCGACCCGCCGACAGGCGCAAGGTGATTCTCTCGACGAACGTCGCCGAGACTTCGTTGACGATTGAAGGCGTCGTCGCCGTCGTTGACTCCGGCCTCGCGCGCATCGCGAGCCACTCGCACTGGTCGGGTCTGCCCATGCTGAAGGTCGCGCGCGTCAGCCGTGCGAGCGCGGCGCAGCGCGCGGGCCGCGCGGGCCGGACGCGCGAGGGCCGCTGCCTTCGGCTCTACACGGCGCAGGATTTTAACGCGCGCGCCGAACACGAAACGCCGGAAGTCCGAAGGCTCGACCTCGCGGAGACCGTTCTGGAGTTGCGCGCCGCGGGCGTCGGCGACCTCCGAGGCTTCGACTGGTTTGAAGCGCCTTCGCCGGACGCGCTCGAAGCGGCGGACGATCTGCTGCGGCGACTCGGCGCGACCGACGAAGCGGGACGCTTGAGCGACGCGGGCCGCCGTATGCTTCGCCTCCCGCTTCACCCGCGTCTCGCGCGCATCGTCGTCGAGGCCGCGCCGCGCGGCGTCGCACGCGAGGCTTGCACGGTCGCCGCGCTCATCTCCGAGCGCGACATACGCGGCGGGCGCGTCCGTCTGGGCGGCACAGAGCGCGGGCCGGCGACGCGCGACGCGACGACGCGCGGCTCTTCAGACCTGCTCGAACTTCTCGACCTCTTCGCCGAAGCAGAGTCGCGCGGCTTCAGCGCCGCATCCTTGCGCGCACTCTCTCTCGATGCGAACGCCGTGCGCGCCGTAGAGCGCGTGAGCAGGCAGCTTCGACAAAGACTCAAGGGGCCGGGCGTCGGCGTCGAGCGCGCGATGTCGGATGCGCGCGCACTCTCGGACGAACAAGAGAAGGCGATTTTGATTTCGATTCTCGCGGGATACCCGGATCGAGTCGCGCGCCGTCGCGAGCCGGGCGGGCGGCGCGTTGACGGCGTCGAGTTGTTGCTCGCAGGTGGCGGGGCCGCGGAGCTTGCGCCGGAGAGCGTCGTGCGCGGCGCGGAGTTCCTCGTCGCCGTTGACGCGGAGGAACGCGGCGACGACAACGCGCGCTCGCGAGCCGCGAAGACTATCGTGCGGCTCGCCAGCGCGATAGAGCCGGACTGGCTGCTTGACCTCTTTGCCGACTCGCTCAAGGAAAAAGTCGATGCGCGTTGGAACGCGCAAAGCGAGCGCGTCGAGGTCGTGCGGCGACTCGTCTATGACAACCTCGTCGTCGAAGAGTGGCGCGCCGATAAGTCCGAAGGTGAAGAGGTGACGCGCGTGCTCGCGGACGCCGCGCTCGAAGCAGGTGCGCGAGCCTTTGTCGAGCCGGGCGAGCTTGAACGCTTCCTCGCGCGCGTCGAGTTCGTCGCGCGGACGTTCCCCGAAGAGAACCTGCCCGCGCTCGGCGACGCAGAGGTGAGCGAGGCGCTCGCCGTGATGTGCGAGGGCCGGCGCAGCTTCGCGGAGTTGCGAGAGGCGGCGCGAGCCGGCGAGTTGTTCGAGTCGTTGAAGCGGAAGTTGTCGCCGCATCAGTCGAAGCTGCTCGCGCGTATGGCTCCGGAGCGCGTGACGCTCGCGCGCGGTCGTCAGGCACGCGTGCGATACGAGGCGGGGCAAGCGCCTTACGTCGCCTCGCGCCTTCAGGATTTCTTCGGGATGAGCGAGGGGCCGCGCATCGCGGGCGGTCGCGAGCCGCTCGTGCTGCGACTGCTCGCACCGAACCAGCGCCCCGTGCAGGTAACGACTGACCTCGCCGGGTTCTGGTCGCGACACTACCCGCGCGTGCGCCGCGAGTTGAGTCGTCGATACCCGCGGCACTCGTGGCCCGAAGCCCCGATGAAGCTTTAATTGCGTCTCGCGCGCGTCCTAAACCTGTTAAGCTTTTGTAAAGTGCGAACGTGGTGTGGAAGTGTGAGTACGCTCTGACGTATAATCAGGACACTGTGAAATGAATCCCCTGCGAAAGAGGAACAGCAGATAGATATGCCAGAGCTACGCGGCAAGCAAGCGACGCCGGATGTCAAAGAAGAGTGGCAGCGCGCATACGACATCTACCTTCAAGCGCCCGGCGTCCCACACAACAAGAAGCTCGACCGCACGGAGCGCATCAACTTCGTCGCAGAGAAAATGAACCTGACACGTAAACAGGCGAAGCGACGCGTGAAGAACTTCGAGGCGTGGCAGCGCAACATTAAGAAAGGTCTTATCACGCCTTAACTGTTCAGAGAGGCGGACGGGCAGAAGGGGCCCGTCCGGCTCAGTCCCTCCTGGAAGTCGCGGACAAGCGACCGTGTTGAGCAATGACCTGCGGGCACGAGTGCGCCTGCACGGCGACGTGTGTCCGAGGCGTCTGCTAAACTGGCCGGGCGAGGCTCGCTGAAATCTACGTGCCGGGACTTCAACTCCAAACGACCGCGCCGAACGACGCGTCCGACCCCTTGCTCGAAGCCGGGCGGCTCGCCGCGCTGCTCGACGAGCGGCGGGCCGAACTCGCGTCGCTTCAGGAGTCGTTGCGCGAATTCAAGGAGCGCTACGCGAGAATCGTCGGCGGCCCGCTCGCCGAGTTGGCCGAGGTCGAGCGCGAGATTCGACGTGCCGAATCGAGACTCGCCGGACTCGACGAGTCGGAAGGCGAGCAGGCGGACGCAGCGGACTTCTACGAGCCGCCGCCGCGCGCCGCGACGGGCGGGACGGGTCTGCGCAAACTCTTCTGGTCTGTCGCGCGGATGTTTCACCCCGACCACGCGGCGGATGAAGAGGAAGCGCGCCGTCGCCACTCGATCATGGCCGAGGCATCGCGCGCCTACCGCGACGGCGACGCCGAGAGCCTCTCGACGCTTCTCGGCGACGAGCAGTTGCAATCCTTCTGTGCCTCGGCCTCGCGTGAAGGCGAGCCGCGGGACGCCGCCGCGCGCATCGTCAACCTCAAGGAAGAACTCATCACCGTCGAGTTCGGCATCAAGCGCGTCAAGCAGGACAGACTATACCGGCTCATGCTCGACGCCGACGCCGAAGCGCGCGAGGGGCGCGACACGCTCGCGCAGTTGGCCGCCGGAGTCGCGCGCAAGATCACGAAGGCGCGCAACCGTCTCGCACACCTCTCATGAAGAAAGGGTGTCGGGTTTTAGGTGTTGGGTTTTGGGCGGGCCGCACGGCAACGGGACTACCAAAACCTAGAACCTAAAACCCGACACCCTTTCTTCCTTTCGTCTTCATCTCTCTTTCAACGTTTCTTCCGCTCTTCTGATGAACTTTTGAGCGCCGCGCAGGTTGTCGGCGGCGGCGCGCGCGGCGGCGTTCGAGTTGATGTCGGCCTGCCGTAGAGGGTCGGGGTCGGCGAGGGAGTTCGCGTTGACGACGAGAGCGCTCGCGGGAAGCGTCTTGAGTTGCCAGTAGAGTCCATCGCGAAAGGCGTCGCGCGCGTTGCTGAGGACGCGGTATGCAGAGTCGCGCGGCAGCGACGCGAGTATGCGGTCAACCTCTTCGAGCGGGGCGGAGAAGTCTTCGGCGAGCCGCCTCGCCGATTCGCCCGACGACGAGAGCCGCCGTTCGCCGGGCGATGCCGCGTCCGCTTTTTCCGCAAGCTCTTTGAGCGCGCGAAGCGCCTCGGCGGCGAGCGAGAGGTCTGTGCTCCGCTCGGCGCGAACCTGCGCGAGCGTGTCGCGCGTCGCCGCGTCGCGCGCGCCGCGCTGGTAGTTCAACTCGGCCTCGGCCCAGCGCGCGTGCATACGCGCCTTCGCGACGAGCAGGCTCGCACGGTCGCCCGTGTTCTCGCGGCAGAGGCGGAAGTAAGACTGGCGCAACTCGCGCTCGCAGTCGGTCGTCTTGCCGCGCGCTCGCGGCGCAGACTCGTAGAGCGAGACGGCGGTCGAGAGGTCTGTCTTCAAGTCGCCGTCGTGAAGCTGCGAGACCGAGACGAAGAGGCCGGGGAAGAGTTTGCACGCGAGCTTTCGATAAGCGTCGGCGTCGCCGGACGCGGCTGCGGCGTCGAGCAGTCGGAGTTTCGCTGCGATGGCCTCGGCCCTGCGCGCGTCGCTGTCGCCCGACGCGGCGCTCGCCGCGCGACCGCCGGAGACGAGCAGACACAAGAGTGCGAGTGAAAGAATCCTGAGCCGGGGCATGGCGAATATAAAAGTCAAATCGGTCTAAGATTCCTTGAAACCTGTTGCTCCCGATGAGTCGCCGGAACGGGCGAAACGCAGCATAGCTAGGGCGCGTCGGTCGGGAGTTTCGACCTTCGATAGCATGAAGGCGCGCGCTACGGCTTAAGACACGCCGCTTAAGACACGCCGCGTGCCAGAGTTTCGGCTTTGAATGAAGACGTGTGCGGGCTTTGACGCGCGAAGTTCAAACGGAGTTGACGCGTGAAGATGTCGGGAGGCGTCGCCGGAGGCGCGCGGAGAATTTGAAAGGGCGCGCCCTTGTACGGCGACGCCCTGATGATGTGTGACCGGAGCCGATGATGACTGTGAGTTTAACGCAGGACGGGCCTCGGGTAACTCGCGCTCTTGCCTGTGTCTCTCAAATCCTGCATCGCCCAGATGCTCGACACCCCGCGATGGAGCAGGCGACCGTCCTTGTCAACCCAATACTCCGCCGTCCCGAACGTCTCCCACGCGTGCGGCGTGTAGAGGCTGCACCCGTCGTGATAGATCGTGCTGACGATGAACTCTCTCCCGTCCGGGAGCGAGTAAACGCCCAACTCCCTCAATCTCGGTTTCGGGATGACCGACGGCTTTTGCGCTACGGCTGCTTGAACCATTCGTTGCCTCCTCAGAAAAAACTTCGTGGTCGAGGGGCCTTCAGTCAACCACTCTGTCGAATTAGTCTACAGGGAAAAGGTGAGCCGATGATAGCACAGCATCACACAACAGAGGAGGAAAATTTTTGACGACTTAGTTCAGCTTCTATGCAAAACTGGCAGGAAAAAGCCGCAGTTTCGGGCGTTCGAGAACTTATGCTCGTACGCTTTGCGCGAGGCCGCGTGCGCACTTGGTACTATGCTTGCAGAAGTTGTCGCGCGGAGCTTAGAGCAAATAAAATGAGTGGAGTCTGGCGCGCGCGCCGGACGTTTCGGCGTACCGTTTCGGCGTCGCGCGTCCGCTTAGTGAACGTTCGACGGTACGAGTGAGAAAGTTGCAGGAGGCAAGATGAAGAGTGAAGCTGAATTCGAAGACGAGAGCAGATGGCGTGAGAATCTGATCGAGACGGACGAGGGACTCACGGAGTTGCTCGCGGAGACGCGCCGCGTCGCGGTGCTCGGAATGAAGACCGAGGCGCAGAGCTTCCAGCCCGCCTTCTACGTTCCCAAGTACCTCGTCGCTGCGGGACTCGAAGTCGTGCCCGTGCCGGTTTACTACCCGGAAGTGACGCGGATACTCGGACTCGAAGTTTATCGAAAGCTGACGGACATTCCCGGCGACGTGGACATGGTCAACGTCTTCCGGCGCTCGCAAGACATCGCGCCGCACGTCGAGGACATTCTCGCAAAGCGCCCGCGCTCGGTATGGTTCCAATCAGGCATCCGCGACGACCGCGCGGCGGAGCGGCTCGCGCGCGCCGGAATAAAGGTCGTGCAGGATCGCTGCCTGATGGTCGAGCATCGCGCGCTCATGCGCGGGCGTTGAAGTGTCCTTTGACTCAAACAAAGAGTAGCATCGAAGCGTACCCGATGAATGTGCCGTCGCGATTCCTGATCGAAGAGGATTCAGCCGGTCAGAGGCTCGACGAGTTTCTCGCCTCGCGCCTCCAGCGCCTGAGCAGGATGGGCATCGCGAATCTGCTCGGGCGCGGCGCGTGCTCTGTGAACGGCTTGGAGGCGCGCGCCGGAGTCCGCCTCGCGGCGGGCGACGCCGTCGAAGTCGAAGCCTTCGACGAGACGCCGAACTCGATGACGCCGGACGCAATCGCGCTCGAAGTCGTCTACGAAGACGAACACCTGATCGTCGTCGTCAAACCCGCGGGCGTCCTCGTCCATCCTTCGCGCGGCGTCAAGCGGGGCACGCTCGCCAACGCGCTCGCATACCACCTTAACCCATCGCCGGATTTGGGATTCGTAAGTCGGATTGACGAAGGCATCGCTTCGCCGGCTGACGCCGCACGCCCGCGTGTGCTTCGCGTTGACGATTCGTGCGACATGGCAAATTCACGCTCAGAATTCCGCGACCGGCAATTTATTCGCCCCGGCATCGTCCACCGGCTCGACCGAGACACTTCGGGGCTTCTGGTCGTCGCGAAGACTCAGACCGCGCTCAGCCGCCTGACGCAGCACTTCCAGCGTCGCCTCGTCGAGAAAAGGTATCTCGCCGTCCTGTGCGGGCGCGTCGAATCGGAAGAGTTGATAATCGACGCGCCCATCGGACGTGACGAGCAGGCACGACCGCGCTGGTGCGTGCTCGACGGCGGCAGGCCGTCGGAGACTCGGCTGCGCGTGTTGGAAACGAACGGCGAACGGACGCTCGTCGAGCTTGAGCCTGTGACGGGCCGGACAAATCAGTTGCGGATTCACTGCTCGCACGCAGGGCACGCGGTCGTCGGCGACACGCTCTACGGCGGCGACGCTCACGCGCGACTTTGCCTGCACGCCTCTCGCCTCGCCTTCCGGCATCCGGCGACGAACGAACGGCTGGAATTCTCTTCGCCGCTGCCGGCGGAAGCGGCGTCGGCGCTCGGCGCAAACGGCTAAAACGTTGGGTTTTTGAGAGCTTTTGGCCTCGCGGCGTCTTAGAGACGGACTAAAATTCGCGGGCAGCAACCGCCAAAGAAATGTCCCCGCCGCGAGAAAATATCCGGGCGAATGTAAATTTTTTCGCGCGGCAAAATTTTTTAAAGTTAATAGTTGCATCCAACGCGCGGAAGTTTTATATTCTCTTCAACCCGGGCATGCGGTGAATCCAAATGCCTAGACGGTTGCTGGGGTGAGGACAGTGACCGTTGCCATGAGTGGGCGCGATGGATCCCAAAATTCGTCGCGCCCGCTTTATTTTTGCGCCGCCTTTTTGTTTGCGCTACCGGGCGACGCACGTCGGAAGTCTGTCAAACAATCCCCCAAGACGAATCCCCTTAGTTCTTCTTTGCCTTTGCCGACGAAACTCGCGTCGAGAAAGTTGGAGCGGTGTCATTTTGAAGTCGAAAGCGAAAGAGAGGACTGATTGAAGTCGAAAGCGAAAGAGAAGACTGAGCCGGGCGCGGGCCGGCCCAAACTGTCCGACAGGGAGCGCGAGGACGTTGAGCGCAAGAGCGCGCCGCGTACCGAAGTCGTTTACGAGACGATACGCGGCGAGGGCGAGCACGAACTCAAGCGCTCCCCGGCGACGCTCGCGTGGGACGGACTCGCCGCCGGACTCTCGATGGGATTCTCGCTCGTCGCCGAGGGGCTTCTGCGCTCGCACCTGCCGGACGCACCGTGGCGTCCGCTCGTCGCCGACCTCGGTTACAGCGTCGGCTTCCTCTGCATCATACTGGGCCGCCAGCAACTCTTCACCGAGAACACGCTGACGGTCATTCTCCCGCTCTTGCAGCGCCCCTTCGCCTCGACCTTCGCGCGTGTCGCGCGGCTCTGGGCGGTCGTGCTCGCGGCGAACGTCGCGGGCGCGCTCGCCTTCGCCTTCGTCATCAGCCACACCGAGTTGTTCGAGCCGCAGGTTCGACAGACCTTCGGCGAGATCGGGCGCGAGACGATGCGGAGTTGGTGGGCGCTGACTCTACTCAAGGGAGTCTTCGCCGGATGGCTGATCGCGCTGATGGTCTGGATGCTTCCGGCGTCGGAGTCGGCGCGCTTCTTCGTCGTCATCGTGATGACGTATCTGGTCGCGCTCGGCGGGTTCTCGCACATCATCGCCGGGTCGGTCGATGTCTTGTACGTCGTTGTGTCGGGCGGTGCGTCTTGGGGTGCGTTCGCGGCTTGGTTCGCGCCGACGCTTGCGGGCAACATCATCGGAGGCACGACGCTCGTCGCCGCGCTCGGGCACGCGCAAGTCGCGGGCGAGGCGAGCAAAGAGGACTGATTCCTGCCGCGCAGTCCTGCGTCACGCGAGGGTCGCAAGCCCTTTGAGCGCGCATCGAAATTTTGTGCGCCGGCGGCGTGCGCGGCGAGACTGATTTTGCCGCTGAGTTGCGCTATATTCTGCTCATCCCCTGAAAAACTTTCCCCGGACGGCGATACACGGCTCGGCGTCTCTCGCGGCCAGCCGCGCGGCGTGTGCTGAGTCGCGACCGGGCGGGGCGCGTGCGTTCGGAGGCTCTGGCTGTAACCGCGCCGCGCCGCAGCGTGTCCTAGGTTTTGTCAAAGCGGACTTCAACTCCCTGTTAAAAGCGGAAAGTAGTGGTGAAAGAGATGAAAAAGATTTTATCGGCCTGCGCCCTCGCGGCGCTTGCAGTCATTTACGCGGGCGCGGCGAAGGCGCAGACGCCGCAGGATTCTTCGACGCAGAGCGCCGCGCCCCGCCCCGCGCGGCAACGCGTCGTCGGGGACGTGACGGCAGTTGACGCTTCGGCCAACACGGTCACGGTTCACACAGACGCGGGCGAGACAGTCACCGTCTCAACCGACGAGAAGACGGCCTACCTGCGTCTGCCTCCGGGCGAGACGACGCTGGAGAAGGCGGCGCATGTCGCCGCCTCTGACGTTCACGTCGGCGACCGCGTGCTCGCCGTCGGAGTCACGCCGACCGGCGGCTCGACGCCCGCGCGACAACTCATCGTGATGGGCCGTGCCGCCGCGCCCGCCTTCGACCCCGCGCACCGACTAAACGGTCGCGTCGCGTCGCTCGACGCGTCGAAGAAGCAGATCGTCTTGCAGACGCGCGGGCGCGACGCCGTCGAGCCGATCACGCTCGACGCATCCGGCAACGTGCGCTTCCTCCGCAACGCGCCCGACTCGACGCGCGCGAGCGACGCGCAGCCGAGTTCATTCGCCGACTTGAAGGTTGGCGACACCGTGCGCGCGACGGGCGAGCGTGGCACCGACGGCAAGAGCTTCCGCGCCGACGAGATCATCGCAGGCTCTTTCACGCGTCTCTCCGGCCAGATAACTTCCGTGGACGCGGCACGCAACGAACTGACGGTGAAGAACGACCAGACGGCCCAGACCGTGACGGTCGCGCTCGGCCCGCACTCGACCCTTCGGCGCATCACGCCGGAGGTCGCGAAGATGATTACGGATCGAGCGGCGCAGGCGCAGCAGCGTCGGCAGCAGCGCGCGGCGTCAGGCGATGCTTCGGGTCAAGCGAACGCGGGCGGCTCACAGTCAGCGGGCGGCGGCGACGGCGAAAGGCGTCGGAGGCGCGAAGGCGGCGGCCCCGACGGAGCGCGTCGCGGCGGCGGCGGCTTCCAGCAGATGTTCGACAATCTGCCTACGGTCGCGGTCGCGGACTTGAAGAAGGGCGACGCGGTCAGCGTCACGGCGACGCCCGGTTCGGACGCCTCGCGCGTCACGGCGATAACGCTCGTCACGGGCGACGCCGACATCCTGCGTCGTATGCAGCCGGGGCAGCGCGGCGGTCAGGGCGGGCGCGGGATGAGTCCGGGTCTGCCCGGCGATGTCATCGGCGGCGGCACAGGCGGCGGCGAGCGCGTGCCGCCGCAGCGTTAGCCGCACGGAAGTTACAGGGCAGGGTAAGAGGAAGATGCAAGAGATTTATAGAAGGTCGTGTCGGGCGCTAGTCCTGACGTGCGCGGTTCTGTCCTTTCTAGTCCCGGCGTCGGCGCAGCAGTCTTCGGGCACGCTGCGCGGTAAGGTTTCGGACGAACTCGGCGGCATCATCATAGGCGCGGTCGTGACGGCGACCGACGCCGCGGGAGTTGCGAAGACGGCGACGACCGACCAGCAGGGCAACTATGTCTTCACGTCGCTCGCGCCGGGCCGCTACACGATTCGCGTCGCACAAACGGGCTTCGCGGCTTACGAGAACGCCGCCGTCGAGGTGCAGGCGGGCCGAACCGAGCCGCTCAACATCACGCTCAACGCCACGATAGAGCAGGAGCAGGTGACGGTCATGGCGGAAGCGCCCGTCAGCACCGAGCCTGAAGCGAACACGGGCGCGCTCGTGCTGCGCGGCAAAGACCTCGATGCTCTGCCCGACGACCCCGACGATTTGTCCGAAGCCTTGCAGGCGCTTGCAGGGCCTTCGTCGGGTTCGGACGAGGGCGCGCAAATCTACGTTGACGGCTTCACGGGCGGGAGACTTCCGCCGAAAGAATCCATACGCGAGATTCGCATCAACCGCAATCCCTTCTCCGCCGAGTACGACCGGCTCGGCTACGGTCGCATCGAGATTTTCACAAAGCCCGGGACGGACAAGTTCCGCGGTCAGGCTTTCTTCAACTTCAACGACGAGTCTCTGAACTCGCGTCTGCCGTTCGCGGCGACGCGCGCGCCTTTCCAGTCGCGCCGCTTCGGCGGCAACCTTTCGGGGCCGATCTCGAAGAAGAAGGCTTCGTTCTTCCTCGACTTCGAGAAGCGCGACACGGACGACGACGCGGTCGTGCAGGCCGTCATACTCGATCCTTCGCTCAACCCCGTCGGCTTCAACCAGACGGTCGTGACGCCGAGCCGCCGCACGACCTTCAGCCCGCGCGTTGACTACCAGATCAACGCGACGAACACGCTCGTCGCGCGCTACACATACGAGCACGGGTCGAACGTGAATCAAGGAGTCGGCGGTTTCAGCCTGCCGTCGCGCGCCTTCAACTCGACGAACACGCAGCAGACCGTACAGGCCACCGAGACCGCAGTCATCAACAAGAAGATCATCAACGAGACGCGCTTCCAGTACGAGCGCGACCGGACGAACCAGCAGGGCGGAACATTCGCGCCCATCATCAGCGTCTCGGACGCCTTCACGGGCGGCGGCGCGCAGGTCGGACTCTCGTTCAGCGACGACGACAACTTCGAGCTTCAGAACTACACGTCATGGACGATGGGCACGCACTCGCTCAAGGTGGGCGCGCGGCTTCGCTACGACCGCCTGCGCGACGCGTCGCAGCAGAACTTCGCCGGCACATTCACCTTCGCGGGCGGACTCGCGCCGCAACTCGACGCCAACAATCAGATCGTCACGGATGCAAACGGCAATCCCTTGTTCGTCGAGATAACGAGCATCGAGCGTTACCGCCGCACGCTTCTTTTTCAACAGCAAGGTCTTAGCCCCGCGCAGGTTCGCGCGCTCGGCGGCGGCGCGACGCAGTTCTCGATCTCAGGCGGCAACCCGGAGGCCAACGTTACCTACGCGGACTTCGAGCCGTTCATACAGGACGACTGGCGCTATCGCCCGAACCTGACCATCTCGCTGGGCCTCCGCTACGAGGTTCAGAACAACATCCACAGCAATCTCGACTTCGCCCCGCGGCTCGCCTTCGCATGGTCGCCTTCCAAAGACCCGCGCAACCAGAAGACGGTCATACGCGGCGGCTTCGGAATCTTCTACACGCGCTTCGGGCAGAACCTTACTTTGCAGGCCGAGCGCTTCAACGGCACGAACCAGCAGCAGTTCCTCGTCACGAACGCGACGCCCGACGGCCTTTCAATCCTCGACCTCTTCCCCTTTGTGCCGACGACCGCGCAACTCTCTGCGTTTCAGGTACGACAGACGACGCGGCAGGTCGCGCCCGGCATCACCACGCCCTACACGATGCAGACCGCCGTGAGCGTCGAGCGCAAACTCCCGCACAACGCGACGCTCTCGGTGAGCTACATCGCCGCGCGCACGCTTCACCTTCTGCGCTCGCGCAACGTCAACGCGCCGCTCACGG
The DNA here is from genome assembly GCA_035474235.1 of Pyrinomonadaceae bacterium. Taxonomy (GTDB): domain Bacteria; phylum Acidobacteriota; class Blastocatellia; order Pyrinomonadales; family Pyrinomonadaceae; genus QHXN01. The sequence goes on from DATINM010000036.1 coordinate 14,665, forward strand.
ACGCGTCTGGGCGACCCGTTCGCGACGCGGACGGTAACTTCGTCCGACCGAACCCCGCGCTCGGCAACGTCTTCGAGTACGAGTCGAGCGGGCGCTTCAATCAGAACCAACTCATCGTCAACGCCAGCAGCCGCTTCAGCCAGCGCATCTCGCTGACGGCCAACTACTCTCTGAACTTCGCGAAAAGCGATGCGGACGGCGCGGGCAGCTTCCCCGTAAACCAGTACGACCTCGCTGGCGAGTACGGGCGCTCCGCACTAGACATACGTCACCGCTTCTCGCTCTTCGGCTCGATTAGCGGACTGCCTTGGGGATTGCGCGCCAGCCCGTTCGTCACGTTCCAGTCGGGACGCCCCTTCAACATCATCGTCGGTCGCGACCTGAACGGCGACTCGCTGTTCACGGAGCGCCCGGCGTTCGCGACAGACCTCTCGCGACCGAGCGTGCGCGTCACGCCCTACGGCACGTTCGACCTCGACCCGCAGCCGGGACAGATCATCATCCCGCGCAACTACGGCACGGGCCCCGCGTTCTTCAGCGTCAACATGCGTCTGAGCAAGACCATAGGCTTCGGCGAGGTCGCCGGCGCTGGCGGCGGTGGAGCGAGCGGTGGTGGCGGTCGCGGAGGCGGCGGCGGCGGTCGCGGTGGTGGACGCGGCGGGCGTGGTGGCGGAGGCGGAGACATCTTCGGCGGCAGCGGTTCGGGCGGAGGCGGCGGCGACGACACGGAGAAGCGCTACAACGTGACCTTCTCAGTCAGCGGGCAGAACATCTTTAACCACTCGAACCTGAACGTGCCGGTCAGCAACCTGAGTTCGCCTCTGTTCGGCGAGTCAACGACGAGCGCGGGTCGCTTCGGTGCGGGCGGCGGCGTGACTCAGGCGGGCAACCGGCGCATCGAGCTTCAGGTGCGCTTCAGCTTCTAGATTTGCGGACTCGCGCCGTTACGGTTTATCGTCTTCGCAAGGGATGCATTCACGAAGTGAGACCGTGCGGGTGTCGTCGCGCCTCGCGAAAACTTTAACGCTCGCGCTCGCGTGCCTCGCGCTGGCGTCGGCGGGCTGCTCGACGCACGGAGATGCGCGGGCGCAGTCGGCAGACCCCGCGCGCGAACTCTTCGAGCGCAACTGCGCCGCGTGCCACGGCCAGCAGGGCGAGGGCAAGCAGATCGGCACGCTCAAAGCGCCTTCCTTGTGCGAAGGCCGCGCGGCGACCGACACGGACGAGCGCCTGCTCAAGCAGATTCACGACGGCGGGAACGGAATGCCGCCCTTCAAGTATTCCCTGACAGACGAACAGATCGACGACCTCCTTCGATTCGTGCGCGGCGACCTGCAAGCCAGCGCCGCGTCGAAGCAGTGAACTTCCGTGCGTTCACGCGCGAGCGAAACGCCTCGGACAACCTTGTATCGCCCCGCGAGAAAAAATGATGCGAAACAGAAAACATATCCCCGCTCTTGTCGCGCTGCTGCTGCTCTGCCTTCCCGCGTTGGCCGCGGCGCAGAGCAAAGTGCTCACGGTCGAAGACATCTTCGACCCCGTAAAACGAGTGAACTTCGGCGGCCCGCCGCCCGCGCCAATCGAATGGCTGAGCGACGGCGAGCACTACCTTCAGGGCAAGACCGCGAGCGGCGCGACGCAGTTGATGAAGATTGACGCGCGGACGGGCGAGGCCGTCCCGTTCTTCGACGCGGCGAAGATGGAGGCCGCGCTCATGAAGCTCCCTGCGATCAGCGCCGACGACGCCAGAAGGCTCGCGCACAGGGCTTCGTATCATCTGAATCCGGCGCAGAACGCCGTCGTCATCAACTTCAACTCAGACCTCATCTACTACGAGTTGAACTCCGACACGGCCGCGCGGCTGACGACCGACCCCGAAGAAGAGTCGGAGGAAGACTTCAGCTCCGACGGGCGAATGGTCAGCTTCGTGCGCGGCGGCGACCTCTACGTGATAGACCTCGCGACGCGGCACGAGCGTCGTCTGACGAAGACGGGCAGCGATACGACCTTCAACGGTCGGCTCGACTGGGTTTACGAGGAAGAGGTTTACGGGCGTGGCAACAAGCGCGGCTACTGGTGGTCGCCCGACTCAACGCGGATCGCTTACTTGAGCCTCGACGAAAAGCCCGTCCACGACTTTCCCGTCGTTGACCACATCCCGCGCCGGCAGGTTTTGGAAGACACGCCCTACCCGCTCGCCGGAGACCCGAACCCCTTCGCCAAACTCGGCATCGTCGAAGCCGCGGGCGGCGACACGCGATGGGTTGACACGGCGGAGTATCAGCCCGCGGACTTGCTCCTCGTGCGCGTCACGTGGTCGCCCGACTCTCGACGCGTCGTCTATCAGGCGCAGAACCGCGAGCAGACGTTTCTGGATTTGAACGCGGCAGAAGCTTCGACCGGCAAGAGTTCAAAACTCTTTCGCGAGACGACGCGCGCGTGGGTCGAGCCGACGGACGACAACCCGGACTGGCTCAAAGACGGCTCGTTCCTCTGGCGCAGCGAGCGCAACGGCTGGATGCACCTTTATCATTATTCGCCGGACGGCAGGCTCATCAAGCAGATTACGGACGGCAAGTGGGAGGTGCGAGGGATAGACGGCGTTGACGAGTCGTCGGGCTTCATATACTTCCACGGAACAGAGCACAGCCACATCGCCGAGCACGTCTATCGCGTCCGCCTCGACGGCAGCGGCCTGACGCGCCTGACTCAGACCGAAGGGACGCACAACGCAAACTTCAACCCGACTAACACGCTCTTCGTTGATCGTTGGAGCGACATCAACACGCCGCCGCAAGTAAGGCTCTTCAAGTCAGACGGCTCGCTCGTGCGCGTCGTTGACGAGAACAGGGTCGAAGCCCTCGGCGAGTACAAGCTCGGCAGGCCGGAGTTCCTTCAGGTGAAGACGCGCGACGGCTTTCCGATGGAGGCGATGATAATCCGCCCGCCCGACTTCGACCCGTCGAAGAAGTATCCAGTGTTAGAGTTCACATACTCCGGCCCGCACGCGCCGCAGGTTCACAACGCCTGGGGCGGGACAACATACATGTGGCATCAACTGCTCGCCGAAAAAGGATACATCATCTGGTACTGCGACAACCGCACGGCGAGCGGCAAGGGCGCGGAGTCGGCATGGCCCGTCTATAAAAATTTCGGCGAGCTTGAGCTAAAGGATTTGGAGGACGGGTTAAATTATCTGAAGTCGCAGCCCTACGTTGACGGTTCGCGCATAGGTCTCTGGGGTTGGAGCTTCGGCGGGTTCATGACTTCTTACGCGCTGACGCACAGCACGAGCTACAAGATCGGCATCTCCGGCGGCACGGTCACGGACTGGGCCAACTACGACTCGATCTACACCGAGCGATACATGATGACGCCGGAGCACAACCCGGAAGGCTACAAGGTGAGTTCGCCGACCGCTGCCGCCGCGAACCTTCACGGCAAGCTGCTTCTAATCCACGGCGCGATTGACGACAACGTGCACGTTGCGAACACGATGCAGTTCATCTACGCTTTGCAGAAGGCCGACAGGGAGTTTCAACTCATGCTCTACCCCAAGTCGCGCCACGGCGTCACAGACCCTCTGCTCGTACGGCACATGCGCCAGATGATGACCGACTTCATCCTCGCGAACCTTTAGTGGAAGGATGAAGGCCGCAAGGATAAAGATGGAAGTGAAGGCGGCGAGCCTCTCTTTCATCCCTCATCCTTGCGGCCTTCATCCTTTAATTCGCGCGCGGCGTCATCTTCTTGATGAGCGGCGTGAGCAGCGCGAGCACGATTGCGGCGGCAAACGTCGCCAGCGCTACGATACCGAACAGGCGCAGGAGCGCGCCCTCGGCCTTGTCGTTGAAGAAGCCGAGCACGAGTCCCGCGAAGTAGTCGCCGATTGAGATCGAGAGAAACCACACGCCCATCATCAATCCGACCATGCGCGCGGGCGAGAGCTTCGTCACAGTGCTCAAGCCGACCGGACTCAGACACAACTCGCCGATGGTCTGAAGCAGATAGACGAGCACGAGCCAAAGCGGGCTGACCCGTCCTGCGCCCGTCAGCGTCGAGGCGAAGGCGACGACCGCGAAGCTTACGCCCGCGAAGAAAAGTCCGTAGGCGAACTTCGCGGGGCTTGAAGGCTCGCGCCGTCCGAGTCTTATCCAAATCCACGCGAAGATGGGCGCGAAGATGATTAGGAAAAGCGGCTCGATTGACTGGAAAAGGCTCGCCGGGATTTCCCACCCGAAGACGACGCGGTTCGTAAGTCTGTCGGCAAAAAGCGTCAAGGTCGTGCTCGCCTGCTCGAACGACATCCAGAAAAGCGCCGAGAAGACGAACAGGATGAAGATGACGAGGACGCGCTTCAACTCGTCGCCGTTCAAGTGCCGGACGACGCCCGCCAGATAGCCCGCGAAGAATCCCGCGACGCCGGGGAAGAGTCCCGATAGCACGCCCGCGCCGCCGTAAATATAACCAAGCGAGAAGCCGACGATGCAGAGGATGACGGCGAGCGCGATTGTCACCACGTCAACCTCGCTCGTTTCGTCGCCGGCGCTTCTCACCTCTTTGATGTCCGGCCTGATCGCCTCGCGACTCTTCGACGGCGGGTTGCCGACGCGGCTCAGGCGCTTGCCGCCCGCCACGTACTGCACGATGCCGATCACCATGCCTATCCCTGCGGCGGCGAAGCCGTAGTGCCAATCAATCTTCTGTCCGAGAGGGCCGCAGACGAGCGGCGCGATGAACGCGCCGAGATTGATGCCCATGTAGAAGATCGAAAATCCCGCGTCGCGCCGCTTGTCGCCTTCCGAGTAGAGGTCGCCGACCATCGTCGAGACGTTCGCCTTGAGCATCCCCGTGCCCGCGGCGATCAGGATCAGCCCCGCGTAGAAGTTCGGCAGCGTGTGAAAGACCATCGAGAAGTGGCCGCTTGCTATGACGATGCCGCCGATTAAAACCGCGCGACGCGCGCCGAAGACTTTGTCGGCGAGCCAGCCGCCGATGAGCGGCGTCCAATAGACGGAAGAGAAGTAGGTCGCGGCGATAAGTCCCGAATACGATTCGCTGAAATTCAGCCCGCCCTCGGCCAGAGACTTCGTCATGTAGAGCACGAGCAGAGCCTTCATGCCGTAGAAGCTGAAGCGCTCCCACATCTCCGTGAAGAAGAGCGTCGTCAAACCGCGCGGGTGTCCGCCGATGCCGCCCGTGTCGTTCAGGGCGACGTTGCTCGTTCCGGTTTCGTCAGCGGCAAGGCTCATTGCAAGGGTGCTCCTCTTTCAGTCGAAAGTGCGTGCGGTCAGAGTCGTCTTACGTTTGCAGCACATGATACATGGGCGGCGGCGTAAGGCAAACAGATTGACGACCCGGCGCATTACAGAATCGCGAGCGATAGCGAGCGGGCATGAGTGACGCAGGAAGGAATTAACATTGATGGACAGGATAGGCAGGATAAAAGCTGTAATCCTGTATATCCTGTCCATCCATGTTAATTCCTTTCTCGGCGACGACAACCCGCTCGCTACCGCTCGCGGTTCTGTTCGTCTTAGCTTTGAGTGTGGCGCGCGGATGGAACATAATACGCGCACACGGACAAACAGGCAGGTCGGCTCTACAAAACTCCGAACGGGGAAAGCATGGACGACATGACAACGACACACGACTCGAACGCGAACGACGTGAGCGCCGCGCGCGTCCGCGACATTCAGGGCGCGCTCAAAAGTGCCGGACTCGACGGCTGGCTCTTCTACGATTTTCGGCAGAGCGACCCGCTCGCCTACCGCATACTTAAACTCGACCCGAAACAATTTTCCACGCGCCGCTGGTTCTACTTCGTGCCAGCCGAGGGCGAACCCGTGCGCATCAATCACGCAATCGAGCAGGGCAAGCTCGACCGTCTGCCCGGCAAAAAGCTTATCTACAGCAGTTGGGGCAAGCTCAACGAACATTTGCGCGCCGCGCTCTCGACCTCAGATGCTTCGAGCAAACCGCAGATCGCGATGCAGTATTCGCCGGAGAATTCCATCCCATACATCTCGCGCGTTGACGCGGGCACGATTGAACTCGTCCGCTCGCTCGGTGCTGAGCCGGTGACGAGCGCAGACCTCGTACAGTTGTTTGAAGCAGTCTGGACGGACGAGCAGTACCGCTCGCACGTCAAGGCCGCGAACAACGTGCACAACATCATTCAGGAAGCCTTCGCCGAAGTCGCACGCAAGATAAAGTCGGACGAGCCTGTGACGGAGTATGAAATACAACAGTTCATGGTGCGCCGCTTCGAGGAAGAACAGATGACCTGCGACGGCGACCACCCCATAGTCTCCGTCAACGCCAACGCCGCGAGTCCGCACTACCAGCCGAGCGCGGAAAAGTTTTCGCCCATCAAGCGCGGCGACTTCCTTCTCCTCGACGTGTGGGCGAAGCTTGAGACGCCCGGCGCGGTTTACGCCGACCAGACATGGACTGGCTTCGTCGGCGAAGAACCGAAGGACGAGCACGTCAAAGTCTTCACCATCGTCCGCGACGCGCGCGACGCCGCAATCGAGTTCGTCCGCGACAGCGTGAAGACCGGGCGCGAAATCAAAGGCGCTGAAGTTGACGACGTTTCGCGCGGCGTAATCGAGCGCGCGGGCTACGGCGAATTTTTCACGCACCGCACGGGCCACTCGATTGGCGAGGAAGTCCACGGCAACGGCGCGCACATCGACAATCTCGAAACGCGCGACTCGCGCCGCATCATCCCGCGCACGTGCTTCTCTATCGAGCCGGGGATTTATCTGCCCGGCAACTTCGGCGTCCGCTCCGAGGTTGACGTGTACGTCTCAGACAACAAAGCCGAAGTGACGGGCCAGCCCATCCAGACCGAACTCGTCGCGATACTGAGGGACTAAGGGCGAAGGGAAATTAACATCGATGGACAGGATGGGCAGGATTAAGAATTTCCGATTTAGAATTTGAGGTTTAAATCTTGAATCAGCTTTTCTTTCCATCCTGTATATCCTGTCCATCCATGTTAATTCTTCCCGCCGCATCACTCTCGACCTCTGATAAATTTAAACGAAGATGAAGAAGCACACGCACACGCCCGATCTCATGTCAATCGCTCGCCGCGCGATGCTCGGCGCGGGACTCGATCCCGATTTCCCCGCGGGAGTCGAAGATGAGTTGAGGACGGACGAGCAGACGGGCGAGCAGGCCGCAAGGCCGGGGCCCTCCGTCAGAGACGCGCGCGGCGTGCTCTGGTCTTCGATTGACAACCGCGAGTCGCGCGACCTCGATCAGGTCGAGTACGCGGAGCGACTCGACGGCGGCGGCTATCGCGTGCTCATCGGCATAGCCGACGTTGACGCGTTCGTTCCCATAGGTTCGGCCATTGACCGCCACGCCGCCGTCAACACGGTCACGGTCTACACGCCCGCCGTCAACTTCCCGATGATCCCCGAAGAACTCTCGACGGGGCTGACCTCGCTGCTCGAAGACGAAGACCGCCTCGCCGTCGTCATGGAACTCGAAGTGACGACGGAAGGCGACATCACGTCGAAGAAAGTCTCGCGCGCCGTCGTCCGAAACCGCGCGAAGATGGATTACGAGTCGGTCGGCGCGTGGCTCGAATCGCGCGGCCCCGCGCCCGAAGCGTTCGCGCGCGTTGCGGGCATCGAAGAGCAAGTTAAACTTCAGGACGAGATAGCGCGAGCACTTCTCGAACTGCGCAGGAAGAACGGCGCGCTTCAGATCGAGACGGCTGAAGCCGTGCCGGTCGTCGAGAACGGACGTGTCACGGGCCTCGACGTGCGCGCGCACAACCGCGCGCAGGACATCATCGAGAGCCTCATGATCGCGGCGAACACTTCGATGGCAGAACTGCTTCAAGATCATGGTGTGCCTTCGCTCAGAAGAGTTGTGCGCGCGCCGGAGCAGTGGCCGCTCATCGTCAAGACCGCAGAGAGTTTCGGCGACCACCTGCCCGACGAGCCAGACCCGCGCGCGCTCTCCGACTTCATGACGCGGCGGCGCGAGGCAGACCCCGCGGGTTACGCGGAACTCTCTCTCTCGATTCTCAAGATGCTCGGCCCCGGCGACTACATGGTCGAAGCGCCCGGACTCGATCAGCCCGGACACTTCGGCCTCGCCGTACACGACTACACGCATTCGACCGCGCCCAATCGTCGCTTCCCCGACCTCGTCACGCAGCGCTGCCTGAAGTCGCTTTCGTCCGACAGTCCCGCGCCATACACGCGCGAAGAACTCGAAGCGATTGCCGAGCGCTGCAACTTGATGGAGTCAGCCGCGCGCAAGGTCGAGCGGCAGTTGCGAAAGTCCGCGGCGGCAGTTCTTCTCGGCGACCGCATCGGCCAGACCTTCGACGCAATCGTCACGGGCGTCAAAGATCGCGGCACGTTCGCGCGCCTGACGAACCCGCCCGTCTCAGGTCGAATCATGCGCGGCGAAAGGGGACTCGAAGTAGGCGACCGCGTGCGCGTGCGCCTTCTCTCGACCGACCCCGAACGCGGCTTCATAGACTTCGAGCGCACGGGGCGCTGACGACGGGCGCGTACAACTTTTTCATAGACCGGGAACGACGGTGCTCGCGAACGGGGGACGCAGTTGGCCGAAGCTCTGACCGACGATCAGGGAAAACAGCGCGCGGGCGACGACCATCGCGCCGCGGTCTTCGCGGGCTTTCTCGGCTGGACGCTCGACGCGTTCGACTTCTTCCTCGTCGTGATGTCGCAGACGGCGATTGCCAGAGACTTCAACCTCAAAAACGATAAATACGTCGCGCTCTCGCTGACGCTGACGCTCGCCTTCCGTCCCGTCGGCGCTTTTCTCTTCGGACTGCTCGCAGACCGCTACGGTCGCCGGCTGCCGCTGATGATAGACCTTGTTTTTTACTCGATCATCGAAGTGCTCTCGGGTCTAGCGCCGAACTTCACGACGTTCCTGATCCTTCGCGCGCTCTTCGGCATCGGCATGGGCGGCGAGTGGGGCGTCGGGGCGTCGCTCGCGATGGAGAAGGTTCCACCCAAACTGCGCGGAGTGCTTTCGGGATTGCTGCAAGAAGGCTACGCGGTCGGATACCTGCTCGCGGCGGTCTGCTACTTCTTCGTCTTCCCGCACTGGGGCTGGCGACCGCTCTTCTTCATCGGCGGGCTTCCGGCGCTGCTCGCGCTCTACGTGCGGACGGGCGTAAAGGAGTCCGAGGTGTGGGAGCGCACGCGCCACGCAAGTTGGGGCGAACTGGGTCGTGGCATCGTCGCGCACTGGAAGACTTTTCTGTACCTCGCGCTGCTGATGACGATGATGAATTTCGCGTCGCACGGGACGCAGGACATGTACCCTGTGTTTCTTGAGCGCGACTGGCACTTCGGCCCGCAAACGATCTCCGCGATTACGGCCTTCTCGATGATCGGCGCGATCACGGGCGGGGTTCTTTTCGGGCTGCTCTCGGATCGCTGGGGACGCAGGCGCTCGATGATACTCGCGTTTGCGCTCGCCGTGCTCGCGATACCGCTGTGGGCGTTCGCGCCTTCGCTCGCGCTTTTGTTGGCGGGCGCGTTCCTGATGCAGTTCATGGTGCAGGGCGCTTGGGGCGTCATCCCGGCGCACATCACGGAGCTTTCGCCCGACTCGGTGCGCGGCTTCCTGCCCGGCTTCGCATATCAATGCGGCGTGCTCGTCGCGGGCACAATCGCCTACATCGAGGCCGTCTTCGCCGCGCGCACCTCCTACTCGCGCGCGATGGCGCTCGTCGCCCTCGTCGTCTTCACAATCGCCGCGCTCGTCTCAGGCTTCGGGCGCGAGCGACGCGGCATCACGTTCGGCGCGGAATCCAGCTAACGAATAATGTCTGCGGGAAATAGAGAGTGAAAGTGCCGGAGGTCGGACTCGAACCGACATGGAGAGTGAACCCCGCCAGATTTTGAGTCGCGCTAACGCGCAGTTTATTGGCATTTTCTAAGGAAAATAGAACCTGAAACTGTCCTTCCGAACTGATTCAACCTTGAGTGTGTTATTCAGTGTGTTATTAACACATTCAAGGTTGCCAGAGGAGAAGGCAGCCATGAAATCACGATCAGGTTATGTTTTCCACGACAAGAAAGGAAATTGGTTCGCTCGCGTCACCTACACAGACAGAAACGGCAAGCGCAAGAATATTCAGCGCAAAGTGGAGAATAAATCGAAGGGTGATGAGTTATTAAAGAAACTCGTCAATTCAATTGATAGCGATAGAGGCGCATCAGTTGAAGCGGAAAAGCTAACCTTTAAAGACCTCGCAGAACATTACGAAAAGCATTACCTGAAAGAAGCGCAGTATGTTAATGATAGAAAAGTTTCTGGATTGCGCTCAGTCGTTAGTGTTCGCGGTTATGTAAATGTGCTGAAAGAATATTTCGGCAAGCAGAAACTAAGAACTATCACTTATGAAGACTTACTAACGTTCCGCAACACTCGCCTCAAAACTCCAACTCATCAAAGCGAGCAGAGAAGTATCTCGACAGTAAACCGAGAAATGGCCTATCTGCGCCGATTGCTCAACATCGCAGAGCGTAACGGATGGATAAGTAGAAATCCGTTCAAGTGCGGTGACTCCTTAATTCATATTGCAGACGAAAGAAAGAGGGAGCGGATTCTGACGCGCGAAGAAGAAACAAAACTCTTGTCTCAATGCGTAGGAAGCCGCAAACACTTACGTCCTCTCATTATTGCCGGATTAGACACAGGATGCCGATTAGGAGAACTTCTCAAACTTCGTTTCAAAGACATAGACTTTGACGAAGACCTAATCACCATTCAGGCATTCAATACAAAGACGATGAGGGAGAGGCAAATCAGCATTACAATCCGACTGAAACAAGAGTTAGAGAAACTGTATGCTGCTAATCCTAGTCCCGAATCAACCGTTTTTGGTATTAAATGCGAAGTGAGGCAGGGATTCAAAAATGCCTGCACAGATGCTGGAATTGCGGGAGTAACTTTCTACACACTCCGCCACACGGCAGCAACAAGATTAGTTTCACTTCACATCCCTCTTGCCGAAGTTGGAAAGGTTCTAGGCCATACAACACCAAACACGACTTACAGATATTATCTGAATCCTAACTTGGAAACTGTGAGGCGTGCAGCAGCCGCTTTGGATTGTTTCAACGCTCAAGAGCAACCGACACAAGAAACAGTCTCGGAAGCGTTGAAGACGGTCAACTAATCCTCTTCACAACAAAGAAGGTTCTGCTAAACTTCGGCTCGCTTTTGCAATTAGCATTTGCGAGCCGATTTTTTAAGGAAATTTCTATCAGGGAGACTAGATTAATGGATGAAGATAATAAGTCCAAAGCTAGTTCAAAAGATATATCTCATATAACAGAAGCAATTAATCAATTATTATCTTTTTCAAATTGTCCGTCTAAGTTCCGAGGTTATGTTGATGCTCTGTTAGGTATTTCAAGGGGCGCTATTGAAATAGAAATTACGGATCATGCGCTTGCAAGTCATGCTAGGGGCGACGCGAGTTCAATTAGCAAGGAAGGACTAACCAAGTGGATACAACGAATGAGAAAAAATTTTGACAGTTGGCAGAGGAATCTTGGAATAGTTTTTATCGAATGCGAATCCGGCGGTTATGAAAAGACGACAGGTTCTTATCGTAAGTCACATTATAAGCTTCCGATAATACAGTATGCGACTACAGTCATTAATGAAGCTAAAAAGAGTGCTGGATGGGAAACAGACCCACAATATCAAATCGGTCTGGCAGCCCTTGAGGTAATTGATGGAATGAAAGCGACACAAGCAATTATTCCTCAGAAGAGAAGTTACTCAGGTTTTTATAAAACAGAAGTGAGGACGAGCATGAGAACGGCGAAAGCAAAACTTAAGAGAGCTTTAGATTTTTTAGAAGATAAGGATATGACTATATCTGCACAGGATGAGCAACTTATAAAAGACTTGGAGAACCTCTTAAAGAGGATAAGAAGACAGGTAAGGCAGTAACCTCTTGATGAATAACCACTTAGCTGTTAAGTGGACAGTTATGTCCAGACATAAGATATAGTGGACTGTTCTGTCCACCCGCTCTAATATAAAGGGTAATCTAACCTATGATTCTGAAGCTACGATAACCATGCACGCCCCTACAACCTAGTTGCATAACTGTCTGAAACGAGTGAGAAGCTGTAAGAGATTTCTACTCTATGAAGTAACAACGAAGGAGAATTCGGATTTGAATAAAAGCTTAGAGGCCATGATGAGAATGTCATAAAATCGAATGCTTCCGAGTCAGTTTTTAAGTCAGATAATCTAAATGCTTCTTGAAATCTAAATTAGTATTGCCGAGCGCAATAATCTCACGTTCTGAATAGCAACCTGAAAAGTCTTGTAAATTTAGAAAAGTTGGAATATATAAGCATAGTCATTTCAGGTGCTTAAAGTCTTTCTTCCATCGGAAGTTTTCGACCTCAATATTTCCATTCAATTTAAAATGACTTTAAGAACATTTAATGAAAATGGAGGGCAAGATGAGTTTAGCGTCAGCGCAGAAATAGGCAAGAAATTTGCCTGTTATCAAGAGGAACTAAACGCCCCTACTGACGAGCAATTCGATAGTCTATGGCAGGCTCAAATTGAATATCTTGCACAAAAAGGGCGGGGCAAATTTAGACATCCAGACTCATCGCTTCCTGTCAAAAACCCAACGCCTCTCAAGAAGAAAATTCTTCTCATCGAGAATGATGAGGATGTAGCCTTAGATTATAGGGATTCATTAGAAGAAAGCGGCTTCAAAGTTATACATATTCAGACCGCTGACCGTGCGCTTGAAGTAGCTAAAACAGTCAGACATTTTGATATTGTGGTCATTGATATCAGAATGCCATGCGGCGGCTTCTTCGGAGAATTTGAATCCTCCTACGGACGAAAAACGGGGATACTATTAGCGAATGAACTAATCAATCACATCCCTGATGTTAGTTTTGTCGCTTTGACTAACTCGCGTGAACCGGACGATGCTGAGTGGTTTGAAGGGCATGAAGGGTTCGGATTTGCAATTAAGGGTGACACATCCCCACGCAAATTTGCGAGATATTTAAGAAGAATAATACTAAAAGAAAGACCACGCCCCTTCATAGTGCATGGGCATGACCTTAAAGCTCTGTATGAATTGAAGGACTATCTACAAAACACCCTAATGCTTGGAAAGCCGATAATTTTGAAGGATGAGACTTCAAAGGGGATGACTGTTATAGAAAAGCTTGAGAAGTACGCTGATGAGACGGATATCGTTTTCGCTCTCTTCACCCCTGATGATTTAGTTACCTCTACTGGTGGGGCGGAAGCTAAAGCACGTGCGCGGCAGAATGTAATATACGAAGTCGGTCTTTTTCATGCTCACTTTGGAAGAAAAAGCGGCAAGGTGATTTTATTATATAAGAAAGGTGTTGAAATGCCTTCTGATTTGTCCGGCCTAATTCCTATAAATATTTCTGATGGGATACTGGCCGCTGATGAAGAAATACGCCGAGAGTTGCAGAATTATTTATTGTAAAGCTGCTTAATTTATTTTGACTCCCTCATGTCTTCTCGCACTCGGAATCTTCTCCGGCAATTCCAATTCATCATCAATTAGCACATCAACCCAAACATTTGCTATTCGCGCATACCTTAGCAGGACTGGCAACGGCGGTTCACGTTTATCATTCTCGAAATCAGAAATGTAATTCCTATATCCCTCTTCATCAATTCCTAGCGGTTTGAGTATTTCACTCTGCGAGAGTCCAAGAGCAAAACGAATCCTTCTCAACTTCTCACCTAACAATTTTGGCTTTTGCCTTGAGGCTTTTCCCATCAGAAGTTTCCTCCTGACGAGAAAAGCAAGGCTAATAAATACTTGCGATTAGTCGTTTTTAAGACTAATCTTTGCTTCTCATTTTGTGCCGCTAGGAGCTTTCTTCTTTGCTCCTTAGCGGCGCACATCATCCGAAACTTTGATGAGGTGCTTTATTCACAGCCAATAATAAAAGCTTCAAAGAAGCAGGCTAGAGAAAGGATACTAAACAAGAGTCTTTCTTCATGCAATCTGTTATTAGCGGGAGCAATTTATGAGAAACAAACTCCTAGCCCTCATTTGCTGCATTATGCTAATCACTACCAATCTATCTGCTCAAAACAGATGGCGTTTAGCAACGACAGGAAAAGACGTTGAGGTTTATTATGACAGAGGAGGAATCTCACACACACCAAAAGGCACAGTTAAAGTTTGGATCAAATATGAATATACGAAAGAGGTATCCTACGTTAAGCAATCAGTTTCTTTAATGGAGTACCAATGCGCTGACAGAATAAGCCGCACTCTTTCTGAAACAGATTATAAGCAGACTGGTGAAGTAATTGCTTCTATGACTCCTCACACTCCTCGTTGGAATTATGTAATTCCTGACACAATTGACGAGGCTCTTTTTGAAATAGTTTGTAAGGGAAGGAAAGACCTTCAGCTTAAATCCGATGAAGATGAAGAAATCGAAACTGCAAAATGGAGAACCCTCAATTTAGTTGAGAAATATATTAAACAGGGGCAGAAATATCAGAAAACAGGTCGCAACATTGACGCTATTAAAGCATTCAGACAGGCACTACAATTAGACCCAACTGACGCCTTCCCACATTATTGTTTAGGAGAGGTTTATGTTGATCTAAAAAACTATCCTGAAGCAATTAAGGAATTTCAACAGTCTATTCGTACAGACCCTAAATTTTATGGGAGTTATATCTCACTAGCCGAACTACTGAAGAAATTATCTCGCCACAGTGAAGCGATTGAAGTCTATAAACAAGCAATTCAGAAAACAGAAGAAGAAGCTGAAAATGATAGTTTGTTGCAAGGAGTTGATGAGATTTTAGAAGCACCAATATTGCCTTATTACTCTTCTTTGTACTATGGGCTAGGGAGACTCTATGAAGAACTGAACCGTAACGCTGATGCAATTGAGTTATATAAACAGCAAATTCATGCTTTCCCGAATGATAAAACTGGCTATATACATTTAGCAGATGTACAAGAGAAACTTTCCCTTAATGCTGAAGTGGTTGAAACCTATAAGCAAGCGATAAATCTACTTCCAGAGGATTGTGAATTGCACGTCTATCTAGGTGATTCATACGAAAAAAATGGTAATTTCATTGAAGCGGCAAAATCATACGAACAGGCTATCACCATTACTTTAAGGAAAACTTCTGGAGACAATGATTGCCGTGCTATAGACCTTTTGTACTCGAAACTAGGAAGCATCTATTCAAAGCTAAAACAATATCCAAAGGCTATTGAGTCACTAAACCAAGCGATTAGCATTAATTCTAAAACAGGATATTTTTATTCAGAATTAGGTGATGTTTATAAACAAGCGGGACAATATAATGAGGCAATATCTACTTATCGGTTAGCAATCAACCGATTCCCCGATAGCTCAGGAACGTATTTAGGTTTGGGTGGGGTCTTTGAAGAGTTGGAACAGTATGGTGATGCGCTGTTAGCTTATAACAAAGCAATCAGTCTTAACGTTAAGAACCGCAGGGCGCATATAGCTTTAGGTAGAGTCTATTTGAAAGTTGGCGATAAAGATGCTGCGATTGAAGAATATAAGAAGCTAAAGTTGATAGATGAAAAGGCGGCAAATGAACTTTATAAGCTGATTTATAAGTGAGTTAGTTATTAGCTCCATGCGTCTAACGTGTTTGGGTATAGACGAAAAAAATAAAAATTTTCGTGCAGATCAAAATGCGAAATTCACCCGATTCTTCTGGCTACCCTTCAGACAACTAACCCTCAAGCGACATCATTTAGAATCCTTCTTCGGCCTTCCAACTTTTCTATTCTCCACAAGCTTCAAATCACTTTCCTTAATCATGTAGTCTCTGCCGAATTTCTGCGCTGGAAGTCTGCCGCTCTGGATAAGCAATTGAACCATTCGGACTTTTACACCCAGTTTTTTGGCCGCTTCTTTAGTAGTTAAGAAATCCATAAGAAGCTTATAAAGAATTCGAGAATACTACGTCAATACGCAATATTTTCATTGAAAAAGACTACGTTTAGGCGTAATATTCAGTCAGTGTGTTGCTGAGTGTGTTAACGCTCAGCTTTGAAAATTAATAACTCAGAAGGGCAGTAGAAAAGTTCTAATTTTCTAAGGAAAGATGCCGGAGGTCGGACTCGAACCGACATGGAGAGTGAACCCCGCCAGATTTTGAGTCTGGTGCGTATACCAATTTCGCCACTCCGGCTTGAAAGAGAGTTTATCACACCTCTTAAAATCATTTGCAACAGAGGGCGGGCGGTAAGCCTGAACGAAAAAGAGAAGTCGTCGGAGACTTGCGGCCTGAAACCTTCACACGTTCTTGTAAGTATAACGTAAGCATTTTTCGCAAGACATTCTCCGCCGGATTGTCGAGCAGTCTCGACCCATCCTTTTTCTTGTAAGGAGTATGGATTAATGTACAGGTCTTTCATCGTTGCGGCGCTCATGCTGGTTTGCGCCGCATCCGCGTCGGCGCAAACATCTCAGGACGGGCAAGCGCGTCTGCTGCGCTTCCCCGACATACACGGCGACATGATCGCCTTCGTCTATGCGGGCGATATCTGGACTGTGCCTGCGGCGGGCGGGACGGCGCGGCGTCTCACGTCGCATCCGGGCCTCGAACTCTTCCCGAAGTTCTCGCCCGACGGTCGCTGGATAGCATTCACAGGCGAGTACGACGGCACGCGACAGGTCTTCGTGATTTCGGTTGACGGGGGCGAGCCGCGGCAACTCACATTTCACAACGACGTGGGCGACCTTCCGCCGCGCGGAGGTTTCGACAACCGCGTGCTCGGCTGGACGCCCGACGGCAGGAACATCGTCTTTCGAGCGAATCGCGTCGCGCAGAGCGACCGTCTGGGCCGACCTTACCTCGTCCCCTTCGATGGAGGCGAGGAGCAGCCGCTCGCGATCATGGAGTCGGGCGGCTTGAGCTACGCGCCCGACGGACGCCGCGTCGCCTTCACGCCGATCTCGAACGAGTTCCGCGGCTGGAAGCGTTATCGCGGCGGCCAGTCGCCCGACGTTTGGATCTACGATCTCGCCGGCAACACCTCCGAGCAGATAACCGACACGCGCGCGCAGGACATGCTGCCCACATGGCTCGGCGACACCATCTATTACATCTCCGACCGCGACCAGACGATGAACGTCTTCGCCTACGACACGCGGACGAAGAAGACTCGGAAGGTAACGAACCACACGGACTATGATGTGATGTGGCCTTCGGGTTCGGGCGACGAGTTGGTTTACGAGGCGGGCGGACTGATCTATCGCCTCGACGCGAAGACAGACCGTGAGGAGCGCGTGCCTATAAAAGTTTACGGCGACTTTCCAAACACCGTGCCTCACTTTCAGAACGTGAAGCAGGACGTTGAGACTTTCTCCATCTCGCCGAGCGGCGCGCGCGCACTCTTCGGCGCGCGCGGCGACATCTTCACAGCGCCCGCCAAAGAGGGCGAGGTTCGCAACCTCACAGACACGCAGGGCGTTCGCGAGATGACGCCCGCGTGGTCGCCTGACGGTCGTTGGGTCGCGTATCTCTCTGACCGCTCCGGCGAATACGAGATTTACGTGCGCCCTTCGGACGGCACGGGCGAAGAGCGCCGCATCACTACGGACGGAGACATCTGGCGCTTCAACCCGGTCTGGTCGCCCGACAGCACGAAGATCGCCTACGGCGATAAGCGGCAGCGTCTTCGCTTCGTCGAGGTCGCGACGGGCAGGACGACCGAAGTTGATCACAGCACGACGAACGACATCACGAACTACAGTTGGTCGCCCGACAGCCGATGGCTCGCGTACTCGAAGCTCGGAGACAACCAGTTCTCGGAAATCTGGGTTTACTCGCTCGCCTCGTCCAGGACGCGGAAGCTGACCGGCGGATGGACGAGCGACACCGAGCCTGTCTTCGACCCGAAGGGGCGCTACCTGTACTTTCTCTCGAACCGCGACTTCAATCTTACGTTCAGCGGTTACGAGTTCAACTACCTCTACACGAATCCGACGCGCGTCTACGTCGGCATACTCGCATCGGACGGCCCCGCGCTTTTTCTTCCGACGAGCGACGAGGAGCGCGCGAAGACTAAGGAGCAGCCGCTGACCGCGCCGCCCAACCCCGCGCAACAACCGCCCTCGAAGGGCGCGAAGCCGCAAACGCCGCCGGGGCTCGCCGCGTCGCCCACGCCGCCGTCCGAAGCACAGGCAACGCCTTCTCCGTCTCAGTCGAACACGCCGACCGACGAGCAAACGGGCGCGAAGTCAGCGCAGGCCGCGGTCAATGTCAAAATAGATTTCGACGGATTCGAGAACCGCGTGCGTGCCATTCCGGGGCCGAGCGCGAACTATCGCCACCTTACCGCGACGCCCGACGGCGTGCTCTACGTCAGCGGCCCCGGCAAGCTCTCGCTCTACAACATAGACGCGAAGGCCGAACAGCCCATCATCGAAGGCATACAGGATTACGACCTGTCGGCTGCCTACAAGCACATCGTCTTTCAGTCGAGAGACGGCTACGGCATCGCGCCCGTCGCGCCCGGACAGAAGGCAAGCGACGGCCTGCTCAAACTCGACGGCATGACGATGAGGATTGACCCGCGCAAGGAGTGGGCCGAGGAGTACACGGACGCCTGGCGCATCATGCGCGATTGGTTCTACGACTCGAATATGCACGGCATGAACTGGCCCGCCGTCCGCGACAAATACGGCGCGCTCGTACCATTCATCGCCAATCGCGAAGACCTCAACTACATCCTGACCGAGATGGGTAGCGAGCTTTCGGCGGGGCACATCTACGTCTCGCGCGGCAGCGACCCGCCGCCCGTCACGCGCACGGACGGCGCGCTCGTCGGCGCGGAGGTCGCGCCCGACCCTTCGGGCTACTTCCGCATCACGCACATTTTTCCGGGCGAGAACTGGCAGGAGTCTTTCCGCTCGCCGCTCACGGAGCCGGGCGTGCGCGCCAAAGTCGGAGACTTCATCATCGCCGTTGACGGCCACACGACGCGCGGCGTTAAGAACTTCTACGAGTTGTTGCAAGGCAAGGCCGCGCGCGTCGTCACGCTCACTTTGAGCGACCGCGCAGACGCGTCGGGCGCGCACGACGAGCGCGTGCGTCCCGTCAAGAGCGAGTCGAACCTGCGTTACCTCGATTGGGTCGAGTCGCGCCGCGCGCTCGTCGAAAAACTTTCGGGCGGTCGCATCGGCTACATCCACGCGCCCGACACTGCGGTCGAAGGCAATCGCGAATTGTTCAAGGGCTTCTACCCGCAGGCGGGCAAGGACGCGCTCGTCATCGACGACCGATACAACGGCGGCGGCTTCATCCCCGACCGAATGATCGAGCTGCTTGAGCGCAAGCCCTTGAACTACTGGGTGCGGCGCGGCGTCGGCATCACTTCGACGCCCGTCTTCGCCAACGCAGGCCCGAAGGCAATGCTCACGAACGGCTACGCAGGCTCGGGCGGCGACGCCTTCCCATACTATTTCCGCGAACGAAACCTCGGTCGCATATTCGGCACGGCGACGTGGGGAGGACTCATCGGACTCTCCGTCACTCCGCAACTTGCCGACGGCGGGAGTCTCAGCACGCCTTCGTTCCGCTTCCTCGACACGGAAGGCCACTGGGCGGTCGAGGGTACGGGCGTTGACCCGGACGTTGAAGTCGTGGACAGGCCGGAGGCAATGGCGCGCGGCGAAGACCCAACGCTCGAAGCGGCTGTGAAGTATCTGTTGGACGAACTGCGGCGCAATCCGCCAAAGCCCATTACTTCGCCGCCGCCGCCCGTCATGCACCCTTGAACGCGTCGGAACGTTTCGCCGGGCGTCGGACAACTTCACGTTCATTCAACACGAGACGGACGCGCGCGGCTTACTTCCTTTTGCGTTTCGTGGGCCGGACGGGGAAGAGTGTTTGTTCGGTCAGCAGTTCGTGTCGGCGCGCAGCGCCCTCTTCGCGGAGTCGTTTGATTGCCGATTGGCAGTATCGCTCGTTGTTGTCTATGAGGACGCAGCGGCGTCCCGCCGAAAGTGCCGCGAGTCCCGTACTGCCGCTGCCGCCGAAGGGGTCGAGGACGAGACCGCCTTCGGGGCAGAGGAGTTTGATGAAGAAGAGCGGGAGGTCAACGGGGAAGACCGCCGGGTGTCCCTTGTTCTTGCCGACGAGCGCGAGGCTGAGTACGTTCGACGGAAGGACAGTCTGCTTGTCAACCCACTTCGATATGTCGCGACCAAAGCCGCTCGCGTTCGCCGAGTCGTGGCGGCTTCGGTCGCCCTTGCCGAGCTTTGCGAGACGCGACTCGACCCAATCTCCTATCGGCCTTCGCACGCCGTCCTGATTCATGTAAGGCCGTTTCGATTTGGCGAGATGAAAGCAATACTCCCAGCCGTCGCGCAGGCGCGTAGGCCAGAAGCCGGGCATCGGGTTCGTCTTGTGCCAGATGTAGTCGTCAATCGGGAGCCAGCCGCGCTCGCACAGCGCTTCGACCGTTCGCCAGACGTAGCGATGCCTTACGCCTTCGACCACCTTGTCCTTGATGTTGAGGACGAGGCTGCCCGTGGGCTTGAGCGATTTGAAGAAAGGCTCGTGGAATGTGAGGAACCACTCGACGAACTTATCTGGATGTACGCCGTCGTAATGCCTGCGGCGCGCGTCGGCGTAAGGCGGTGAGGTGACGATCAAATCCACCTGCCCTTCGTAAGCCTTTAACTCCTCGCGGCTGTCGCCGCAGATGACTACGCAGGCGGCGTCGCCGCCGACTTGGAACTCACGCGCGGTCGAACTCATGGGTGTCCACCTCTTCGAGCGTCTTTCGGGTCGTGCGCGGAGGGCACGCCCTCCGCCGCGGCATGGTACAGGAGTAGAAAAGCACTTGTCTAAACTCCCTGTGGCCTGTAATATAATTCATGCCTCCTTTGGCGGCCCGGCCCGCTTACCCGACAAGCAGGACGAATCGCCAACTCTCCCGCCTCTAGTTCCCTTTGCGACTTTAAGAACGCGGAGACAGACCAATGTCTTTCACTCTGGGCAGAAGAGCGCGCGTACTTATCGCCGACGACGAACCTGAGATCAGGAATGTTTTGTCAGACCTCCTGAGTCCGTCGCATGACTGCGCCGCGGTCGGTTCGGCTGAGGAGGCGCTCGCGTGCCTTTGCGAGCGCGGATACGACCTCGTCATCAGCGACATAATGATGGGCGGCATGAGCGGGCTTGAGATGATCCCGCGCGTGCTCGACGTGTCGCCCGACACGGTCGTCATCATGATAAGCGGTGTACAGACGGTCGAGAGCGCGATTGACGCGCTGCGCGCGGGCGCGTTCGACTACGTGATGAAGCCGTTCGACCTGCAACACGTCGAGGCGGCGGTCGGGCGCGCGCTCGAACACTGGGCCTTGCGCGTCGAGAAGCGGCGCTACGAGACCTATCTCGAAGAGATGGTCGGGCGGCGCACGGCGGAATTGGACAAGGCGCTCCACTCGCTCGGCGATGCGTACCGCTCGACGCTCAAGTCGCTGACGGCGGCACTCGAAGCCCGCGACTCTGAGACGCACGGGCACTCGGAGCGCGTCGTCAACTTCAGCCTCCGTCTGGGGCGCGAACTCGAACTGGACGAAGAGGGGTTGCGCTCGTTGGAGTTCGGATCGCTCCTTCACGACATCGGGAAGATAGGCGTGCCCGATGCCATACTACGAAAGCCCGCGGCCTTGAGCGAGAGCGAGTGGGTCAGGATGCGCGAGCACCCGCTCCACGGTAAGAAGATTCTCTCCGGCATCCGTTTTCTCGAAGGCGCGTCGCGCGTCGTCGCTCAGCATCACGAGCGTTGGGACGGCACGGGCTATCCCGTGGGCTTGCGCGGCGAGCAGATAGATTTGAACGCGCGCATCTTCTCCGTCGCAGACGCCTTCGACGCCATCACGAGCGACCGCGTGTACAGACGAGGCCGCAGTTACGAGGAGGCGGTCGCGGAGTTGGAGGAGTTCAGCGGCAGGCAGTTCGACCCGGAAGTCGTCGAGGCGTTCCGACGCGTGCCGCGCGAGGAGTGGGACGAGATACGCCGCCGCTCGCTCGAAGTCAGGGAGGCGAACTCAGCGCCGCGCCGCGTCGAGCAGCACGCGGCCCAGACCTACGTCGAAACGGGCGCGCTCGTCAACTGAGGGCGGCGCACGTACAAAAGAGCCGCGGGACTTGCGCGAGGCTTGCGCGAAGTCCCGCGGCTCTGATTTTCAGAGCGCGCGGGTTGGCGGCAGGAGTTTACTGCCCCTGCGGCTTCCGATCCGGCTGCCGCATCGAGCCGACGACGTAGCCTCGCCGCGCGCGCAAAGTTAGTCCGATGCGGCGCGCGCCAACGTGAATCTTTCGGTACTCGCTTGCGGACGCGTTTCGCAGGGGGCGCTTCGGCGTGTAGGTTACGACGTACTGCGAGTCTATCTCGCGCGCGACGCCCGCGCCTTCGGCCACCATCTCGTCGGTCGAGTCGGGAGTCAGAATGCGCCCGCCCGTCTCGTCTGTCAGAGACTTCAGACGAGTCTCGCCGCGCTTCATCTCGCGCTCGGCCTCCTTGCGCTGACGCCTGAGCGCAGGGTCGAACGTGATGCCGGAGTTTACGTCGGGCGGGTTGATGCCGGTAGAGCTTCGCATGCCCGGAGGCCGCGTCGGATCGATGCCGACGGTCGCCTGATCCGCCGCCGACTGCGTCGCGCCGGGCTTCTCGGGCGGCGACTTCCACCAAGGCTGTTTGTTCTCGGCGCGCGTGACCGCCGAGTAGCTTATGACGTGAAGGGTCGCCTGCGCGGCTATGAGTTTCTTGACCGCGTCCTGATACTCGGTCGAACTCGCCGTGTCGATGCCGTCGGCTATGAGTACGAGGTGGCGGTTGCCGACCGGCTGCGACGCGAGCATCTCGACGGCGCGCTTGACGGCGCGCGAAAGATTCGATCCCTGACCCGACGCGAGCTTGCTCTTGACGGCTCGCGCGGCCTGCGCCTTCTCCAAAGTCCAGTCCTGCAACAGCGCCGTCCGCTCGTTGAACTGCATCACCGCGACGCGGTCGCCTTCGCGCAGAGTGTCGATGACGGAGAGCGCGATGTCGCGCGTCGTGTTCGCGCGAAGCGCGGGGTCTAAGTCCCAGCCCGTGCCGAGAACGAGCAGGACGCTCGCGGACGTGCGCCGGACGCTCTTGACCTGCTGCGGCACGCCGTCCTCGACGACGAGCACGTCGTCCACTTCAAGGCGCGGGTCAAACTTCCCCGCCTCGTCGAAGGCGAAGACGGGTATGCGAACCTCTTCGGTGTAGATGCTTTCGGCCTCGTCTTCCTGAGACGGCGGCGCGGGCTTCGGGTGGACGCCGCTCTGCGCGCGCAGCGGCGCGGCGAGAAGGATGATGAAGGCGATGCTGGCAAAGCCCGGTGCCGTGCGACGCAAAAACATTTTGATTCCCCGACCGTCGGATTTTAATTCCTGCCGACTCTGATGCGCCGCGGGCATACAGACGTTCGCCGCGCCTAGTCGCTCAACCCCTCTTACGCGCCTGAGCCTGCACTGCCGTGATCGCTACGGCGTCAACGATGTCCTCGGCCTTACAGCCGCGCGAGAGGTCGTTGGCCGGCTTGTCGAGTCCCTGAAGGATCGGGCCGATTGCGGTCGCGCCCGCGAGTCGTTCCGTGAGTTTGTAGGCGATGTTGCCGGCCTGAAGGTCAGGGAAGATGAGCACGTTCGCGCGGCCCGCGACCGCAGAGCCGGGCGCTTTCGACTCGGCGACTTTTGCGATGAGCGCGGCGTCGGCCTGAAGCTCTCCGTCAATTTCGAGTTCGGGCTGGCGCGCGCGAACCGTGCGCGTCGCCTCGACGACCTTGTCAACCAGCTTGTGCTTGGCGCTCCCCTTCGTCGAGAAAGAGAGCATCGCGACGCGCGGCTCCGTGTCTAGTAGCGCGCGGCACGAGTCGGCCGATGCGATTGCGATCTCGGCGAGTTCCGTGACCGTCGGCTCGATGACGACGCCGCAGTCGGCGTAGATGAGCGCGCCGCCCGCGCCGAAGTTCGGGTCACGCAAGGCCATCACGAAGAAGCTCGAAACGATTTTGAATCCGGGCCGGATGCCTATGCAATGGAGCGCGGCGCGGACTGTGTGCGCGGTCGTGTGCGTCGCGCCCGCGACCGAGCCGTCGGCGCGCCCCTCGCGCACGAGAAGATTGCCGTAGTAGAGCGGGTCTCGGATGGCGATGCGCGCCTCGTCGGGCATCAAGCCCTTCGCACGACGAAGCTCGTGGTAGAGCGCCGCCGTCTTCTCGAAGTCGGGCGCGCGCAGGTGGTCGAGCAGCGTGATGCCGCCGAGGTCAGCGCCAGACTCGCGCGCCGCGGCGCGAACCTTTCCTTCGTCGCCGAGCATCGTGACGCGCGCCAAACGGTCGCGCGCGATCATCGAAGCGGCGAGGGCCGTGCGCGGGTCTTCGCCTTCGGGCAGGACGATGTGCTGCGGGTCTGCGGCGGCGCGCTGGCGTATGCGTTCGAGTATGGACATAGGCAAAGTGATGAGTGATGAGTGATGAGTGATGAGTGAAAGGCTGGCCGCCCGTCAATCATCATTCATCACTCGTCGCTTGTGTCTGTTGATCGCCTGTCAATTTAGCACGATGAGTCGGAACGCGCGAAACGCGGGACGACGCACACTTCAGTTCTTGAGCGAGTCGTCGATCAGACTCTCGGCGGCGGCGGCGAGGCGTGAAACGAGCGCGGGGTCGTGCGTCTTGAGTGCGTTGAAGGTGCGCTCTTCGAGGACGGGTCTTGTGAATCCCTCCTCGTCGAAGCCAACGAGAGCGGCCTGAAGGGAAGGCGAGTCGGCGACGACGAACCACTCGCGCGCGAGCCGAAGGTCTTCGCGCAGATGTATGACGCGGAGGTTCGGGTGGCGCGGCGGCTTCCAGTCGGGTTCGCCGAAGACGTAAACGCGCTCGGAGATGTCGGCGATCCTCATGTAGCGGTCAACGATTGGTTCCATGTTTGAGAGCCGCTCGAAGCCGACGTAGACCCGCCCGCCGCGGTGCGTCCGAAGCAGCAGCGCGTTCTCGATAAGCAGGCTGAGATATTCGAGACAGGGGACTCGCGTGCGGAAGCGAAACGTCTGTCGCTCGTCGAAGTCGCGGCGCGAGACGACGGCGACCGTCCCCAAATCTTCGATACACTCGCCCGCGGCGTTGAGGGCTTGGTCGAACATCGAAAACTCTTTCATGACAGGCTTCCCGGCGCTGCTCGTGCGGGCGAGCGCCACAAAGCTTTGTATTAGCTCAAGTGTTCGCCGGTGTCGCAAGTGTTTGATGAAAGTGTGGAGGAAGCTGTCAGCATGAAGCCGTCAGCTTTAGTTGTTCTTTGAGACTCTTGTGAAATCCTCTGCGACCTTTGTCAGTTAAGAAAGTCCGACTGTAGCGCAGAGGACACGAGAGATATTTATGAAGGCCCAAAAAAGCGTTGAAGCTGAGCGTTGACGGCTACTCGCCCTTGAGCGCGGCGAGAAGCTTTTCGTGTATGCCGTCGAAGCCGCCGTTGGACATGACGGCGACAACGTCGCCTTCGGCGAGGACGGGCGCGAGGTGCGCGACTATGGAGTCCGCGCCGTCGAGGCAGAGCGCCGTGCGACCCCTCGCCGCTATCTCTTTGACGAGCGAGTCGGTGTCGAGCAGTTGGCCGTAGGCGCTGCCGCGCTCGCGCGCGAAGACCGTGGAGAGCACGACGTAGTCGGCGCGGTCGAACGCATCGGCGTACTCTTTCTGAAAGACCGCGAGGCGCGACGTGGCCGAGCGCGGCTCGAAGACCGCGAAGAGGCGACCCGCTTTGTACCTCTCTCGCAGCGCGCCGAGCGTTTCGCGCACGGCGGTCGGATGATGTGCGAAGTCGTCAATGACTTTGACGCCGCGTTCCTCGCCACGAACCTGCATCCTTCGCTTGACGCTCTGAAACGTCGCGAGCGCGTCCTTAATCGCCTCGCGCTTAACGCCCCACGCGTCGGCGGCTACGATGACCGAAAGACAGTTGCGGACGTTGAAGTCGCCGATGAGCGGCGTCTCGAACTCGCCCCACTCCTTGTCTTCGCGAAAGACACGAAAGCGCGTGAACGCGCCCGACGTGTAATCGATGTCGCGCGCCTGCCAGCGCGCGTCCGTGCACGTGCCGAAGGTTTCGAGCCGCGTGTGTAGCTTGTCGCCCATCTCCGCGACGACTTCGCGGACGCCGGGGCTGTCCCAACCGGCGACGAGGCGACCGTTCGAGGGGACAAGGTTCATCAGTCGTCGGAAGGCGAGCTTGATCGCGTCGAGGTCTTTGTAGATGTCTGCGTGGTCGAACTCGATGTTTGCGACGACGGCTATTTCGGGAAGGTAGTGCATGAACTTCGGCCCCTTGTCGAAGTATGCCGTGTCGTACTCGTCGCCCTCGATTGCGAAATATTCGCTATCGGTGACGCGGAAGCTTGCGCCGAAGTTCTGCACGACGCCGCCGACGAGGAAACTCGGATTCAAGCCGCCTCGCTCAAGAACCCACGTCGCGATGCTCGTCGTAGTCGTCTTGCCGTGAGTGCCCGCGACGACGAGCGAGCGCCGCCCGCGTATGAATTCCTCCTTGACGACCTCTGCCTGCGAGCGATAGACGAGGCGGCGGTTCAGAGTCTCTTCGACCTCGGCGTTCCCGCGCGAGAGGGCGTTTCCGATGACGACGCAGTCGGGCGCAGGGTCGAGGTGTTCGGGCTTGTAGCCGAGCATCACGTTGATGCCGAGCGATTCGAGCATCGTTGACATCGGCGGATAGACGTTCTCGTCCGAGCCTGTGACGACAGCCCCGCGCGCCCGAAGCATCCCGGCCAGGCTTGCCATCGCCGTCCCGCAGATTCCGATGAGGTGATAATGCATAGAAGCGTAACTGAAGTCCTCTTCAAGATTCGTCAAATCGTTTCACTTCAGCAGCCGGTAAAAGGGAAGTTCACGCGCGGTCTTATAAACGGGAACCGGCTCATCAATGAACTTCTCTTTCCCGTCCTTCGACCTCAGCCTATGCTTCGTGCCGAGCCTGTAAAAATGCTCGTCGGATTGCAACATCTCCCCGCGCTCTCCGTAAAATTTTTCGCGCACGGCGGTCACGTGACCATAGAAAGTGTTTAGCCGCGTCTCGACTTTCGCGAGCGTTCCGTCGTTGCGAAAGTAGTAGTCAACGTAATGCACCCAATCACCTGAATCGCTCTGAAGCGTGAATCGCGCAAGTACGACGTGCCCGCGCCGCAGCCACGCGAGCGCACTCTCGTTCGCTTGGGTCGGCTTCAACAACACGTCCAGACTTTTAAGCTCTTGCCAGTTGTCCTGACCGTCTTTGCCAGCAACGTTGGCTAAAAGATGCGCGTCTCTCGCGTGAGCGGTGACGTAAGCGTCAACGCGTGCGACATAACTCTTGAGCGCCGCTTGTTCGCTCGATTTGCCACTGCTGACGAACTTGGATTGACCTGATGCGGCAACGGCAAACGCGGCTGTCAAGCAGGCTGACGTTAGAAGTCGCGGCGCGCGGAAAGTTTTAGCCATTCGCGGAATCCTGCGCGACGGGGATCGTGAAAGAGAATGTCGAGCCTTTGCCCGCTTCCGATTGAACGCCGATCTTGCCGCCGTGGAGTTCGACCAGTTGGCGCGTGATGTAGAGTCCGAGTCCCGTGCCCTTCTCGCTGCGCGTCGCGCGCGAGCGCGCCTGCGCGTACTTGTCGAAGATGTCGCGGAGGTCTTCGGGGAGTATGCCGACGCCCGTGTCGGAGACGGAGACGCGGACGAGCGAGCCTTCGCGCGAGGCGTTGACTGTGATGCTCCCGCCCTTTGGCGTGAACTTCAGCGCGTTCGAGAGAAGGTTGACAAGGACGCGACGGAGCTTCGCGCGGTCGGCATTAAGCTGCGGCAGTTCCGCGGGCATCTGCTCTTCGAGCGCGATCTCCTTCTCGGCTGCGAGCGGCTGCATCTGCTCGTGCAATTCTTCGATCAGGCCGCGGAGGTCAACGGGGGCCTGCTCAAGACGCATCGTGCCGGATTCGAGCTTCGAGGCGTCGAGCAGGTCGTTGACGAGTTCGATGAGGTTCTGCGTGTTGCGCTCCATCATCGAGACCATGTTCTTCTGCTCGGAGGTGAGATCGCCGAGCCGGCCCGAAGTGAAGAAATTTATGACGCCGCTGATAACCGCGAGCGGCGAGCGAAGGTCGTGCGTCGTGAGCGCGAGGAACTCCTCCTTCATCGCCGAGAGTTCGCGAAGCTTGGCGTTGGCTTCGTTCAACTCGCGGTTCGAGTCGGCGAGTTGACGGTTGACGCGCTCCAACTGCTCGCGCTTCTCTTCGAGTTCGCCGAGCACCTGTATGAGATCGCGGTTCTGGCGCGAAAGCTCTTCGAGCGCCGAGTCGTCCTCCTCGGTCGCGAGGAAGTCGCGCAACACGTCCGCGCGGGCGCGCGCCGCGGCGGCCTCGGCGGGCGGGAGCCATTTGACGACGGTGACGCGCGTGCCGTCGCCCGGCTTCGACTGTATGTCGAACTCGTCCATCAGGCGGCGCGTGCCTACCAAGCCGACGCCGAGGCCGGAGGGCGAGCGATAGCTGCCGCGCACAATCGAGCGCAGGCGTGCCTCGTCGATGCCGGGGCCGTCGTCGCGTGCGAGCAACTGTAGTCCGGCGGCGGTCGAGCCGCGCGTGGCGAGCGAGAGCGTGATGGCCCCTGCGCGAGCGTACTCGTAGATGTTGCGCGTGAGTTCCGAAACGGCGGTCGTTATCTTTATCTGCGTCGTCGCGTCGAATCCCATCTCGCGCGCCAGCCGCCGGACGCGCTCGCGCACCTTCACGATGTCCGCCTCGCGCCGGACGTATATGTCGCCGAGCCTTGTCGAGTTGATGCCCTGCATACCGGATTCAAAGTTTAAGGTTCAAAGCGCAAAGTTCAAAGCCGCCGGAGCACCGGTTCAAAGTTCAAGGTTCAAGGTTCAAAGTTCAAGATTCAAAGTTAAGAACTTCGGCCTTCGACTTTGAATCTTGAGCTTTGAACTCAGCGATAGACGAGGACGGTCGCGTCGTCGGAGCTACGGCTGAAGTCGCGAAGCAAGACTCCGGCGAGAAGCTGGCAACTCTTGTCGAGGATTCCGGGATATGCGGCGATGTCCCAGGAGGCGCTGATGCCGTCGGAGGCGAGGACGAGCGTCGTGCCTTCCGTCCAGCGGTGCGGCCAGACACGCACCTGCGACAGACGCGCGCCGAGCGTGCCGTTCGTGGGGATCGGGCGAGCCGGTTCCGGCGAACCGAACACGCGCAACTCGACGTTGCCGACGCCCGCGTAGGTGAACGACTCGCGGCGGCGATTGACGACGACCGCGCCCAACACCGCGCCGCGCGTCGCGCGCAGAGCGTCGTGGAGGGCGAGGATTGTCTCGCCGAGCGGCTCGCCGCGCCACTGTTCCAACGTGTCGAGCGCGACCAGCGCGGCCTCGTTCGCGCCCAACCCGTGTCCGAGTCCGTCAACGATTGCGAGCAGAGTCTCTTCGCCGTGCCCGCCGATGAAGTAAGCGTCGCCGTTCTTATCCTCGCCGGGCCGTGCGCGACTCCACACGCCTAATCGGCGCGCGAGCCGTCGCGCCTCTCTGTTCTCTTCACCCGGAGGCGCGACCCACTTGCGCCCGAATATCGCCGTGCCGTAGGTCGTTCGGCGCGCGGGCGCGAGACGCCGCGTCGTGCCCTTCGGGACGGAGTGCGCGTCGAACTCGTCGAGCAGACGCCGCATCGCGCCGAAGCCCATGCCGAGGCTTCCGCCCGAAGTGACTCCGTCGCGCAGCGCGCGGTCGAGGTCGTAGATGCCGGGGCCGCGATCCGTGTAGAAAAGCTCAAGCCCCGGCTCTTCGCCGAGCGCGCTCGTCCAGTGCAGGCAGCCGCCTGCGGTCGCGTATCGCGCGGCGTTCGTCCCTATCTCCTGTACGACTATGTCCAAC
This sequence comes from Pyrinomonadaceae bacterium, assembly GCA_035474235.1. Classification (GTDB taxonomy): domain Bacteria; phylum Acidobacteriota; class Blastocatellia; order Pyrinomonadales; family Pyrinomonadaceae; genus QHXN01. The sequence goes on from DATINM010000036.1 coordinate 44,686, forward strand.
TCGGAGAGCTTGTCTTCGCCGAAGCCAAGCTGCGAAGCGTAGCGGTGCACGCCGCGCCGCGCCGCGCCGACCTGCACCTCGTCCTTGATCTCTTGCGAGTGGAAATCCCTCACGATTGGATGAAGGATGAGGGATGAAGGATGAGGGATGAAAAGTGCTCTTTATTCATCCCTCATCCTTCATCCCTCATCCCTTTGTCAGAGCCAGCGGACTATCGTGACACGCGTGCCGCGACCGACCTCGGACTCGATCTGGAATTCGTCAACGAGCCGCTTCGAGCCGGGCAGTCCCTTGCCGAGTCCGCGCCCCGTGGAGAAGCCGTCGCGCATTGCGGCGGCGATGTCGGGTATGCCAGGCCCGCTGTCCTCGAAGATGAGGCGTAGGCCCTGACGCCCCCGTGCGTCCTCGGTCGGCTGCGCGATCATTCGACCGCGCCCCGCGTACTTGACGATGTTGCGCGCGAGTTCGGAGGTCACGGTTACGAGCCGCGTCTGATCAATCAAGCGGAAGCCGAGCGCGGCTGCGACCGAGCGAACCTCGCCGCGCGCGATGGTGATGTCGTGCTCGCTCTCAAGGGCGATTGACCTGCTCTGCAAACGAAACGGGCCCCCCGTAATCAAGCGACTCCGCGGCGTCATCGTCCATCGCGAACTCGCTCCGCAAAAGCCTGATGCCCTCGTCCACGTTCAGCACCGTGTCAACGCCGCGCAGTTCGAGTCCGAGTTCGACAAGCGTGATAGCGACCGCGGGCTGCATCCCGACGACGACCGTCCGCGCGTCCATGATGCGCGCCATCGCCGCGATGTCCGAGAGCACGCGACCGATGAAAGAGTCAACCATCTCAAGCAGAGAGATGTCTATCAGCACGCCGCTCGCGCCCGTCCGCTCAAGCTCGGTCAGTATCCGCTCCTGAAGGTGCATGACCGTCTGGTCATCCATGTCCACCTGAATCGGCACGATCAACACGCGCCCGACCTTCAGGATTGGGATTCGCTGCTGTCCGTCCATCGTTTCGGAAGTGATGAGTGATGAGTGATGAGTGATGAGTCAAAGGCAGTTTGCTTTTAACTCATCACTCATCACTCATTCACTCATCACTCATGCCTCCTGTTTCTTATCTCCGCTGGTGATGATCTGCTCGGTCTGCTTGAGCGTGGTTTGCAGGCCGTCACTGTTTCCGTTCTGGAGTTTGGCGAGCGCCTTCGTGGGGACGACGGCGCGGCCAATCATCTCAAGCGCGAGCTTGATGCCGTCCGACATCTGCGCGCGCGTCGTTATCTGTGTGAGGTCAATCCCGAGTTGCACCATCGTCTGTGCTATCGCGGGGCTTACGCCGGTGAGTATGCAGCGCGCGCCCATCAGACGCGCCGCCGTCACGGTCTTTATCAGGTGGTTTGCGACGAGCGTGTCCATCGTTCGCACGCCGGTGATGTCGAGTATGGCGATGGTCGAGCCGGTCTCGACGATCTTTTGCAGCAGAGACTCCATCATCATCATCGCGCGGCGCGAGTCGAGCGTGCCGATTATCGGCAGCGTCAGGATTTTGTCCCAGACCTTTATGACGGGCGTCGAGAGTTCGAGCATGTCGGCGCGCTGCTGGCGTATGATCTCCTCGCGCGAGCGTATGTAGTTCTCGACCATCACGAGACCCATCTTGTCGCGCAGCCGCGTGAAGTAGTTAAGCTCCTTCAGAAGTCCCTCGGCGTCGCCCGCGAACTCTTCGGCGAGAAGCGGGCCGATGACGCCGCGAAGCGAGAGTATGTAGCTCGCGTTCTCGAAAGGCGTGTAGCCTTTGACGGCGCGCTGGTGCGAAATCTCGTTGAGGTAAACGCGCAGGTCGTCGAAGGCGGGGTCGTCGAAGTCTCCGCCGCGGGAATCCGTTATCGCCTGCGAAAGCATTTCGATCAGGCGGCGCGACTGCTGGCGCAGATCGTTCTTCGAGATCAACTCGTCGCGGAACTCGTCCGCCTCAAGCCGATCCTTGATCCAGAGGTTGAGAATCTCGTCGCGCCTGTTCGCGAGCAGCGTCGCGATGCGCCGCTCGTCCTCGTGCGCGGAAGTCGTCTGATCCGCCATCTTCGTCCTCGGCTGCCGGCGCACCGCGAAAGGCGTTCGCGGCGTGCCGGGGTCGGAAATCCCCCGAACGGTTTTTTACGGGGTTCTGCTCTCGGCTGAATTTAAGGGGCGTTTAAGTCGAGAGTATCTTAACCCGCCGTGCTAAAAGTAACAACGCGCCGGGCGGAGTTCGAGCCTCCCGGCGCGTCTCTAGTCGCCCGCCGTCCCGCGGCGCGCGGGTCGTCTTGATTAGGATGTGCCGGATCGGACGGCCTGCCTTACGGCTGGAGCTTTTGCAGCGTGACGATGGTCATCGGCGAGTCGCCGTTGGTGCGAAGGTACGAGACCCAGCATCCCGCCTTCGGGAAGCGAACCATCTTGTAGAGCGAGCCGTCGTCCTTCTTGTCTGCGTCAGAGCCGACAATCAACTTAGGCTCCGGCGCGATGGTCGAGCCGAGGTAGGTGACGGCGATGGCGAAGACCTTGTGGTCGGAGTCGTAGTAGAGTTGCGCCGACTCCTTGTCGTTGAACGAGTAGAAGTCCTGCGCGTCGCCCTTGTCAGCCGGGTTGCCGAGCTTCTTGCGAGCCTCTTCGGTCGTCATACCGATGTGTACGCCCTTGTAGTCGTGGAAGGGCGGCCCGTCTTTGTCTGCGACGGGCGCGGCGGCGTTCTGCGCGCGCGCGCCCTGAGCGGCGAACGCGAGCAGCGCGGCGGCGAGCAGCGGCATGAGTGAAAGCATCAAGGAACGAGCGGAAACGCGGAGCATCGAAAATCCCTCCTCTCTAAATTCCCTTGTGGTGTGAAAGAAGATGTAACGGGGCTGGGCTTGATCGGAGACGAGGCCATGTTCGTAAAGCTTCTCGGCGGCCCAGCCTCAGTTGCCTGTTAAGTTACGACGATATTCCAACCTCGCGGCCAAGTCAATCCCATTTCGACACGCGGGAGCGCAGCGTGCGTTGACGACGCAGCGGCGTGCGCGGCAATCACGGTCGGCGCACGTTGGAGGCACGCGCGTCGGAGTGTAATTTCCGAACCGCGCTTTGCGGCGAGGCGTATAACCCTTCTGTCGGAATCCGAGCCGGTTCGAGGGCGGCGTGCAAGTGCGTCGCCGGGAGCGTGTCCCGCGAGCTTTCGAGAGAGAGACGCGGGACGCCGAGCGACCGACGGACATGCAAGCCTTCCGCTGTAAACCGCGCTCGCCGCTTCAGTAAACTCGACGAAAAACTGTGTGCACGACTTACGGCTGGAGGTTTAGCCATGAAAAGCACGACTGACATACTTCTCTGGGTCGTCGGCCTGCTCGCCTTCGCGCTCGGACTCTGGCAGCTAATGCTGTTCCTCGGAGCCAGAGACGCGAGAGGCGTCCCCGACATGTGGGCCGGCACGAATCACCTTTGGATGGCGATGGCCGCTGCAATCGTCGCGTGCGCCTGCGGCGCGTGGGCGTTCACGCGACGCCCGCACATTCAAGAGGAAATCCACATCACAGAGTAAAATGAAACCCGCGCGCGACCCTCCCCGACTTGAGCCGCGCGCCACAGAAAAAGGGGAAGAGAAGAAAGGCGAAAGGAAGAAGGAGCGGCGCGCGCCTCGCGTCCAGTCCTTTACCCTTTGACCTTTTCACTCTTCCCCTTTTTACTTCTTCAACCTCGCGGGCAAGTCCAACCCGTCATCAGCGAGCACATCCATACTGACCTTGACCAACCGAGCGTAGCGGAGAAGAACCAGAAGGCTCGGCTCTCTCTCGCCTAGCTCAAACTTCGAGACGTGCTTCGCGTCAATCAAGTCCTCGGCTCCGAGATGCTTCACGAGTTCACCTTGCGAGAGGCCGAGCGCGTCTCTAATCGTGCGTAACTTCTCTGCCAGCCGTTCGGGCTTTGCGCGTGGCTTCCTTCCCATCAGGCTCGATCTCCTGATGGGACTTGCGCATTGCCGACAAATGCCGGTGCAATGCGTGCTCGTTCGATAACCGTCGTGAGTATGAATCTCTCATGCTCAACGGCGATGCTCATCTCTCCTTTGGGGGTGAGCCGCGCTTCGCATCAGACCGTCGCCTTAGTTTTCAAAGACTGGAACGAGCGAAAGAATATCACATGGACTTCACGAGCAAAGGCATTTTGGTTAGCGATTAGCGCAGGCACGTCTCTTGGGGGAAGACTGTGCCCCGCGCTCAACTGGCCGGGGCGCCAAGGGGCCGCGCGTGTGCTTGGGCAGGAGTCGCGCGCGGCCTCGCCGTTTATGAAGTGGGCGCTTTGGTTCGGGGCGAGGATGACATGAGCGCTCCGTTAAATCTGAAAGCCGCGGACGCGCTCGACCTTCTTCGGTTTCGAGGGCGCGGAGCCGAGGATAGCGGTGTCCTGTTCGCGGTGCTCGCGTTCTTCTTTGGTGTGCCACTTGGCCCATTCGGAGGGCGCGTCGAAGGTTTCGCCGCCGTGCTTTGTTATTCGCTCGCGGACGCGGCACATGATGGGCGTGTTGACGCCGACGCCGGAGATAACGGCCTGACCTTTTGTGAGCGCGGGGAGTTCCTGAAGGAGTTGGCGGCCCGCGCCCTCGACCGACTTGGCTACCGTGTCCTGATCCACGGGGTTGACGATTCGCATGATGACCTGCGTCATGCACTGCGAGAGAACGTCCTGATCGAGTTTGCCGGGACGCTGCGTGATTAGCCCGATGCCGACGCCAAACTTGCGTCCCTCGGAGAGAATCTGTTTGAGGATGTTCGTCGAGACGACGGTCTGGCCTGCGGGAGCGAAGCGGTGCGCCTCTTCGAGAAGCGTGAAGACGGGATAGCGTAGTTCGTTGTCGCTGCCCGCGACGGCCTCGCCGCGGACGCTCATCATGCGCGCCTTGTTGACGCGGCGCAGAAGCGTCGCGACGGCGACCTGCTGTTCGTTCTGCTCGATGTCGGAGAGTTGGAGCACTGTGCAGCGACCGGGGCGAAACATCTCTGCGAGCGGGATGTGCTCGTTATCGGAGAAGATGGAGTTGGGACGGTCGAAGCGCGAATCCAGACGCCACAGCAAGCCCTCGATTGAACTCGCGTTCGACGCCTCGTTGCGCTCGCTCCCTTCGTACTTCTGCGCCTTCACCTCGTCGCGCAAGTCGTGATAGCCCCAAAGCTCGTTCTGCCGCGTCGCCGCCAACTGTCGGAACGCCTGCGAGAGAAAGTGTAGCATCTTGTCGGAAGTGCCTTCGGGCAGAAGATACTTGATGTCGGCTTCTGTGAGCGACGAGAAGCGAACCTTCACGCGGTCGTGCGTGAAGAGTTTGACTTCGGGTTTGTAGTCGCCGTCCTCGGAGCGAAAGCGCGCGTTCTCTTCAATCGAGCGCATCGTGTCGTACTCGCCGTGCGGGTCAACGATTAAAACCGCCGCGCGGTTGTAAGGCATCATCAACTCCTCGACGAGCACGCCCGCCGTGTATGACTTGCCCGAACCCGTCGAAGCGAGTATCGCCAGATGCGTCGAGACGACATCTTTTATAGAGAGCACGACGGGAACCTCGCCCGCCTCGCGCGTCAGAAGACTTCCGACGTGCGCCGAACCCGTCTCGCCCGCGTGCCGCGGACTCAGACAGTCGGAAAGCGTCTGCGACGACGCGAGGAAAACCGGGTCGCCCGGTTCGGGCGGGATGCGCGGGTTGACGAAATCTCCAAGCGACTTGTTGAAGTAGCCGACCGTTTCGACCGTTATCTCGTAAAGCTCGCAGCCCTCGCCGTCTAATCCGATGAGCGAAGAGACAACGGACGGCGGCGTCTCAGGATCGGAGAGAAAAGTGTCGGGCAGGTTTCTAACCAAGCGCCGCGCGGTGATGTTGCCTATGATGCGCCGCACGTCCTCGCCGTCGCGCGCGGTGTAGTAGACGAACTCGCCGATGCGCGCGCGCCTGTTGTCCGCCGTGATGAAAAGGTACTCGTGCGGCATCTCGCCCGGTCCCTTCACCGTCCCCGTCAGAGCGTCTGTCGTGTCGTTTGGTTTCATGTTTAAGTGCTTCGGTCGAAGTCGTTCGGACTTTGAAGTCCGGGCGTGAAACGAGAGCGCAGTATATCACGCGAGGATGCGCGGCAAAGACGCTCTCCGTTTGATTGATCGCGGCATCAGTCACCAAGTCCGGCGGATCGGGTGCGCCTCTGTGTTGAAGATGACATTTCGGAAGTCGAGCGTGCGGGGCGGCGCGTACAGAAGGTAGAAGTATTTGAAAGTCTCTGCGAAGAGAAAGCTTTCCATGTCGTCGGCCTTCTCTTTCGTCGAGACGCTTGAGAGCGAGGCGTAGGCTTCGTCAGTCCTGCAATTTTTGACGAAGCTGTCGAAGAGCGTCGCGCCCATTCGCAGGTACTGCGGGTCGCGGGTGAAGTGATAAAGGTAGTAGGTTGACTCGACGATTTCGGGCCGCAAAGGGTATTCGGGAATCTCGACCTGCATCGTCCGGTAGTTCATGCGCTCCGGCTCGACGCCGGTGGCAGTCCACATCTTGAAGGATGAGGATTGCAGACGCTTCGCGCGCGCGGTGTCGCCTGAGAGCGCGAGCACTGCGGGGAAGAACGCGTCGAGCGCGCCGTAGGTAGTCGCCGTTCGTCGGCCAGTCTCCATGTCGGCGTGCCCGTACCACAACTCCCCGCCCGCGTCGTCGGCGAGGTACTTGTTGACCGCGGCGACCGATTCGAGCCACATGCGTTTGCAGTCTTCGTCGCCAAAGAGAAGCCAGCATTTGAGAAGGTACTCGTAGTAAGAATCAATCCCGCCGCTGATGTGGCTTCCACGCACAGTCCACTCGCCCGTCTCGACGTTGATGCGGCTGCCGACGAGGCCGATTGAAGAACGCCGCTTGTAGACTTCTGTGAACGCGCGCTTCGCCTTGTCGTAGAAGACGGGCTTGTGCGTAAGCTTCGAGAGTGTGCCGAACTCTATGAGCAGCGTGCCTGCTTCCGCCGGGTTCGTTTCGGCATCGCGCACCTTGCCGGTCTTAAGATTGACGAAGCGGTAAGGAATGCCCGTGGGCGAATCGAACGCGGGCAGAAGCCTGTTGCCGAGGTCTTCGGCGAGCGCGAGCAGGCGACGGTCGCCCGTCAGTTGATAGCAGGCGAGAAGGCCGCCCAGATGTCTTATCGTTATCTCGAAATTCTGGACGTAGATGTCTTTGTCGAAGGATAGATTCTTGACGATGAACTCACGGTCTTCCGCAGCCTCGTCCTTCAACCCCATCAAAATCAAAGTGTCGAGCGCATCAACCTGCGTCATGTAGAGCGGCTGCTCGTACCAGTCGTGAGAAGTTTTTGAGAGCGGGCGCAACTCGTCGTGCCCCCATGCGAACTGACGGTAGCCATGCCATGCGTGCAGGAACTCCGCGCGCACACGCTCGGCCATCTCGCGCTGGTTGACAGCCGCGCTCTCGCGCGTCGTCCGCGTTTGTGCAAACGTTGACGAAGGCGCAAAGAGAATCAAGAGCGCGAGGATGAGCGTCGCCAGTTTCGTTTTCATCGTCGGGTTCAATTTCATCAGCTTCGATTTCAACGCCGGCTAACGTCGAAGCAGCTTCAATCTCGTCATCAGCTAACGTTGAACGAGAGTCCCTGCTCGCGGATGTGTTCTTCTTCGTGCCGCCGGAGTCGCGCGGCCATGACGGATGCGCGACCGAGATAGCCGAGGAGCTTGCGCGGGTCTTCGCGGCTGACGACGGGCAGGCGGCCTATGTCGTTGCGGAGCATCTTCGTCACGGCCTCTTGCAGAATCTCGTCCGGGTAGGCGAGGACGAGACGGGTCGTGCCCGCGTCGAGAACGGTCGTGCCGGAGTTCGTGCCCTGCTCGATTGCGCGCAGAACGTCGCCGCGCGTGATGATGCCCGCGAGTCTTCCTTCGTCGTCAACGATGGGAATGCCCTGCCGCTTTGTTAGACGCGGGTCGCGATGCGCGATCCGGTCGGAGAGTTCCGAGACTTTCATCGAGGCCGAAATGGTCGGCGGGTTCCCGTCCATCACCTCGCCGACTCTGAGCGCCGTCAGCGGGTCAACGCTGTACTCGCGTGTGATGTGATAGCCGCGCCGCGCGACTTTCTCGGTGAGTATCGAGCGTCGCAGCAGAAGCACCGTGACCGCGTAGGCCGCGACGCAGCCGACGAGGAGCGCCGGGAAGAGATTGAAGTCCGAAGTGAGTTCGAGAGTGAAGACCATCGCGGTCAGAGGCGAGCGCATCGTGCCGCCCATCATCGCCGCCATGCCTATCGTCGCCCAAAGACCAACGTCCCCGCCCGGAATGAAGTGAGCCGCGAGCGCGCCGAGTGCGCCCCCCATCATCAGGAGCGGCGCGAGCACGCCGCCCGAAGTGCCAGAGCCGAGCGATAAAGACCACACGACCGACTTGCCTATGAGCAAGCCGATGAGCGCCGCGCTGAGGACTTCACCGCGCAGTAGAGCGTGAATCGTGTCGTAGCCGACGCCGAGCACGCGCGGGTCGAAGTAGCCGCCTATCCCTACGAAGAGGCCGCCGATTGCGGGCCACCACATCCAATGAATCGGCAGACGCTCGAACAAATCTTCAAAGCCGTAAACGAGCGTCGTCAGCAGTCCCGACGCGAGTCCCGCCGCGATGCCGACGACGAGCGCGATGAGCAAGCCTTCCGCGCCGAGCGCGGCGTGCGCGTGAACGGGAAAGATCGGCCCCGGCCCCAGAAGCGGCACGCGCAAGGCCGCCGCCGCAACCGATGCAACCGCGACGGGGATGAACGAGCGCGGTCGCCACTCGAACAGTAGAAGCTCTACGGCGAGCAGAACGGCCGAGACCGGCGCGTCGAATATCGCGGCCATGCCTGCCGCCGCGCCCGCGACGAGTAGCGTCCGGCGCTCGGCTGCCGAGAGGTGAAACATCTGCGCGATGAGCGAGCCGATTGCGCCGCCCGTCATGATGATCGGGCCTTCCGCGCCGAACGGCCCGCCCGTGCCGATTGAGATCGCCGAAGAGAGCGGCTTCAACACCGCGACCTTCGGCGACATTCGGCTGCGCCCGAACAGAATCGCTTCGAGCGCTTCGGGTATGCCGTGCCCTCGAATCTTCTCCGACCCGTAGCGCGCCATCAGTCCGATGACGAGTCCGCCGATGACCGGGACGACGATGACGAACGGGCCGAGAGTGTTTCGCGCGGGCGAGAGAAGCTCCGGCGTGTAACGCTGGAAGAAGGCGAAGCCTGTGATGACGGCGATGAGCCACACGAGCGCGTATGCGACGAGCGCGCTGACGCAACCGATCCCGAACGCCAGAAGCGAGAGCAGCAGAATGCGCTTGTCTCGCGTAAAATCCGCCAAACGATCTTCGACCCTCTCCGCCTTATTGCTCACCGAAGTCCTCCGTAGAAAATTTTTTGCAGCCGCGAGCGGCGCACGCGAACGACGCGCATCGAGCCGGCGACGCACGCGCAGCAGACCGCGCACGCATCCTCTCGGCGCGGCTCGCATCAAGCTAAAGTTTATTGTTTGGAGTCAAACCGTGCCCCATTTTACCAGCGAGCACGGGCGCGTGTCAGGTAAAGAAGCGTCGGACGCATTCGACGACGTACTGTTGCTGCTCATCGGTCAACTCGGGGAACATCGGCAGCGCGAGCGTCTCGCGGGCGGCGCGCTCGGATTCGGGGAAGTCGCCTTCCGCGTGGCCGAGGTACGCGAAGCACTTTTGCAGGTGCAGAGGGACGGGGTAGTAAATCTTCGTGCCCACGCCGTTCTGCTTGAGGTGTTCGATGAGCGCGTCACGTTGAGAAACAGGGACGCGTATGACGTACTGGTGGAAGATGTGCCGCGCGTCTTCGCGGACGAAGGGCGGCGTGACGAACTCCAGCAAGCCCGCTTCGGCGAGAAGGCGTGTGTAAGTGTCGGCCCGCTCGCGGCGCGCGTCAGACCAAGCATCGAGGTGCGGAAGCTTGACCCGGAGCACGGCGGCTTGCAGCGTATCGAGCCGGCTGTTGAAGCCTATCTCTTCATGATGATATTCGGTCGCGCCGCCGTGGACGCGCAGGCGGCGCAGGCGCTCGTTCAAACGCTCATCATTCGTGACGACCGCGCCGGCCTCGCCCGCCGCGCCGAGGTTTTTAGTCGGGTAGAAACTGAAGCAGCCCACAGCGCTCATCGAAGCGGCCTGCCGCCCCCGGTCAGTCGCGCCGACGGCCTGCGCCGCGTCTTCGACTACTGCGATGCCGCGTCGCTCTGCGACTTCCAGAATCCCGTCCATCTCCGCGCACTGACCGTAAAGATGCACGGGCATGACGGCGCGCGTGCGCTCAGTTATCGCGGCTTCGATTTTCGTGGGGTCGATGTTGTAAGTGCGCGGCTCGATGTCAACGAACAGGGGCCGTGCGCCGGTGCGCGCGATTGCGCCGGCGGTGGCGAAGAAGGTGAAGGGCGTCGTGACGACTTCATCACCGGCGCCGATGTCGAGCGCGAGGAGCGCGAGCAGGAGCGCGTCCGAGCCTGACCCGCAGCCGACGGCGTGCTTCGTCCCGTTGTATCGCGCGAACTCCGTCTCAAACTGTCTCACGTCCTCGCCGAGTATGAACTGCTGCGACTCGAAGACGCGCTCAGTTGCCGCGCGCAACTCCGCGCCGAGCGCCGCGTACTGCTGCTTAAGGTCGAGCAAGGGAACTTGCATTTTCGGTGCTGTCATCGACATTTTAATTCAGTGGCGAAAGAAATAATTAACATGGGTAGACAGGATGAACAGGATAGGAAAACAGAATGTGAAAGCAAGATTAAAGATTTGAAATATCAAATTTGAAATTCTCAGTCCTGTTCATCGTGTCCACTCATGTTAGATGTTCTCACAGTTTTATCCAGCGCCCGCCGTCGCGTATTGACGCCTGCGCCGCTTCGAGCAGGCGGACGACGCGAAGTCCCGCAGCGCCGTCGGAGGCGGAGGGGCGCGAGTGCTTGATCGAATCTAAGAACTCGGCGCAGACGTAGTGTAGCGCCTCGGTCGGATCGAGTTGCGGAACCCACACGTCGCCCGTGCGATAGCTGACGAGCGTTTTGTATTTCTCTTCCTCGTCGCGCGGCGGCTCGTTGCGCGTGACGCCCTTGTCATAGACGCGAACCTTCTCGGTCGGCTCGATGTCGTCGTAGACGATCATGCGCCGGCTTCCGGCGATGAGCGTGCGGCGAATCTTGACGGGCGAGAGCCAGTTGAAATGAAAGTTCGCGATCAGAGAATCGTCGAAGCGAAGTTGGACGTAGGCGATGTTCTCGATGCCGGGTTCGATGTGGCAACTCCCCGTAGCCGAAAGCTGTGTGGGCGCGCGACCGACGAGGTAGTCCATGATCGAGAGGTCGTGCGGGGCCAAGTCCCAGACGACGTTTATGTCGCGCTGGAACAGACCGAGGTTTATGCGCACCGAGTCGAAGTAGAGAAGGTCTCCGATACTCCCGTCCGCGACCAACTCTTTAATCTTTCGCACCGCGCCGGTGTAGATGAATGTGTGATCAACCATCAGCGCGAGGCGGCGAGAGTCGGCCAACTCGATCAACGTCTCGGCCTCGCGCACGCTCGCCGTGAAGGGCTTTTCGACGAGCACGTGCTTGCCGGCTTCGAGCGCGCGGTGTGCGAACTCGAAGTGCGTGGCGACGGGCGTGGCGATGGCTACGGCGTCGAGGCGCGGGTCGGCGAGCAGTTCACGGCAGTCGGTCGTTGCTCGCGCCGCCGGGTAGCGCCGCGCGATCTTCTCAAGGTGGCGCGCGTCCTTGTCGCAGACCCACGCCAGCTTCGCCTCTTCGTTCTCGGCGAAGTTGCGAATCAGGTTCGGCCCCCAGTAACCACAGCCGACGACTCCGACAGTGATGCTCATCCGTTAGCTTTCACCACTCAGCGTTCGGCTAAGACAATAGAACAGACGGCGGCCAAGTTGAAGCCGTGAGCGACGATTCAAGTTGTAGCTGAAAGCTGATTGCCAGCCACCGAAAGCTTTATTACTTCCGCGACGTGCTCGATCTGTTCGTCCGTCAACTCGGCGAACATCGGGAGCGAGAGGACGCGGCGCGACTGCTCTTCGGCGCGTGGAAAGTCTCCCTCGCAGTGGCCGAGCGAGGCGTAGGCGGGTTGGAGATGCACGGGCACGGGGTAGTGTATGCCGGTCTGCACGCCCGCCTCGTTCAAGCGCTCTTGCAGTTCGTCGCGCGCGTCCGTTTGGACGACGAAGAGGTGATAGACGTGCTCGGCGTAAGGCATCTCGCGCGGCAGAGCGAGCGCGCCCGCCGCGTCGAGCGGCGCGAGCAGTTCGCGATAACGCGCGGCGTGCGCGCGGCGCGCGGCGTTCCATGCTTCGAGATGCTTGAGCTTCACGGAGAGCACCGCGCCCTGTATGCCTTCGAGCCTGAAGTTGTAGCCGACGATCTCGTGCAGGTACTTGCGCTCGGAGCCGTGGTCGCGAAGCAGGCGCACGCGGCGCGCTACTGCCTCGTCGTTCGTCACGACCGCGCCTCCCTCGCCGTATGCGCCGAGATTCTTGCCCGGATAAAAACTGAAGCAGCCCGCACGCGCGAGCGCGCCCACGCGCCGGCCACGATAGCGAGCGCCGTGCGCCTGCGCCGCGTCTTCGATGACCATGAGATTGCGGCGTGCGGCGATCTCAAAAACGGGGTCGAGGTCTGCCGCCTGTCCGTAGAGGTGCACGGGGATGATCGCCCGCGTGCGTTCGTTGACGGCGGCCTCGATCTTGTTCGGGTCAATCGTCGAGGAGTCGGCGTCGCAGTCAACGAAGACGGGCGAAGCGCCCGCTGTCGAGACGGCCTCGGCTGTCGCGAAGAAGGTGTTGGCCGGGACGATTACCTCGTCGCCGACGCCGACGCCGCAGGCCGTGAGCGCGAGTTGGATCGCGGCCGTGCCGTTCGAGACTCCGATGCACTCGCGCGCGCCGACGTAGGCGGCAAACGCGCGCTCGAACTCCGCGACCTCGCGACCGAGTATGAAGGCCGACGTGTCGAGCACGCGCCGGATCGCCGCGTCAATTTCAGTTTTGATGCTTCGGTACTGCGCCTGAAGGTCAACGAATGGGACAAGCATAAAAAGCAGTGACGAGTGACGAGTTGAGAATTAAAAGATTAAAGCAAGAAGCCAACGGCTACTCGCCGACTGCATTTCCGCGCCCCGCTCGACACTCGTTACTCGACATTGTTTTGATTATTCGCGCCGGGTTCCCTGCGACGGTCGCGCCCGCGGGCACATCCTTTGTGACGACCGCGCCCGCGCCGACCGTCGCTCGCTCGCCGACCTCGATGCCGCAGAGTATCGTCGCGTTCGAGCCGATGGACGCGCCGCGGCGGACGACTGTTCGTTCGAGCGTCCAGTCGTCTTCGGTCTGCGGCGTGCCGTCGGCGCGGGTTGCGCGCGGTCGCCGGTCGTTGATGAACATGACGCCGTGGCCGACGAAGACCTCGTCCTCGATCTCGACGCCCTCGCAGATGAAAGTGTGGCTTGAGATTTTGCAGCGCGCGCCGATGCGTGCGCCCTTCTGGATTTCGACGAACGCGCCGACGCGCGTCTCGTCGCCGACCCGGCAGCCGTAGAGGTTTACGAAGCTGTGAATTGCAACGTCGCGCCCGAGTTCAACGTCCGGGGCGATGCGGCAGAACTCGCGTCGCGTCATCTCGCCCCGCCGTTGCCCGCGGCCTCGGCCCCTTCGGGCGTGCCCTCTTCCTCGGCGTAGTAGCCCGAATAATAGCCCGCGTAGTAGTAGTCCGTGCCTTCGAGCTTGACGTTATTTAAGACGACGCCGAAGACGTGCGCCCCCACGTCGAGTAGTTGCTGCTTTGCGCGACGGACGACCGCGCGCGACGAGCGCCCGCCGTGGACGACGAGCATCACGCCGTCAACCATCGTCGAGAGTATCGAGGCGTCGGTGAAAGAGATCGCGGGCGGCGAGTCGATGACGATGTGTGTGAAGTTCTCCGAGAGAACGTAGATGAGCTTTCGCATCTCGTCGGAGCCGAGCAACTCCGCCGCGTTCGGCGGCACGGGCCCCGAAGTGATGACCTTCAGGTTCGGCAGGCGTTCGTAAGTCTGCGCGAGTTCGCTGACGCTTGCGTCGCCTGAAAGGTAGTTTGTCACGCCGCGCGAGTTCGCCATGCCGAAGTGCGCGTGGACGCGCGGGCGGCGAAGGTCGCAGTCGAGCACGAGCACGTCTGCGCCGGTCTGCGCGAGCATGGTCGCGATGTTGACGACCGTGGTGGTCTTGCCCTCAGACGGCTGGCTCGAAGTAACGAGTATGGTCTTCGGCGGCTGGCCGGCGCTTGAGAGCAGGAGCGAAGTCCTCAAGTGGCGATACGCCTCGGCCACGGGCGAGCGCACGTCCTCGATGAGCGCGAGCGCGGTCGAAGCGCCCGCGTCAGGCTCCTGCGACGAGCGCGCAAGCAGACGGCGCGTCTCGCGCGGGGCGGGTATGAGCGCGAGCGTCGGAAGATGTATGTGGCGGTCAACGTCCTCAATCGACTTCAAGGTGTCGTCGAGGTAGTCGAGCAGGAACGCGAGTCCGACGCCGATGCCCAGAGAGAGCAGCAGCGCAATGACGATGTTGCGTGCGCGCGGCGGCCCGATGGGTTCGCGCGGCACGCGCGCTTCCTCGACGGTCGAGACGTTGCCGCTCGTGTCGTCGCCATGCGTGACCTTCAGTTCGTTGAGCCTCTGCTGGTAGAGGTTAAGGTTCTGGCGGTCGGTCTCGATCTGCTGGTCGAGGTCTGCGAGACCCGTTTCGGAAATACTCTGACTGTTAGCCTTGGCCCTCGCCGTGAAGTACGAGTCTCGTGCAGACTTCTCCTTCTTACTGGACGCCTCAAACCTGTTCTTCAGCCCCGCGACGATTTCGCCCGGCGCTTTGTCCAACTGTTCGTGGAGGCTCTTAAGCTGCTTTTCAATCTTTTGAACGGCGGGCCACTCCGGCGTGTAAGTGACCAGCAGCGCCGCCTTCTGCTCTTCGAGTTCGCCGATCTTCTCACGCAACTTCTGGACGCGGGCATCCGATTGCACCTGCGGGATGGCCCAGATGCCGGAAGTGTTCTGCGTTTCCACGGCCGCGTTGTAATCCGCCTCCGCCTGCTTACGGTCGGCCTCGGCGGCCTGCATCTGCGCGCTGTAGGTGCCGAGTTGGACGGCGTTCAAGTCCTGCCCTTGCTTCGAGCCTAAAGGCAGGTCTTTTTCCCTCTGGAAGTCTAGCCGCTTCTGCTCGTTGTCACGCACGCGCAACTGAAGTTCCGTGATCGAGTTCGCAAGCACGTCTTCGGCCTTCTTGGCGCCGGTCGTCTCCTCGAAGATGTCGTTACTGCGGAAGATGGTGGCGAGCGTGTTGACGACGTTGGCGGCGATCTCGGGGTCTGTGCTCTGGAAGCGTATGACGACGAGGTTCGTGTGCTCTACGGGGTCAATCGTCAGGCCGTCGCGCAGAGTGTCCTCGTATGGTTCGAGCTTCTGCTCCTGTTCGGGCGTGAGTTGGTCGGCGCTCAACTCCGTCTCGCTCACGACGGGGACGCCGCCCGCGTTTGCCTGCGGCGTCGGCTGCGCCTTCTCGCGCGTGACGAGACGGCGGAGTCCGGCGATGACGCCCGTGCCGCGGCTCGCGCCGAGGAACTTCGGGTTGTTCTGAAGGTCGAGTTGAAGGATGACCTGCCGCGCCAGCTTCTCGGTCTTGAGCTTCTGAAGCTGCGTGTTCCAGTAGTTCGGGTCGTTGCCACGGATGAACACGGAGTCGCCGCCGCGGTTCGTCGAGACGACGCTGCGCGATTTCTGCTCGATCTGTATGGTGGTCTGCGCCTCGTACTGCGACGGCAGCCTGTACATCTGTATCGCGACGAGCGACGTAACGACGACCATGAGGCTGAGGATGAGCCACTTGCGCTTGAGCACGACGTTGAGGTACTCGCGCAGGTGCGCTGGTTCCTGCGAGGAGACGGTGGCGACGAGGGGCGCGGGCTGCGCGAGGTCGCGCAAGGGGCGGTCGAGCGTCTCCGACGAGAGCGGCATCAGGCGATTGTCTTGCATCATAGTCTTTACTTACTTCCCTTGAGGCCGTGCGGCGAAATCTGTTTCAACGGGCAATTTCCGGCGGCGTAATCATAGCAGAGACGCGCGGCGCGGCAAACCTTGTGGCCGCCCGGACAGCGAACGCGGAATCAGCCGGTCTGTGCGGCGAACTCGCGCAGCGCCTCGCGCCAGTCGCGAAGCGGAGCGAGGCCGATTGCCTCCGACACGAGACACTTCATGCGCGAGTTGCGCGGGCGCGGCGCGGGGCGCTTGAGCGAGTCGGCCAAGACCGATTCGATCTCGACGCCTTCCGCGCCCGCCACGCGTGCGGCCTCGCGTGCGAAGCCCTCGTAGCTCGCGCCCTCGCCGGAGTTGACGACGTGATAGACGCCGGGCAGGTCGAGCGCGGCCAACTCTCGCAGCCGCGCCGCGAGGTCGGGCGCGTAGGTCGGCGTTCCGTATGAGTCGGAGATGGCCTTCATGCGTTCGCCGCGTCGCGCGCGCTCGACGACGGTCGCGAGAAAGTTCACGCCGCCGGGGCCGAAAATCCAGCCTGAGCGGACTACGGAAGTGCGCGCCGAGGCGATGTGAGCGCGACGCTCGCCTTCGAGTTTCGACGCGCCGTAGGCGCTCAAAGGATGCGGGTCGTCGCGCTGAGTGTAGAAGCCTTCGGGCTTTCGACCGTCGAAAACGTAGTCGGTCGAGACGGTGACGAAGGACGCGCCGACCAGACGCGCCGCGGTCGCGAGCAACTCGACGCCCTTCGAGTTGACGAGGAAGGCGCGCTGCGGGTCAAGCTCGCAGCCGTCAACGTCCGTCCACGCCGCGCAGTTGATCGCCGCATCGGGGCGCTCTCGCTCGAACGCCTCGCGCACCGCGCGCTCGTCCGTGATGTCCAGTCCCGCGCGGTCGTGCGCGAAAACCTCGTCGCCGAGCGCGCAGCAGC
Source organism: Pyrinomonadaceae bacterium (assembly GCA_035474235.1). Lineage (GTDB taxonomy): Bacteria > Acidobacteriota > Blastocatellia > Pyrinomonadales > Pyrinomonadaceae > QHXN01. The sequence continues at coordinate 61,670 of DATINM010000036.1, forward strand.
GTTCGGCGACGAGGTGGCCTACCATTCCGGCAGCGCCGGTGATTAGAACTTTCATCCCCATAAAAGTAGAGGTCAGAGGTTAGAGGTTACGGGTCGGTAAATGCAAACGCGCGCGAGAAGTTTTTTCGCCCGAAGACTCTCGACGCGCACGCGCCTTCGCCGCCGCTCTCCCGCCCCACGACCTCTCAGGCTGTCCCGTACTGCTTCGCGTAGTATTCGCGGTACGCGCCGCTTCGCGCGCGCGCGACCCACTCGGCGTTCTCCTTGTACCAACTGATCGTCTTCTCAAGCCCGCTCTCCCAAGTCTCGCGCGGACGCCAGCCCAACTCCGCCTCGATCTTCGACGGGTCAATCGCGTAGCGGCGGTCGTGGCCGGGGCGGTCTTTGACGAACTTGAGCAGGGACGCGGGCTTGCCGAGCAACTTCAGGACGGATTCGGCGACCTCGATATTGCGCCGCTCGTTGCGCGCGCCGACGTTGTAAACCTCGCCCGCGCGACCACGCTCCAAAACGGCGAAGATGGCGCGGCAGTGGTCTTCGACGTAAATCCAGTCGCGCACGTTTCGCCCGTCGCCGTAGACGGGAATCGGCTCGTCTGCAAAAGCGTTCGAGAGCATCAGCGGCAAAAACTTTTCCGGGAACTGGCGCGGCCCGTAGTTGTTGCCGCAGCGCGTTACCACGCAGTCGAGTCCGTGCGTGTGTTGAGCGGCGCGGCAGAGGTGTTCGGCGGCTGCCTTCGACGCCGAGTAGGGGCTGTTCGGCTCGAAGGGCGACTGCTCTTTGAAGAAGGCGTCGTCGCGTTCGGGGAGGCTGCCCATCACCTCGTCGGTCGAGACTTGCAAGAACCTCCGCACGCCGCGCTCGCGCGCCGCGTCGAGCAGAACCTGCGTGCCGAGGACGTTCGTGCGTATGAAGTCGGAGGCCGAGTGAATGCTTCGGTCAACGTGCGACTCGGCGGCGAAGTTGACCAGTGCGTCCGTCCCATCTTCGAGCGCGGCGAGCACGGCCTGCGGGTCGCAGATGTCGCCGCGCACGAACAGGTGGCGTTCGTCGTCAATGTCTTTCAGGTTGTCGAGATTACCCGCGTATGTCAGCGCATCGAAGTTGACGACGCGGCAGTCAGCCGTCTCTTCCAGCGCGAGGCGGACGAAGGCCGAGCCGATAAAGCCTGCGCCGCCGGTCACGAAAATTTTTTTCATCTTTTGCACCGAGACCGTCGTTTTGCCATTGACAAGGCGGCGAATTTAGCATAAATACTTCCCCCGCTTCTATCGCGAAAGAGGCTTGGACTTGGAAACCTCGCTTGACAACTTCGGACAGGCTTAATCACCTCTAGTTTTCCCTTGCCTCTATTTCAACAGGCGCGCGGCGCGTCCGGTTCGCCGCCAGTCATAAGGACATTCCCCAAACCGCAAGGAGATTTCAACATGAAAAAGACTCGATTTACCATTAAGGCGCTGGCGTTTCTCGTGTTCACTCTCGCGTTTGCGTCCGCCGCACAGGCGCAGGCGTCGAGGACGTGGGTGTCGGGCACGGGCGACGACGCCAACCCGTGCAGCCGCACGGCCCCCTGCAAGACCTTCGCCGGCGCAATCTCGAAGACCGCCGATCAGGGCGAGATTGACTGCATTGATCCGGGCGGCTTCGGCACAGTCACGATCACAAAGTCAATCACGATTGACGGCGGCGGCACGTTCGCGTCAATTCTCGCCGCCGGAACCAACGGCGTTAACGTCAACGACTCCGGCAGCGGTGCTCCCGGCACGAAGGTCGTCTCGCTCCGCAACCTCTCCATCAACGGGTTCGGTACGGGACTGGTCGGCATCAGCTACACCTCCGCGCACACCCTGCACGTCGAGAACTGCGTGATCTTCGGCTTCAAGGGCAGCGGCGGGAATTCACACGGCATTAAAGTGGCCCTGACCGCCGCGGGTACCCCCGGTAACGGGGAGTTGACCGTCAAAGACACACAGATCAGGGATTGCACCGGAGACGGCATCAATACAACGTCCACGTCCGGGGTGGTCTCAGTTTCGATCAACAACTCAAGGACGGAGAAGTGTGCCAACGGGATGCACTTCAGCAACGGCACCGTCGGTGCGGTGAGAGATTCCCTGATGAATCTGAACTCGAACGCCGGGCTGGTTGCGGATAAGACTTCGGCCCAAGCTGTTGTCGTTGACGTTGAGCGCTGCGTCATAGCGCTCAATACTACCGCCGGGATTCAGGCCGGCGGAGGCACCTCCGTCACGCGCCTGTCCAATTCGTTCGTCGTCCAAAACGGGAACTCAATTCTCCTCGCGGGCGGCACGGTTGATTCGGGCGGAAATAATCGCTTCGTCGGCAACACGACGAACACGAACCCCAACGGGACGGCCTTCGGCCCGGTTTAAGCTCGGCGTCTGCCAAGACGATCATTCGACTCCCGTCCGGTTCTCGCCGGGCGGGAGTTTTTTTAGCGCGGGCGGTTTCGGTGTGTTCTAGGATTTCACGAACCCGAATACGTCGTGATGATTGTCGCAGGCTTGGTCGCCGAAATAGACCTCGCGCCAGCCCGACATCAATCCCCTGATCCACGCGGGAGAGGTGAGCGATATGCCGTAGCCGGGCCAGAAGTCGTAAGCCTCGAAGCCGTGGCCGCCATCAGCGTATGAGGTGAGCAGTCGGGCCGCGCCCTCTTCGCCGACGCCGTAGTCCAGCGTTTTGCTTCGCATCCTGCGGGCCGCGCCTTCGCCGTGCGAAGTGAAAACGAGAAGACCTCCCGCCGCGAGGTTGTCGCCGAAGAAGGCGACGGCTTCTCGCGTCTTCGCCTCGTCAAAGTGGGTCAGAAGACTTCCGACCCAAATCAAATCGAACGGCTCGCCCAAACGCACCTCGGAAAGATTCTCGCTCGAATAGACGCCTTCGGCTTTTAGCCCGCGCGCGCAGAAGTCAACGGCCTCGCGCTCTATATCCGAGGCGACGAAATGTGCGTTCGGGTAAAGCGCCATCAGATATCTGAGCACGCGCCCGTATCCGCATGGGAAGTCGAGTACCCTGCGCGGCACTAGTCCCACGGCATCGGCGGCCTCTTTAACCGAACGTGCGGCGGTCAGCCCGACGCCGAAGTAGTGCGCGTGCCCGAAGGCCATCATAGAGTCAGAGGGGTGTATTTTCCGGCTCACGCGCAGAAGCAGGCGACGCTCTCCGGGAAGGAGCGCGGGGAACGGGCGGATGCCGCCTTCCGGGTCGGAGATGGCCAGGGCAGGGACAGGGAGGTGCTTTTTGAGAGACCTCAGTTTTGTGCGAATGCCGAACCTGTGGATGAGCACGGCAGCGACTTATAACATGGGGAAACGGGCTGTTCAACCTTTACGGGCGCGGACTTCTCAGGTGCTCGCTCCAAAGCCATTTTGATGGGAAGTGGTATGCTTGACGTATTCGTCCGCTTGCGGCTAGACTGCTTGACTTTGCGACAGGCGAAATTTCGTAGTACTTGATCGGTTGCGCTGAGGCGGGCGGGCGTTGCCGTCAGTCCTCGCAGGTCGCTTCTCAAGAACAAGGTTGGTGGGCCTTCTAAAGAGCAAAGTGCTGGCGCAATTGAGCAATGCCTCCCCTACGCCGACGACCGTCGCCGCACCGCCATCTCCAATGTCGTCGTTGCCGGATAATCCAGTCGTCGTCATCGAGCCGCGTCCTTCGCTGGTCGCCCCGGACTTTCGCGACCTTTGGGCGCATCGCGAGTTGCTCTACTTCCTGACATGGCGCGACGTGAAGGTGCGCTACAAGCAGACGCTTATAGGCATCGTGTGGGCCGTCCTCCAGCCCGTCCTGATGATGCTAATCTTCACGCTCTTTTTCGGGAAGATGGCGGGTCTGCCTTCCGACGGCATCCCGTATTCGCTCTTTGCCTACTCCGGACTTCTGCCTTGGACGTTCTTCGCCGCCGCCGTCACGACGGGCGGCAACAGCGTGGTCAACAACGCCGGGATGGTCACGAAGGTTTACTTCCCGCGCATCATCGTGCCGGCGGCGGCGGTCGCGGCGGCGCTCGTTGACTTCGCGGTATCATTCGGCGTCCTCGCGCTGCTGATGATCTTCAACGGCGTCGCGCCGACGTGGAAACTCCTGATGCTGCCGGTGCTCGTCGTCCACCTGTCTCTCTTAGCGCTCGGCCTCGGGGTGTGGCTGTCGGCGCTGAACGTCAAGTACCGCGACATCAGGTTCGCCCTGCCGTTCATCATTCAGTTGTGGTTCTTCGTCTCGCCGATCATCTACCCTGTCAGCCTCGTCATCGGAAAGACGAGCCACCCGGAACGCTGGCACCGGCTACTTTCTCTGAACCCCGTGGTGGGTATCGTCGAAGGCTTCCGCGCGGCGCTGTTCGCGCAGAAGGGTTTCGACTGGCTGGCGCTCGCGATCTCGGCGGTCGTCACGCTCGCGCTTCTCGCCTACGCCACGTTCACATTCCAGCGCATGGAGAAAAGTTTCGCCGACATAGTTTGACGCGGGCGGCGACCGTTGCAGAATCGATGAGGCCGATTATTAAAGCCGAGGGCGTGGGCAAGCAGTACCGGATCGGCGCGCAGACCGACACGCACGCGACGCTGCGCGACGCGCTCGTCGGGGCGGTGCGCTCGCCTCTCCGGTGGGCGCGGCGCGGCGGCGAGAGCTTCTGGGCGCTGCGCGACGTGGGCTTCGAGGTGCAGCCGGGCGAGGTCGTGGGCATAATCGGGCGCAACGGAGCGGGCAAAAGCACGCTTCTGAAAATCCTTTCGCGCGTGACCGAACCGACGACCGGAAGGATCGAACTCTACGGTCGCGTCTCAAGCCTGCTCGAAGTCGGGACGGGTTTCCACCCTGAGTTGACGGGGCGCGAAAACATCTTTCTAAACGGCGCGATCCTCGGCATGGGGCGCGAGGAGATCAGACGCAAGTTCGACGAGATCGTCGCCTTCGCCGAGATCGAGCAGTTCCTCGACACGCCCGTCAAACGCTACTCGTCGGGGATGTACATTCGTCTGGCCTTTGCCGTGGCGGCGCACCTCGAATCGGAAATCCTTCTGGTTGACGAAGTGCTCGCCGTCGGCGACGCGCAGTTTCAGAAGAAGTGCCTCGGCAAGATGAGCGACATCAGTTCGGTCGGGCGCACGGTCTTTCTCGTCTCGCACAGCATGGCGAGCATCCTGCGCCTGTGCCCGCGCGTCATCCTCCTCGACCACGGCGGCGTCGTCGCCGACGGCAACGCCGATCTCGTGACGAGGGTTTACCTCGACACCGACACGGGCATGGCGTCGGAGCGGATCTGGGAGACGCCCGAAGCCGCGCCGGGCAACTCGGTCGCGCGGCTGCGCGCCGTCCGCGTCCGAGACGAGCAGGGGCGAGTGACCGACTCCTTCGACATACGCAAGCCGATCTACGTTGAGGTCGAATATTGGAATCTGCAACGCGCGCTTCGCACGACAGCCGTTATCCACTTCGTCAACGAAGACGGCACGTGCCTGTTCGCCAGCAACGACTTCAACAACCTTGAGTGGTGGAACACGCCGCGCGAGCCGGGGCTTGTGCGCGCAACCTGCCGCGTCCCCGGCAACTTTCTGGCCGAGGGGCGAATCTCCGTGCTGGCCGCCGTCTGCACGTACAACCCGGATATCGTGCAGGCGTTAGAGCGGGACGCAATCTCGTTTCAGGTGTTTGACAATAGCGAAGGCGACGGCGTGCGCGGGACATTCACAGGGACGTGGCCGGGGGTCGTCCGCCCGATGCTCGATTGGCAGGTCGCCTTCGAGCCGCGGGAGCAAACAGCGTGGGGCGGCCCGCGTTGACCGTAAGAGGCGGAGGAACTTTTGGTATGAAAGTCGTGATCCTTGCCGGCGGCCTCGGCACGCGCCTCGCCGAGGAGACGGAGATCAAGCCGAAGCCGATGGTCGAGATCGGAGGCCATCCGATTCTCTGGCACATCATGAAACACTACGCACACTTCGGCTTCAAAGAGTTCTTCGTCGCGCTCGGCTATCGCGGCGAGGTGGCGAAGCGCTTCTTTCTCGACTACCACAACCTGAGCGGCGACATCACGCTCGACCTCTCCAACGGCAAGGTCGAGATGCACGAGCGCGAATGCGAAGACTGGGTAGTTCATCTGCACGACACAGGTGCTGAGACGCAGACGGGCGGGCGCGTCAAGAGGCTTGAGCCTTGGCTCAAAGACGGCACCTTCATGGCGACGTACGGCGACGGCGTGTGCGACGTTGATTTGGGCGAGTTGCTCAGGTTCCATCGCTCTCACGGGCGAATCGCGACCGTCACAGCCGTGCGGCCCCCTTCGCGCTTCGGCGGACTCGTCTTCGACGGCGACATCGTCTCGGAGTTCACCGAGAAGCCGCAGATCGGCGAGGGATGGATCAACGGCGGCTTTCTCGTCTTCGAGCCGGAGCTTTTCAAATATCTCGAAGGCGACGAAAGCAGCCTTGAGGCGGACGCGCTCGAACGCCTCGCGGCTGACCGTCAACTCGCGGCCTTCCGCCACGACAGCTTCTGGCAGTGCATGGACACCTTGCGCGACAAGCGCCTGCTCGAAAGTTTGTGGCAAGAGCGGCGCGCGCCCTGGAAGCTTTGGAATAATTGAAGACGAGGGATCGTTAAGGATGCGAGTTTTAGTTACAGGTCATAACGGATACATCGGCTCGGTCATGGTGCCGGTTCTTCGCGCCGCGGGGCACGAAGTCTCGGGTCTGGATACGTACTTCTTCGAGGACTGCGGCGTCAGCGACGACGAACAGCCGCCCGTTCCCTGCGTTCGCAAAGACCTGCGCGACGTAACGATTGAAGACCTGCGGGGCTTCGACGGCGTCGTCCACCTCGCCGCGCTGTGCAACGATCCGCTCGGCGACCTGAATGCGGGCTGGACTCACGACATCAATCACGCGGCGTCGTACAGGCTTGCGAAGCTGTCGAGCGAGGCGGGCGTCCGGCGTTTCGTCTACGCTTCGTCGTGCAGCATGTACGGCGCAGCCGGACAGGAGTTGGTCACGGAAGCCGCGCAACTCAGCCCGCTCACGCCCTACGCCGTCTCGAAAGTCCGCGCTGAGCAGGACATCGGAAAACTTGCTTCGGCAGACTTCAGTCCCGTCTTCATGCGCAACGCCACGGCCTACGGAATGTCGCCGCGTCTGCGCGCGGACGTGGTGCTCAACAACCTCGTCTGCTGGGCCTACACGACCGGCAAGATTCGCATCATGAGCGACGGCACGCCGTGGCGACCCATCGTCCACATCGAAGACATAGCCCGCGCCGCCGCCGCCGCGCTGGTCGCGCCGCGCGAGGCGATTCACAACGAGGCGTTCAACGTCGGCGCTAACGATGAGAATTATCAGGTGCGCGATCTGGCGCGGATAGTGCAGGAGACCGTGCCGGGCTGCGAGGTGGAGTACGCAGCCGAAGGCGGCCCCGACCCGCGCAGCTACCGCGTTGACTTCGGCAAACTAACGCGCCATCTCCCGGACTTCCGCCCGAAGTGGAGCGCGGCGCTCGGCGCGCAGCAACTCTTTGAAGCCGTCCGCCGTGCCGGGCTGACGCTTGAGGATTTTCAGAGCCGGAAGTTCATACGCCTGCCGCAACTCAAGCACCTGCTCGATACGAACCGGCTCGACGACACGCTGCGCTGGCGCAAGACCGCGGAGGGCGCGGCGAATGTCTAAGCCTTCAGCGCCAACGTGCCGCTCTTGCGGCGGCGACGATCTGCGAACGGTTCTTTCGCTCGGTCGCACGCCGCTCGCCAACGCGCTTTTGACCGCCGAGCAACTAGGCGAGCCGGAGGAAACTTTCCCGCTCGATCTAGCCTTCTGCGCGGGCTGCTCGCTCGTGCAGATCACCGAGACCGTGCCGCCGGAAAAACTCTTCCGCGAATATCTGTACTTCTCTTCGTTCTCCGACACGCTTCTGCGTCACGCCGAAGAGATCGCCGGGCGTCTGACGCGGTCGCGCGGGCTTGGCGGTGATAGCCTCGTCGTCGAGGTCGCGAGCAACGACGGCTACCTTTTGCAGTTCTACAAGCGCGCGGGCGTCCCCGTGCTCGGCGTCGAGCCGGCGACGAACATCGCGCGCGTCGCCGAGCATGAGCGCGGCATCCCGACCGTCTGCGAATTCTTCGGCGAGTCGCTTGCCGAAGAACTGCGCGCGCAGGGCAGGCGGGCCGACGTGATTCACGCCAACAACGTGCTCGCGCACGTCGCGGACTTGAACGGCGTCGTGCGCGGCTTCTCGCGGCTCCTGAAGGATGACGGCGTGGTGGTGGTCGAAGCGCCCTACGTCAAGGAGATGATAGACAACGTCGAATTCGACACCATCTACCACGAACACCTCTGCTACTTCTCGCTGACCGCGCTCGACCGGCTTTTCCGACGCCACGGGCTGCTGATTCACGACGTTGAGAGACTCGCGATCCACGGCGGGACGCTTCGGATTTACGCGGGCAGGTACGACGACGAAGACACGCCTGCGACGCTCGACGCTCGACGCTCGCCGTCTGTCCGAAGCATGCTCGCCGAAGAGGAGGCTTGGGGCGTCGGCGGCGCGGAGTTCTACGAAGGGTTCGGCGCGCGGGTCGAGCATCTGCGCCGCGATCTGACGACGCTGCTCGACCATCTGAAGTCGGAAGGCAAGAGCATCGCCGTCTACGGCGCGTCGGCGAAGGGCAGCACGCTCCTGAACTACTTTCGCCTCGGGCGCGAGACGCTCGATTTCGTCGTTGACCGCAGCACGGTCAAACAGGGCTACTACACGCCGGGCACGCACCTGCGAATCGAAGCGCCGGAGATGTTGCTCGAAGCCATGCCCGACTACGTGCTGCTGCTGACGTGGAATTTCTCCGAAGAGATTCTCGAACAGCAGTCCGAGTATCGCCGTCGTGGCGGTCGCTTCGTCATTCCGATACCCTCGGTTAGAATATTGTGAAATGGACGCAGCCTGCATGCCGTGCTCGCGGCGTTCCGAGTGTGCGGCGCGGGCCGCGTCCTTAAGGCGGTTTGCGAAACTACTTTTTATCGAGTCGGGGACGTTTACGAGTTGGGACACATGATGGAAGAGAGCGCGATTGCGGCGGGTGGGTTGCTGCCGGAAGAGGCCGAAGAAGGTCAAGCCTTCAGCGAGCGGATCGAGGAGCGCGTGCGCGCCGGCTTCATCCCAGACCTTCGCCGCGCCGTTCGCTGTGAATACTTTTACAAAAGCTTCTGGCGCGACCCTCAGTTCATAAGGCTTTACCTCGGCGAGATGGTCAACACCTATCTGGGGATGCTCGCGCGTCACGGCGGCGAGGATTTGAGAGTCCTCGACGTTGGGTGCGGCCCCGGCTACGTCGCGCTTGAGTTGGCGCGCGCCGGCCACCGAGTCGTCGGCATTGACGTGTCCGAAAGCGCCGTCGAGGCAGCACGCCGGACTCTGGCGTCGAACCCGTTCGATGAGGGTTTCGGCTCGCTCGAATACCGCGTCGCGCCGCTTCGCAGCGCGACCGGCACGTTTGACGCGGTCTTGTTCTCCGGCGTCCTGCATCATTTCGAGAACGTCGGGGAGAACATAGACAAGGCGCTCGAACTCCTATCGCCCGGCGGGCTTGTGGTATGTCACGAGCCGTGCCACGAGCAGTGGCGCGTTGAGGACGCCGCACAGGTCGCCCTCATCAGGACTCTGCTCTCCTTGACCGGACACTGGTACGAGTCTTCAGAGGACGGCGGGGCGCACGCGGACGCGAGAGCCTTCGAGTCGTACATCGAGGACGTACATCGCGAGTACGTCACCGAGCAGGACAAGCACGAGCGCGGGCAGTCGCCCCACGACAACGCTTCGACCGGACGAGAGATTCTGGCGGCGTTGAGGGAGCGACTCGTCGAGTTAGAGTATCGCCCCGGCGTCTCGTTCATCTACAGGCTGCTCGGCGGCCTGCGCGGCGACGACGAGACGGTCGCGCGGCTGGCCGACTTCCTCGCGCTCTATGACCGGCTGTCGGTCGCAAGGGGATTCATGAAGCCCAATGGCTTCTACTTCGTCGGCAGGAAGGCGGCCTGAGCCGCCCGGCCAATCCGCGCGCGCCCCACGCGCCGGCAGCGAACAATACCGCATGATCACGTTTACCGAGACCGGGCTGAGGGGCGCGTTCGTCGTCGAGCCGGAGAGGTTCGACGACGAACGCGGCTTCTTCGCGCGCAGCTTTTCGGATCGGGAGTTCGAGGCGCACGGCATCAACCCGCGCCTCATCGAGTGCAACATCTCATACAATCGCCGCCGTCACACGCTGCGCGGGATGCACTATCAGGCCGCGCCGCACGCGCAGGCCAAGCTCGTACGGTGCACGCGCGGGGCCGTCTTCGACGTGATTATTGACCTGCGCCCCGCTTCGCCGACCTTCAGGCGTTGGCTCGGGCTTGAGTTGACGGCGGAGAACCCGCGGCAGTTATACGTACCCGAAGGGTTCGCGCACGGCTTCCAGACGCTCAAGGACGATACGGAAATCTTCTACCAGATGTCGGCACGATACGAGCCGTCAAGCGGCAGGGGCGTGCGTTGGGATGACCCGGCATTCGGGATCGAGTGGCCCGAAGCCGTCGAGCGCATCATGGCCGCGCGCGACCGCGAGTACCCGGATTTCAACGGATGAAGAAGGTTCTGCTGACGGGCGCGACGGGCTTCATCGGTCGCCACTGTTTGCGTGCGCTGGCGGACAGGGGCTACGAGGTGCACGCCGTCTCTTCGCGCGAGGCGAACTCGCGAGAAGCCGTCGCGAACGTTGTCTGGCGACGCGCCGACGTGCTGGATCGCGCGCAGACCTTCGCGTTGGTGGAGAGCGTGCGGCCAACTCACCTGTTGCACCTCGCATGGTACGCGGTGCCCGGCAGGTACTGGACTTCAACTGAGAATTTCCGCTGGGTCGAGTCGGGGCTGAATCTTCTACAGGCATTCGCGGGCGTCGGCGGGCGGCGCGTCGTCGCCGCAGGGACGTGCGCCGAGTACGAGTGGGGTGATGACGCGCCGTGTTCCGAAAGCAAGACGCCGCCGAGGCCCGCGACTCTCTACGGCGCGTGCAAACATGCGGCGCACGTCATGCTCGAAGCCTACGCCGCGCAGGAGCGTTTGAGCGCCGCGTGGGGCCGACTCTTTTTTTTATACGGGCCGTGGGAGCATCCGAGCCGGCTCGTCGCCTCTGTGACTCGCTCGCTGCTGCGCGGCGAAGCGGCGCGCTGCTCAAGCGGGCGTCAGGTGCGCGACTTCCTCTACGCAGAGGACGTAGCCTCTGCGTTCGTAGCGCTGCTCGATTCCGAGGTCGAGGGTGCGGTCAACGTCGCGTCGGGGCGCGGGGTGACGTTAAAGGAAGTGGTCGAGAAGGTAGGCGAGAAGGTCGGGCGTCCAGACCTGATCGAGTTCGGCGCGCTGCCGTCTCCGAAAGGCGAGCCGGGCGTGCTCGTAGCCGACGTTTCGCGCCTGCGCGACGAGGTCGGCTGGCGACCGCGCTATGATCTGGACGCCGGTCTGGATCGGACGATTGAATGGTGGCGCGGGGCGCTTTAAATGATCCGCCCGATGGAGCGTAGATGAGGCTGACGATTGATACAGAAGCGAAGAGGCTGACGCTGGAAGAGGGCGGCCTCTCGACCGACTTTGACCTCTACTCGAAAGAGGCTTTCGATCTGCTCTCGCGGCAGTGGCTCAAGGTGGGTTGGAATCAGAAGTACCCGTACACTTTCAGTTGGATGGGCCGCCCCATCATCCAACTTCCCGAAGACATCATCCGTGCGCAGGAGGTCATCTACCGCGTTCGCCCCGACGTTATCATCGAGACGGGCGTCGCCCACGGCGGCTCGCTCATATTTTACGCGAGCCTCTGCAAAGCGATGGGACGCGGGCGCGTCGTCGGCATCGACATCGAGATCAGGCCGCACAACCGCGGGGCCGTCGAAGCGCACGAACTCTTTCCATTCATCACACTCGTCGAAGGCAGTTCGGTCGCGCCCGACGTTGTTGCACGCGTACACTCGCTCGTCAAACCGGGCGAGAGCGTGTTGGTTCTGCTCGACTCGAATCACACGCGGCAACACGTCTCGGACGAGCTTGAGGCGTACCACGATCTCGTCACGCCCGGCTCTTACATCGTGGCGACGGACGGCAGCATGAGCGACCTCGCAGACGTGCCGCGCGGGAGGCCGGAGTGGACGTGGGATAATCCTACGGCTGCCGCCGCCGAGTTCGCCCGGCGGCATCCCGAATTCGTCGTCGAGCAGCCGGAGTGGCCCTTCAACGAAAGCGACCTGACCGAGAACATCACGCACTGGCCCGGCGCGTGGCTGAGGCGTATAGAATGAGCGCGAACGTCTCGGACGGCGTGGGGCACGAGCGGCAGGCCGGGACAGCCCCGCTGGTCAGCGTCGGCGTGCCGGTCTATAACGAGGAGCGTTACCTCGCGGCGACGCTCGACTCGCTGCTCGCGCAGGACTATCGAAACATCGAAGTCGTCATCTGCGACAACGCCTCGACCGACGAGACGCCGCGAATCTGCGCCGAATACGCGGCGAGGGACGCGCGCGTCCGCTATCATCGCAACGAAACCAACATCGGCGGGATAAATAATTTCAACCGCGTCTTTGAACTCGCGAGCGGGGAGTTCTTCATGTGGGCGGCGGGGCACGACGTTCGCCATCCGGCGCAAATCTCAAGTTGCATGAAGGTTCTTTCGGAGGACAATGGCGTCGTCCTCTGCTACTCGCAGGCGGTCTGGGTCAACGAGTCGGGCGAAGAGGTCGAGGACATACACGAATACCTCGACACGCGCAACGTCTTCGAGTGGAAGGTGAGATTCAACGTCGTGCTCTGGGGGCTTTACAGCGGCGCTCCCGTGTACGGCGTTTTCAGGTCGCAAGCGTTAAGGCAAACGTCGCTCTTTACGCAGGTCGTGTCGCCCGACATGTCGCTCCTGATCGAACTGTCGGTCATGGGGAGGTTCGCATACATACCCGAGCCGCGGTTTCATCTGCGCCGCCTGCCGAATCACGGAGACTGGGACGCGTTCGTCGCGAAGCATTTCAAAAAAGAGTCGTCCAAAAGCTCTGCGCAGTCTCTCTACTGGCGGATGATGCGCGAGCTTTCGCGCAGGGTCGCGCGCCACGCGCGAACGCTTCCCGGTAAAGCCTTCGGCGTGACGTTCGTTATCGCCGCCATGCTGATTAAGTTCCGCTGGATGCTTGAGGGGCTGCGTTCGGTCAAACGAGACGACCCGTCCCGGTTGCCGGTCAAGGAGTTCGGGGCCACACGAGGGAAGGTGAGTTAAGTATCAGCTTGCGAATCCTTTTCGTAGCCACGCCGGAGAGCGTGCACACGGCGCGTTGGATCGGGCAACTCGGCGGGCAGGGTTGGGACGTGCATCTCTTCCCCACGAACGACGCGCCGCCCCACGCCGCGTTGACCGGCGTGACGTTCCACGCGTTCAGCGGCGCGCGCCCGTCGGGGGCCGACCCCGGACTGCGCGTGAAAGGGCCGTACCCGCTTCGCAGAGGCGGCTACGTTTTGCAGCTTGCGGCGCGGCAAGTCTTCCCGCGGCGCATGGCGCGCGACGCGCGGCTGGCTTCGGCGGTGCGACGCATCCGGCCCGACATCGTGCACTCGCTCGGCGTGCAACTCGCCGCCTACCCGACGCTCGAAGCGAAGCGCGCGTTCGGCGAAGGCTTCCCGCCGTGGCTCGTCAGTTCTTGGGGCAACGACCTGTATCTTCTGGGTCGTCTGGCCGAGCACGCGCCGAAGATCGAGGCCGTGCTCTCCGCGTGCGAATACTTCACGGCTGACTGCGAACGCGACAACGCGCTGGCGCGCGAGCACGGATTCCGCGGCGAGACATTTCCTGCGCTCCCCGGCGCTGGCGGACTCGACATCGAGTTGGCGAAGCGCCTGCGGACGCCGGGGCCAACGTCGGCGCGGCGCGTCGTCGCGCTGAAGGGCTATCAGAGTTGGTACGGGCGTGCGCTCGACGGGCTGCGAGCCGTCGAGATGTGCGCGGACGTTTTGGAGGGCTACACGCTGGTCGTTTACTTCGCGAACCCGGACGTGGCCGTCGCCGCCGAGTTGATGTCGCAGAGGACGGGCATCAAAGTCGAGTTGTTTCCGAGCGGGTCTTACGAGGAGTCGCTCAGGCTGCACGGGCGCGCGCGCGTCTCCGTCGGCGTCAGCATCAGCGACGGGCTTCCGCTCTCGACGGTCGAGGCCGCGCTGATGGGTTCGTTCCCCGTCCAGACCGACACGAGTTGCGTCGGCGAGCGTTTGCGCGACGGCGTAGGAACGCTGCTTGTGCCGCCCGACGACATAGGAAGTATCGCCGCCGCCTTGCGCCGCGCCTTGACCGACGACGAACTGGTTGACCGCGCAGCCGGGATAAACTTTCGCCAAATCGCCGGGACGATGAGCCGCGAAGCCGTCACGCCGCGCGCCGTCGAGATGTACGAAAAGATTTACGCCGCGCGCCGCGCCGAAGGCGGCGGAGGCGCGCGGCACAACTGAGGATGAGCGCCAACTCGGAATCGAAGTCAGAAGCGAAGCGCGAGCGTCTCGTCGTAGTGCTCGGCGGCTGCGGCTTCATGGGCAGCCACGTCTGCCGCGCGCTCGTCGCCGGCGGCGAGCGCGTGCGGGTCTTCGACAAGGTTTACGCCGGGCGAAAACTCATACGCGACATCGAGCCGGAAGTCGAGATGGTCGAGGGCGACATCGCGCGCACGGACGACGTTCTCTCCGCGCTCGAAGGCGCTGAAACTCTGATCCATCTCGTGCATACGACCGTGCCCGGCTCTTCGATGAACGACCCGGCATACGATGTCGAGAGCAACGTTGTCTCTTCGGCGCGCTGGCTTCCGCGGCTCGGCGAGACGGGCGTGCGAAGAATCGTCTTCGTGTCGTCGGGCGGCACGGTTTACGGGCCGCCGCGCTCGGTGCCGATTGGAGAGAGTCACCCGACCGACCCGATTAGCTCATACGGCATCACGAAGCTGATGATCGAGAAGTACGTCGCGATGTACGCCTCGATGTGCGGCGTCGCGCACGTCATCGTGCGACCGTCGAACGTTTACGGCGAGGGGCAGCGCCTGCACATCGGGCAGGGCGTGATAGGCGTTCTAGCGGATCGCGCGCTCCGCGGCGAGCCGCTCGAAGTCTGGGGCACGGGCGAGAGCCTGCGCGATTACCTGTACGTCGGAGACTTCGTTGACGCGGTGACGCGACTCGTAAATTACGTTGGGCCGCATCGCGTCTTCAACATTTCGTCGGGGCGCGGCCATTCCGTGCGCGACATAATCGGGACGCTTGAGCGCGCGCTCGGACACGCGCCCGAAGTCACGCACAAGCCCGCACGCGGCTTCGACGTTCCGGCCAACGTGCTCGACTCGTCGCTGCTGCGCGCGGAGACGGGTTGGGAGCCGCGCGTGTCGCTCGAAGATGGCGTGGCGCGCGTCGTCGCTTGGCTCAGGCGCGAGGCCGGCGCTTGATGCTTTCCGCTCGACTCGGCGCGCGGCCTCGGCGTTCGCGACGACGGGACGTTCGCAGAGGCCGAAGGAAGTTCGCAGATGTCCGTTGAGAAGATGAGGGTTCTGATTCTAGGCGGCACGGGGATGCTCGGGCACAAGCTCTGGCAGATGCTCGCGCCGCGCTTCGACGCTTACGCGACGGTGCGCGCCTCGCCCGCGCGGTACGAGCGCGCGGGGCCGTTCGATCCGTCGCGCTCGATTGCCGGCGTCTCGGCGCAGGACTTCGACTCCGTGGCGCGCGCGTTCGCCGTCGTTCGTCCCGGCGCGGTCGTCAACTGCGTCGGCGTCGTCAAGCAGGACGCAGCGGCGAAAGATCCGCTCGCGAGCATCACGACGAACGCGCTCTTTCCGCACAGGCTCGCGCAACTCGCGCGCGCTTGCGGCGCGAGGCTCGTGCATCTGAGCACCGACTGTGTTTTTTCGGGCCGCGAAGGGAACTACAACGAATCGTCGAGGCCCGACGCCGTAGACCTCTACGGCAGAACGAAGCTGCTCGGCGAAGTCGCGGGCGAGAACTGCCTGACGATACGAACCTCGATGATCGGGCGCGAGCTTGCGGGCGCGCACGGCCTCCTCGAATGGTTTTTGTCGCAGGAAGGAGGGAGCGTGCGCGGCTTTCGTCGCGCTGTCTTCAGCGGCTTCACCACGGCGGCGCTCGCGGGAATAATCGCAGAAGTCTTGAGCGAGCACACGGAGTTGAGCGGCGTCTGGCACGTCGCGGCGGAAGCTATAAATAAGTTCGACCTGTTATCCTTGGTGAAAGAGATTTACGGCCTGCGCGTCGGTGTCGAGCCGGACGACTCGTTCGTCTGCGACCGGAGTCTCGACGGCTCGCGCTTCCGAGAGGCGACGGGGCTTGTCGCGCCCGCGTGGCCGGAGATGATCGAGAGGATGCGCGAAGACCCGACGCCGTATGAAGAGATTCGGAGGGGGAATGTTTCTTAAAGACAAGAGTGTCGTGGTGACGGGCGGCACAGGCTCGCTCGGCAAGGTGCTCGTCAGGCGTCTGCTGACGGGCGAGATGGGTCTGCCGCGGCAGATAACGGTCTTCTCGCGCGACGAGGCGAAGCAGCACCAGATGCGTCTCGCCTTCCAGCGCAAGCGCACGGCGACCGACGAAGTCATCTATCATAACTTCGAGCAGTTGCTCCGATTCCGCATCGGCGACGTGCGCGACCCGCACAGCGTCTCGACCGTCCTGCGCGACGCCGACGCGGTCTTCAACGCGGCGGCTCTCAAGCAGGTTCCGTCGTGCGAATACTTCCCGTTCGAGGCCGTGCAGACGAACGTCGTCGGCGCGGAGAACATCATCCGCTCGGTGCGAGAGCACCGGCTGCCGGTCGAACTCGTCGTCGGCGTCTCGACCGACAAGGCGTGCAAGCCCGTCAACGTCATGGGCATGACGAAGGCCGTGCAGGAGCGTCTGTTCGTTCGCGCGAACCTCGATTCCGAGGCGACGCGATTCGTCTGTGTGCGCTACGGAAACGTGCTGGCGTCGCGCGGCTCCGTCATCCCGCTCTTCCACGAGCAGATTCGCCAAGGCGGCCCCGTCACGATCACAACGACCGACATGACGCGCTTCCTTCTGAGTTTGGAGCAGGCCGTTGACACGATATTCGCCGCGGTGCGAGACGCGCGGCGCGGCGAGACTTACATTCCGCGCGTGCCTTCGTCGAAGGTCACGGACATCGCCGCGGCGCTCGTCGGCGAGCGGAAGATCGAGACACAGGTGACGGGCATTCGCCCCGGCGAGAAGGTGCACGAGATTCTTGTGTCGGAAGAGGAAGCGTATCGCACGGTCGAGCGCGGCGACTACTACGTCATCAAGCCGATGCTGCCGGAACTGCTCGACGGCGAAAGGGTCGAGAACGCTCTGGGGCGCGAGTATAGCTCCGCCGACAACGTGATGACGCGCGAAGAGGTCGCGGAGCTTCTCGCGCGTCACGAGTTGATGGTCGGCGACCGTTTCGTTTACGAGGAAGACATGCTGGCATGAAGATAATGACCGTGCTCGGCACGAGGCCGGAGATCATCCGCCTCAGCCGCGTTATCGAAAAGCTCGACCGCCTTGCGGACAGTCATACGCTCGTCCACACGGGACAGAACTTCGACGCCTCGCTCTCCGACGTGTTCTTCGAGCAGTTGGGCGTGCGGCGTCCAGACCACTACCTCGGCGCGCGCGGTGAGAGCTTCGGCGAGCAGATCGGGCAGATAATAACCCTGACCGAGCGCGTCATGCGCGAGGAGCGCCCCGACCGCCTGCTCATCCTCGGCGACACGAACAGCGCGCTCTCGGCTGTGGTCGCCAAGCGGCTCGGCATACCCGTCTTTCACATGGAGGCCGGCAATCGCTGCTACGACGACCGCGTGCCCGAAGAGGTCAACCGCCGCGTCATCGACCACAGCAGCGACGTGCTGATGCCTTACACCGAGCGCAGCCGCCAGAACCTTCTGCGCGAAGGCTTCGAGGGCAGAAGAGTCTTCGTCGTCGGCAATCCGATCTACGAAGTCCTTCGACATCACGAGCAGCAGATTCAATCGTCGGACATACACGCGCGGCTCGGACTCGAAGCGGGCCGTTACTTCCTCGTGACGATGCACCGCGAGGAGAACGTTGACGTTGAAGATCGCCTGCGCTCGCTCATCTCGGCGCTCGAAGCGCTCAACAAGGAGTATGGCTTGCCGGTCGTGTGCAGCCTGCACCCGCGCACGCGAAGACGCATGGAACATTTCGGCGTCGGCGCGGAGCGCGACGGGCTGAAGTTTCTTTCGCCGCTCGGACTCTTCGACTTCGTGGCGCTCGAACAGAGAGCCTTCTGCGTGCTGTCGGATTCGGGCACGGTGCAGGAAGAGTGCTGCATCTTCAACGTCGCCAACGTCACGCTCCGCGACGTGACGGAGCGCCCGGAGACTCTTGAGTGCGGCAGCAACATCCTTTCGGGCGCATCGCCGCAGGACGTTATGCGCTGCGTCCGCACGGCGACCGAGCGGCGCGGCGAATGGGAAGTGCCGCCCGAATATCTCGCGAAGAGCGTCAGCGACACGGCGTCAAAACTCGTGCTGGGTTACAATCATCAGTCGCGCACGCGTTGACGCGCACGGCTTGCGCGATGAGAGCGGCGCTTCGCAGCTTTGGCAGCGCGCCGCCGGTTGCTTTGAAGCCGCCGGTGACTGCTTCGGAAAAGTTCGGTTGAAGATGAAATTCGCAGTCCTCTCTTTCCTCGTTCCGCCCTCGGCCTCCGGCATGACGATGGCGCTCTACCACCTTCTGAGGGGGTTCGACGGCGAGGACTACTGCCTCATCTCGCAGCAGGATTACAGTCGTCCATCGCCCGGACACGACTACACAGAGCTTCTTCCGGCGAGCTATCACACGCTGCCCGACGACACGATAATTCATCGCGGCAGCCGGTTCCGGCTGCCGCAGCGACTCGGCCACGCGTACATTCCGCTCGGCATTATCTCGCGCGCACGTCGCATTGCGCGCATACTCCGGCGCGAGCGCGCCGGGGCGCTCGTCGCGTGCACGGGCGGCTGGGATTGCCTGAATATGCCCGCGGGTTATCTGGCCGCGCGCATGGTCGGAATTCCTTTCTACGCATACGTCTTCGACTATTACTCGAAGCAGTGGGAGGGGCCGAACCACTGGGGCAACGGCGATTACCTGCGGCTCGCGCGCCGTCTGGAATCGCTTCTGCTCAAAGGCGCGGCGGGCATCATCGCGCCGAACGAGTTTTTGCGCGACGCGCTGCGCGAGCGCTACGACATCGAGCCGGCGGTCATACACAACCCCTGCGACCTCTCGCGCTACGAGATGGTCTATCAAGAGCCGCAGGCGCGCGAGCGCGGCGAGGTGAAGATCGTCTACACGGGCGACATATACGACGCACACTTCGACGCCTTCGCAAATCTGATGGAGGCGATACGGCTCTTGGGCCGACCGGAGGTAAAGCTGCACGCCTACACCATCCGCTCTATCGAATACCTGCGCGAGCACGGCGTTGACGGCCCCTTAGTCCTGCACCCGCACGCGCCTAACGACTCGATGCCGGAGGTTCAGCGCGACGCCGACGTGCTCTTCCTCGCGCTGGCGTTTCACCCGCCATACCCGGAAGGGAACAAGACGGCCGCGCCCGGCAAGACCGGCGAGTACCTCGCCGCGGGCCGCCCCGTCCTCGTCCACGCGCCGCGCGACTCGTTCGCCTCCTGGTATTTTCGCACGCACGACTGCGGGCTTGTCGTTGACGAGGATGACCCGTCTGCGCTGGCGCGCGGCCTCGAACAATTGTTGACGGACGAGGCGTTGCGGCGGCGTCTCGTCGCGAACGCGCTCTTGCGGGCGCGCGCAGACTTCGGCGTCGAGGCCGTTCGCGAGAAGTTCGCGCGGCTTCTCAGCGCGAATGCGGGCGGCGCGCGTCGCGGCGTCGCGGCGTCGCCGGAACGGGCAGGAGCCGGTGGCAAGAGTTAGCGTCATCATCCCGACGCACAACCGTGCGTCGATGCTCCGCCGCGCGGTCGAGAGCGCGCGTTCGGCGGGCGAGGGCGTAGAGGTCGTCGTGGTGGACGACGCCTCGACCGACGAGACGCCGGAGGTCTGCCGCTCGCTCGAAGGCGTCCGCTACATTCGTTTGGAGCGCAACTCGCGCCAGGCCGCCGCGCGCAACGCCGGCATAGCCGCCACCGATTCGGAGTTCGTAGCCTTTCTCGACGACGACGATCTTCGGCTGCGCGGCTCGCTCGACGCGCAACTGGCCGCGCTCGAAGCCGACCCCGGCGCGGGCTTCGCATACGGGCCAGTCCTTCTAGGCGACCCGGAGACGTGCGAGCCGACGGGCGAGGTGTCGCTCGAAGAGTGCCCGTCGGGCGACATCTTCTGGCAACTCGTCGAGCGCAACTTCATACACATGCCGTCGGTCGTCGCGCGCCGCCGCTGCCTCGAAGCCGTAGGACAGTTCGAGCCTTCGGTGACGGGCGTCGAAGACTGGGACATGTGGATGCGTCTGGCCGAGCGCTACGCGGTCGCGGCTGTGCGAGAGCCTGTGGCGATCTATCGCACGTTCACACGCGCTTCGGGGCAGACTTCGTCGAATCGAGTGAAGATGTGCCGCGTCTCGGCGGCGGCGCAGGCTCGCGCGCTCTCGCTGCCGCGGGCGCTCGCGGCCCCGCGCTCGCGGCGCGAGAAGGCGCGACGGCGCGGCCTCGACATGATCTCGATGTCTCTGCTGACGCAGGCGCGCACAGACTTTGCCGACAGGTTGCCGCGCTCGGCCATCAGGCACTTCGCCGCGGCGCTCACGCTCAACCCGCGCCGCGCCTTGACGCTTCGAGCGTTCAAGTGGTTCTTCTTTTCGCCGTGGGACGCGCGGCGCGGAGAGCAGAAAGGGGCGTGAGCGCCGCCGCGTCGAGACAGAAGGCGCTCAAGTCGCCGACGCGCTCGATGATGAATAAAGGACAGCACACTGACTTCAAATCATGAAAAAAGCACTCATCACGGGAATCACCGGACAAGACGGCAGCTATCTGGCCGAGCACCTCGTCGAAGAAGGCTACGAGGTTCACGGCTTCGTCCGCCGCGTCGCGCTCGAAGATACGGCGCGTCGCTTCACGCGCGTCTCGCACCTGCTCGATAAGATTAAGATGCACGCGGCGAGCCTCGAATCCTACCCTTCGATCTTCCACCTCTTCAGTCGCGAGCAGTTCGACGAGTGTTATCACCTCGCCGCGCAATCGTTCGTCGCCGAGAGTTTCGCCGACGGCTTCTCGACGATGAATACGAACATCAACGGCACGCACTACGTACTCGCCGCGCTGCGCGAGCTTCAGCCCCAGTGCCGATTCTACTTCGCGGGGTCTTCGGAGATGTTCGGCAAGGTGCGCGAAGTCCCGCAGCGCGAGGAGACGCCCTTCCACCCGCGCTCGCCATACGGCATCAGCAAGGTCGCGGGCTTCGACCTGACGCGCAACTACCGCGAGGCATACGGGATGTTCTGCGCGAGCGGCATACTCTTCAACCACGAAAGCCCTCGGCGCGGCTTCGAGTTCGTCACGCGCAAGATTACCAGCACGGTCGCGCGGATAAAGTTCGGGCTGGCTTCCGAGTTGCGGCTCGGAAATCTCGACGCGCGGCGCGACTGGGGACACGCAGCCGACTACGTTCGCGCGATGCGCCTTATGCTCCGGCAGGAAGTGCCGGACGACTTCGTTGTCGCGACCGGCGAGACGCACACCGTCCGCGAGTTCTGCGAGCGAGCCTTCGCACGTGCCGGACTCGACTGGGAGCGCCACGTGAAAGTGGACGAGCGTTTCTACCGCCCGGCGGAAGTCGAACTGCTCATCGGCGATGCTTCAAAAGCGCGCTCGGTGCTCGGCTGGCAGCCGCGCTACGACTTCGGCGCGCTCATCGATGAGATGGTTGACGCCGACATCCGAGCACTCTCGTCGGCGAGCGCGCCGAGCGCACGCGCAGAGGCCGCGACATAGATAAAGATGAAGGCGAAAGGATGTAAGGATGAAGTGAATACAAAACTGCTTTTCCTTCATCCTCCATCCTTCATCCTTTCCTTTTATGGCGGACAGCTTCTCGGTAGCGATGTGCACGTACAACGGCGGGCGGTTCGTCGGCGAGCAGCTTGAATCAATCGCCGCGCAGACGCTCGCGCCCTCGGAACTCGTCGTCTGCGACGACCGCTCGACGGACGAGACCGTGCGCGTCGTCGAGCACTTCGCCACGTCAGCGCCGTTCCCCGTGCGGCTTCTGGTCAACGAGCGCAACCTCGGCTCGACAAAAAATTTCGCGCGTGCCCTCTCGCTCTGCGAAGGCGACATCGTCGCGCTTTCGGATCAGGACGACGTGTGGCTGCCCGGAAAGCTCGCGCGCTTCGCAGCGGAGTTCGGGCGCGCGCCTGCGGCGGGACTCGTCTTCTCCGACGCCGAGATCGTTGACGAGCGAACGCGACCGACGGGGCAAAGGCTCTGGGAGCAGGTCGGCCTCGACCGCGCAGAGCGCGAGCGACTGAGCGCGGGCCGCGCCATCGGCGACCTGCTTTCGGGCGCGACCGTGACGGGTGCGACGATGGCGCTACGCGCGCGACTGCGAAGCCTCGTGCTGCCCGTGCCCGACGGTCTGCACGTCATACACGACGCATGGATGGCGCTTCTCATCGCCTGCGTCTCGCAAGTGCGCGCGCTCGACGAGCCGCTGGTCTTGTATCGTAGGCACAACGCGCAGCAGGTCGGCCCGCTCACGCGCGAGGAAACGGTCGGCGGCCTTCGCGCGGTCGCCGCCGGCGAGACGAAGGAAGCGATGCGGCGCGAGAACCCATACGACGCCGTGCTCGCGCTCGCGCTCGCAGCCCGTCTGAGACTCTTCGAGAGGCAAGACGAGTTCGACAGCCGCGCCGCGCGCGCCGAACTCGACGCGAGGATCGCGCACCTCGAAGCGCGCCGCGACCTGCCGCGGGCGAGGCTGCGCCGCGCGCCGCGTGTGCTCCGCGAGTTGCTGACGCTGCGCTATCATCGTTACGCGAAGGGTGTGGCGAGCGCCGCGAAGGATTTGCTGGCGTGACGCGGAAGTGCGCCACGCGCACACGGCTCGATGCCTTCGGCGAGAGACTTGAGCGCGGAACATTCAAACAAGCCCGACGGAACTTTCAATCAACTGAGCGCGGAACTTTCCATCATCGTCGTCAACTGGAACGCGGGCGAGTTGCTTCGTCGCTCGGTCGAGAGCGTCGTCGCGTCGCCGCCTTCGCTCGCCTACGAGGTCGTCGTCGTCGACAACGCTTCGTCGGACGAAAGCCTCGCGGCGCTGCGCGCGTGCGATGCGGCGTCGGCGCTCGGCGAACGCCTGCGCATCTTGGAGAACGCCGACAACCGCGGCTTCGGTCGCGCGAACAATCAGGCGTTCGCGTTGACCGACTCGCCGCTCGTCCTCCTGCTCAACCCGGACACCGAAGTCACGCGCAGTAGCATTGACCGTCTTGTCGCGACGCTCGGTTCGGGCGCGCGTGTGGGCGCTGCGGGGCCGAAGCTTCTGAACGCGGACGGCTCGGTGCAGGTGAGCGTTTGGCGCAACCCGCCCGCCGCGTGGGAGATGTTGCTGACCGGGCTTCGCCTGCACAAGCTTCTGCCGCGCCGCGCGCGCGGCGAGTTGCTGCTCGCCGAGCACTGGGACTACAGCCGCCGACGCGAAGTCGGGATGTTGAGCGGCGCTGCCATGCTCGTGCGGCGCGAGGTGATCGAAGAGGTCGGCGGCTTCGACGAACGCTTCCACATGTACGGCGAGGACAACGAGTGGTGCCTGCGTATGCGCCGCGCGGGTTGGAGACTTCTGTTTGAACCCGAAGCGGTCGTCAAGCATCTCGGCGCGGCGAGTTCTCTGAAGCGTTGGGACTCGCTCGAAAAGCTGCGCGTGCAGTCCGAGGCGATGCTCGACTTCCAGCGTCGATGCCTGCCGCGACGACGACGCGTCGCGAACCTCGCGACCGCGTGCTTCCTTCTCGCTCTGCAACGTGCGGCGCGTCGCCTCGGCGGTCGCGAGAGCCGCGACGTGGAGCAGACGCTTCGGCTCTACGCCGCAGACCTCAAGCGCGCGTTGCGCGAAGGATGAAGTGGCGTTGGCAGAGGACAGACTTTTCTCGCCGCGCTTCTCGACATGATTGACGAATCTCAAAAACAGAGGGCGGGCGCGGGCATCGCGAGAGCGGAGTCGGACGCGTCGCAGCCGGACGAGGTGAGCGTCGTCGTTCCGACGCTCGACGAAGAGCAGACAATCGTGCGTCTGCTCGCGGCGCTCGAAGCGCAGACGCACGCGCCCGCCGAGATTGTCGTCGCCGACGGAGGCTCGACCGACCGCACACGCGAACTCGTCCGCGAGTTTCAGACGCGCTCTGCCGTGCCCGTCGTCCTCGCCGGGTCGGAGCGCGGCCTGCCCGGTGGCAATCGCAATCTGGGAATCGTGCGCGCGTCGCACGATTGGGTCGCGCTCGTCGATGCGGGAACCGTGCCTCGCCCCGACTGGCTCGAAAAACTCTTGGGGGCAGCGCGGCGCGACGCGTCGGCGCTCGTCGTCTTCGGCCAGTACGAGGCGCTGGCCGAGAGCTTCTTCACGCGCTGCGCCGCCGTGACTTACACGCCCGCGCCGGGCGAGCCTGTCAGGTCAACGGCCTCCTGCCTTCTTCGACGCGCGGCGTGGGAGCGCGCGGGCCGCTTCCGCGAAGACCTGCGCTCGGCGGAAGACCTTCTATTCTTCCGCGCGCTCGACGCGGCGGGCGTGCGCTCGACACACGCGCCAGACGCGCTCGTCTCGTGGGAGCTTAGACCGACGCTCGCGAGCACTTTCAGGAAGTTCACCGTTTACGCGCGAAACAACATGCGCGCCGGACTCGCGCGCGAGTGGCAGCGCGGCGTCGCGCGCTTCTACGCATTGGTCGCCGCGTCCGTCGTCGCGGGATTTTTCTTTCGACCCTTTTGGCTCGCCGCGCCGCTGCTTCTGCTGCTTCGAGCGTCGCGTCGCGTGTGGCGTTGGCACGCGCGCAAGCCGGGCGCGAGTCGCGCGGCGGCGCTGTTTAATGTGCCGCGTTTGTTGATGGTAACATGGCTCAACTTTGTCATTGACGCGGCGACGTTCTACGGCACGTTCCAGTGGTTCGTGCACGATCACGTTGGCGTGCCGGAGGAGAAATGAAAGCGTAGCGGTCGTGTCAATCAGCACCCTCTACCTCTGTTACTTCGGGCTGCGCGAGCCGCTCGTGCAGACGCAGGTGCTGCCGTACCTGCGCGAGCTTGCGGCGTCGGGCGTCGAGGTAAGTTTGCTTACGTTCGAGCCGGAGTTAAGTCGCCGCTGGACGCGCGACGCGCTCGCCGAAGAGAGCGAGAGGCTCGCGCGCGACGGCGTGCGCTGGTTCCAACTTCCGTACCACAAGCGACCGAGCGTGCCGGCGACCGCGTTCGACGTTCTGGCGGGCGCGTGGTTCGCGGCGCGACTCGCGCGGCGAGGGCGCGCGGACGTGCTGCACGCACGCTCGCAAGTGCCGATGGCGATGGCGCTCGTCGCGCGCGCTCTTGCGCGCTGCCGGACGGTCTTCGACGTGCGCGGGCTGCTCGCAGAGGAATACGAGGACGCGGGCGTGTGGCGCGCGGGTTCGCTCGCATTCCGCGCGATAAAGAGTCTTGAGCGAGCGGGCCTTCGCAGGGCGGACGCCGTAGTCGTGTTGACGCGGCGCGTGCGCGAGTGGCTCGCCGCGCGCGGACTCGTCGAGGCCGACAAGGTCGAGGTCATCCCCTGCTGCGTTGACTTCGCGCGCTACGACGCGTCTGAGACTGAGCCGAAGTCGGAACGCTTCGAGTTGGTTTACGCGGGTTCGGTGACGGGGCTTTACCTGCTCGAAGAGATGGCGCGGTTCTTTCTGGCCGTCCGCGCGCTCGCGCCCGGCGCGTTCTTCCGCGTGCTCACAACGTCGGACGCGGAAGATGCCGCGTCGCGTCTTCGTCGCGCGGGTTTGAGCGTCGAGGATTTCTTTGTCGGCGGCGCGAGCGCCGGCGAAGTGCCGCGCTACCTGCGGCGCGCGCGGCTCGGCGTCTCGTTCCGAAAGGCGACGTTCTCGCAGATCGCTGCGTCGCCGACGAAAGTTCCCGAATACCTCGCGGCGGGGCTTCCCGTCGTCGCGAACTCCGGCATCGGCGATACGGACGAGTTGATCGAGCGCGAGCGTGTCGGCGTGCTCGTCCGCGAGTTCGGCGAAGATGAGTACGCGCGCGTGGCACGCGAGGCGCTGCGGTTGTGCGAAGAGCCGGGAGTCGGCGCGCGATGCGTCGAGGCGGCGCGCAGAAACTTCGACCTCGCGGCGGTCGGCGGTCGTCGCTACAGGGACGTTTACCGCCGCCTCGAAGAGATGTCTGTCGCCGCGCGCGCGGCCTCGGAGCGTGTTGGTTAGAGCCGTCGATTTCAAATATGAGCCGCGCGACTTGAAAGAGCATTCGTTCGGAAACAGCCTTCGTCATTAACAGCCTTCGTCATTCTCATGCGCCTTCTAGCAATCGTCCCAAGCATCTACGACCGCAACCCGAGCCAGCGCTATCGCATCGAGCAGTGGGAGCCGCTCCTGCGCGAGCGCGGCGCAGAGATTACATACAAGCCTTTCGAGTCGGAAGAGCTAAACGCGGTTCTCTACCGGCAGGGACAGATGGCGGCGAAGATGAGGCTCGTCGGCGAGGCGCTGAGGCGACGTGGACGGGACGTGCGCGCGGCGCGCGACTTCGACGCAGTATATCTGCTGCGCGAGGCGGCGCTGCTCGGCCCCGCTTTTTTCGAGCGCCGGCTCGCACGCGCGGGCATCCCATTCGTCTTCGACTTCGACGATGCAGTGTTCGAGCGATACGTCAGCCCTTCAAACGGATACCTGAGTTACCTGAAGTTCCCCGGCAAGACTCGGACGGTCTGCCGGCTCGCCGCGCACGTGATGGCGGGCAACGAGTATCTGGCGGACTACGCGCGGCAGGTCAACGCGAACGTCACGGTTATTCCGACGACCGTTGACACGTCGAAGTACACGGTCGAAGAGCGCGCGACGAACGACGTGCCGGTCATCGGTTGGACGGGGAGCTACAGCACCGTGCAGCACCTCCTGACTATCGCGGGCGCGCTCCGGCGACTCGCCGCGCGCGAGCGGTTCCGTCTGCGCGTCGTCGGCCCGCCAGCCGTGACGCTCGCGGGGCTTGAGGGACTCGACCTCGACGTTGTGCCGTGGCGGTCTGAGACTGAGGTCGAAGACCTGCGCGCGATTGATGTCGGCGTGATGCCGCTGCCGGACGACCGTTGGAGTCGAGGCAAGTGCGGCATGAAGGCTTTGCAGTACATGGGACTCTCGATCCCGACGGTCTGCTCGCCCGTCGGCGTCAACACGGAGATCATACGCGACGGCGAGAACGGCCTGCTCGCGTCGAATGAAGACGAGTGGGTCGAAAATCTCTCGCTGCTCCTGCGCTCGCCGGGGCTTCGCGAGAAGCTGGGCCGAGCCGGACGCGCGACGGTCGAGGCGCGATACTCTGCCGTCGTGCAGGCCCCGCGCGTCTTCAAAATTTTCGAGTCGGTCGTAGGACGGGCCGGCGACGCCCTTCGCGATTGAAATTTCGACGCCCGCCGTCTAAAGTCAATCGCTTCGATGTCAAGACGCAGCAGCAAATTTCGTCTGGCGACGCTCGCGCTCGTCGCGCTGATGCCGGGTTTTTTGAAGCGCCCGCTTTATCGCTGGCTTTTCGGCTACCGGATAGGCAAGCGCGTGCGACTCGGCTTCAGCCTGATTGACGCGCGCGAGTGCGAGATCGGCGACAAGGTCAGGATCGGCCACCTGAATCTCATCGTCGGCGTGGGAAAGCTGACGCTCGGCGACCGCGCGAGGATCGGGTATCTAAACATAATCCGCGGCGGCGACGAGGTGTCGATAGGCCGCTACGCTGAGATCATACGCCTTAACGAGATCAACTCGATCCCAGACCCTGACCTTATCAACTCGGCAGACCCGCGCTTCTCGCTCGGCAACGGCGGCGTCATCACAGCCGGGCACAAGATAGACTTCACCGACCGCGTCTCGATAGGCCGTCGCACGATACTCGGCGGGCGCAACTCGTCGGTCTGGACGCACAATCGCCAGCGCACGCTCCCCGTCGAGATCGGGGAGCTTACATACATCGGCTCGGAGATTCGCGTCGCGCCGGGGGGCGTGATACCATCCCGCTGCATCGTAGGCATCGGCTCGGTCGTCACGGGGAGGCTCGAAGGGGAGTACCTCCTGATCGCGGGGGTGCCGGCCAGAGCCAAGAAGCCGCTCGGCGACGAAGACCGCTTCCTCGTAGAGCACAAGACGCGGTTCGACCTGCCGGACGACATCTGAAACGCGGAATGATGAATGAAAGCGGTTTCAGGTTTCGGTTGATGGCAAAAAGAGAGGCCGGAACCTGACGCCCGAACCCGAAACCCAAAGCCTGACTCCCGAAATCCCGAAACACATTCGTCATTTGAACGAAGAAGTATGAACGCCCTTTTAGCCCTCCTCGCGCTCGCGCTGTCCGTGACCGTGGCGCTCGTCTTCCCCTCGGACGGCCCCGCCGCGGTCGTCGTCTGTGCCGCACTCGCGTCGGTCACGATCCTGATAATCAGCCGGTACGAAACGCACTCGCGCTTCCTCGTGCAAATCTTCGTCGCGGCCGTTCTCTTCAGGATGGCGGTCGGCTCGATGATCTACTACTTTCACCTACAGGACTTCTTCGGCGGCGACGCGTACACATACGACTATCTCGGCTCGACTCTTCTACAGTTCTGGAAGGGTCAACTCAGTTACGGCTACTACGACACGTATCTCGGCATTCACGTCTATCGTAACTGGGGGATGCCGTACATGGTGGCGGGCATCTACGCGGTGACGGGGCCGAACATGCTGGCCGTGCAGTTCGTCAACGCCGTGATCGGAGCGGCGACGGCGCCGGTGATATTTCTGTGTGCGCGTCACATCTTCCAGAATCTCCGGGTCGCCAAGCTCTCGGCTGCGTTTGTCGCCTTCTTCCCGTCGCTGATGCTTTGGTCGTCGCAGGGATTGAAGGACGGGCCTATCGTGTTTCTTTTGGCGTTGGCGATGCTCGCCACGCTCAAGCTCGGCGAGCGTCTGAGCATCAAGTACGGGGCGCTGCTTCTCTTCACGCTCTACGGGCTGTTCAGCTTCAGGTTCTACATCTTCTACATGGCGACGGCAGCGATTGCCGGTGCCTTCTTCGTCGGTATGCGACCGCAGACGGGCCGAAACCTTGCGCGGCAGTTCGTCGTCGTCATCGCGTTGGGGCTGGCGCTGACTTACATGGGCGTGCTCAGAACGGCGGGCGCACAGGTCGAGATGTACGGCGACCTCGAAGCCGTGCAGCGCAGCCGCGCAGACCTCGTGAGGTCTGCGAACTCTGGCTTCGGGCAGGACGTAGACGTGTCCACAGCATCCGGCGCTCTGAGCGCCGTGCCCGTCGGCATGACCTATCTTCTGTTCGCGCCTTTCCCATGGCAGGTCGCGAGCCTCAGACAATCCATCACGCTGCCTGAGATGGTCGTCTGGTGGGCCGCGTTCCCGCTGCTCGTGATGGGCATCTGGTTTACGGTCAAGTTCAGGATGAGGCAGGCGCTGCCGATACTGATATTCACGACGATGCTAACATTGGCGTACTCGATATTTCAGGGCAACGTCGGGACGGCATACAGGCAGCGGTCGCAGATTCTTGTCTTCTACTTCATATTCGTCGCCGTCGG
>DATINM010000037.1:0-29883 GCA_035474235.1 Pyrinomonadaceae bacterium
ACGCCGAAGCGCTCGGCGATTTCGGAGATCGAGCCTTCTCCTTGCTCATAAGCTCGGACGACTCTCGTGCGTAAATCTAAAGAACAGGCTTTCATGATGGCAGCTTAATCTTCGGATGCACGCAATTGCAATCAACTATAAAAGGGGGAGATGTCTTTAGGAGACATCTCCCCCTTTTTATATGGTAAATGCCCTGCACAATACAGGACTTTAATACCCAGTATAGAACTTTAATACTGAGTATAAGACTTTAATACCGAAGGACAATGGCGGGAAGAGGCGGCGCGGAAGTACGTCGAGAACCGGATGGATCCGAAAGGACTCGTTGAGTTGTTGCGCTCGCGGCCGGCGGCGGATGCGCTCAAGCCGTGACCCCTATGGTTGACGCGTGGCGGGCGGCTCGAGCACGAACCTTAACGGCTCAATGTTCGGGCGGGGCCAAGTCTTACCAGAGATTGAACGAACAGCGGCGGGACGCTTTCACCCCGCTCCTTTAACACTTGAGCCTCACGCTTTAGTTTTAGTCCCGACCTGTCATGGTGACGCCTAATCAGGAAAGGATTCTGTAGGCTAAAACTTTGCCAAGGCGTCTAGGATGGCCTGCGGCACCTGCTCGCCTCTGCCCCGCCGCTGTGCCACCTCCCGCTCGAGCCGCCGCCTGAACGCCTCGTCGGCCTCCGCAGGGTTGACCCCTTCCATCTCAAGTATCATATCGGCCGCCGCCTCGTCCCGCTCATACTCGGGGCCGATCAACATACGGAAGAGCCTCTCCAACCGCTCCGCGTCCGTCAACCCTGTTCTTTCTGCCATGACTATACCTCAAGCAATAGAGAACGAAGGGCGTCGTTTGGATTCAGTTTCCAAAGACGCCCCAGATTGGTCCGGTTACCTTTAACTGGGATAAAGCGTTCGGAGATAAATTATCCAAACGACCACTACTGCTGCACGGCTGTTTATCCAACCGCACTTTTTATGCGAAAGAGTGCCAGTGACTACTGAACCCTGTTAGTGAAAGAAATTTCCGGGACTTTAATTGTTTTTCCGGGACTTTAATGTCCCGAATCAGCAATCAGTCCCACTTAAAATTCTATTCAAAGACGCATAGGCATGATGACATAGCGATAGTCGTAGCCTTCGTCGGATGAGGGCCGAAGCTGTGCTTGTGAGTTGCCGTCTTTGAACTCTAAAGAGACGACGCCGTCGCTCATCACGTTCAGGAAATCTTGAAGGTAAGCCGCGTTGAAGCCGATCTCGATCTCATCACCATCATATTCGGTAGTGACGGTCTCGCGCGCCTCTCCCTCCTCGGCGGTCTGGGAACTGATGTGCAGGCCGCCCGGAGTGAGGTGGAAGCGGATGGCGTGAGAGCGGTCGTCGGCCATAAGGGCGACGCGGCGTATGGCCTGTCCGAGCGACGTGGAATCAAACTCCGCCTTCCGGTCGTTCGCCTTCGGCATCACCATCTCATAGTTCGGAAACTGACCGGTGAGTGTGCGCGATATGAGAAGCCGGGGCCCGACCTCGAAATAGATATGGTTTTCGTCCGCGCCAAGCCCGATATCTCCTTCGTATGAAGCCGTCAGCTTCGTAAGTTCGGCGAGGGTTTTTCGCGGTATTAGAACGTCCATCCCTTCTTTGGACATGTCGGTTCCCAAATCTCTTCGCTCGACGTATGCCAAACGGTGTCCGTCCGTCGTTATCATCTTCGCCCCGGCCTTATCGAGAATAAACTTTGCTCCTGAGAGCGTATATCTCGATTCCTCCAAGGTGATTGCAAAGATCGTCCTGTCAATAAGCGTCTTAAAGATGCCGGCAGAGAATTTTGCCGGGGCGGATTTAAAGCTAGGTACTTCGGGGAAATTTTCCCTGTCTATTCCCGCAATGCGAAAGTTTGAACGCTCACATTTGATGGTCGCCCAGTTATTCTCCTCTTTATGAAAACTTACAGGGGAGTCGGGCAGCACGCGGACTATATCGAAGAGCTTACGCGCGCCGACACACATTGATCCGGGCGTCTTTATATCCGCCTCTGCTTCGCAGCGAAGAGTCACGTCCAAGTCAGTTCCGGTGATGCGAATCGTGCCTTCACCTACCGACTCAATAAGGATGTTAGAGAGTGCAGGAATAGTGTTTTTCTTCTCGACCGTGCCTTGAACAAAACCAAGCTCCTTTTGAAGAGCAGTTTTGCTGATAGTAAATTCCATCTTTTTAACCCTCCGGGGTAATCCAGTTTTCAACGAACATCAGAGCTTTAGAAACGGCTGCTGGATGCGCGCTTTTACTATTCATCCTAATTAAATATCTTAAATATATATTTAGTAGTAGTAGTAGTGCCTGTGGAAATGTGGAAAAAGGACTTAACTATTGTGAGCAATACAGATGTTTTCCACAATGGCTGTGGAAAAGGCTGTGGAAATCTTGCACATGCATGTGGAAAAAGAAAGTCATGAAATAGTTTTCCACATTTCCACAGGTGACTTATCAACCATCCCTGTGGAAATGTGGAAAACTTTAAGCTAAATCCTTGTTCCAAAAGAGCTAAGCTAATAATGACCCTGTGGAAAATTATTTTTGCAAAAAACGAGCTAACTATTTGCATAGATTATCCATAATGTCACTTACAACCCTGTGG
The DNA here is from genome assembly GCA_035474235.1 of Pyrinomonadaceae bacterium. Taxonomy (GTDB): domain Bacteria; phylum Acidobacteriota; class Blastocatellia; order Pyrinomonadales; family Pyrinomonadaceae; genus QHXN01. The sequence continues at coordinate 2,633 of DATINM010000037.1, forward strand.
AAATTTTGATCCTTAGAAACTAGAGCATCAATTTTTTCAACCGAGTGGATAACGGTTGTATGATGCTTCCCGCCGAACTCGCGCCCTATTTCAGGAAAGCTATGTTTAGTTAGACGCTTGCATAGATACATAGCCACCTGCCGCGGGACAGCGATTTGCCGCGAGTTGTTTTTTGCCCTCAAATCATCTACGCGAAGTTTGTAGTGAGCCGCTACCGTCCGTTGAATTTGTTCGATGGTAATGCCTGTCGGCTGAGAGTCTTCGGCGATGTTGCGAATCGCATCCTGTGCCAGCATCTTGGAAATTGGTAGCCCGCGAAGTGATGAGATCGCAATCAAACGTACCAAAGACCCCTCCAATTCACGTATGTTGCTCTTGACCTTACTGGCTATAAAGAATGCCACATCATCCGGGAGGGTGACTCCGTCAAGGTCTGCCTTGCGCTTGAGGATAGCAACTTTGGTTTCAAGATCAGGCGGCTCGATGTCGGCGATTAACCCCCACTCGAAACGTGAGTGCAATCTTTCTTCGAGGGTCGGAATCTCTCGCGGCGGACAGTCGGACGTGATTACAATCTGTTTTTGACCGTCATAAAGGGCATTAAATGTATGGAAGAATTCCTCCTGGGTTCTCTCCTTACCGGCCATGAATTGAATATCGTCCATTAAGAGAATATCAATTGAGCGATACTTCTCACGGAAGGTCTGTGCCTTATCGTAACGGATGGCGTTAATCAACTCATTCATGAACCTTTCAGCCGAAATGTAAGATAGTCGTAGATAACGGTTGCGCTCCTTAATCGCATGGCCAATCGCGTGCATCAGATGCGTCTTTCCTAGACCGACTCCGCCATAGATATAAAGAGGGTTGTATGTTTTCCCGGGAGCCTCGGCCACTGCAAGTGACGCTGCGTGTGCGAACTGATTACAAGAGCCGACGACAAAAGTTTGGAAAGAGCATTTGGGGTTGAGGGAGTTTTCTAGTGGCTCAATGTCAACGAAAGTAGTCGCGCCGGGCGTAAGGCCATCGGATTGGGCGGCTTCGAGAAGAGAAAATAGGCTGGAAGGGCTATTTCTTGGGGGACTGGAGGCCGATTTTTCTTCCAAATCTAATTTTCCTAGCGCATCTATATCTTCGCCCGTGGTCAAATTTGTATTTTGAGGCTCTTCATCAACAGTCCAATCAAGCTGGTATTCTGACAGATTCAATTCAGATAAAGAAGCATCTAAAACATCCAAATAGTTAGAGCTTACCCAATCCTTAACCACGTGGTTGGGAGCACGTAGATAGAGTATATGATCGTTTTTATCAAAGCCCTCAAAATGTATCGGGCGTATCCATGTCTCAAAGCTTTGGCGATTTAGACGCTTCTCAACTGCAATGAGAATATCGCCCCAAATTTTACTCTCAATTGTTGTACTCATGAGCTTCACGCTTTCAGCTAACCAGAAAATTAATCTCTGTCTTGGAAGAATACACTTCGTCCATTACAACTACTCACATAATGTTTTAGCTAATCAATGAAATAAATCGCAAACTCTTTTCTAGATATATCTTTTAAGAGCGCTTCACAAGTTTTTCCACAGGTTTTTCCACAGGTCTGTGGAAAAACCTGTGGAAGTTAAAGTGAAGCTTTAAGTGTTTTACTTTCAATTACTTACAGGCGATAGCCGTTCGTAAAACGGGCGCGAGACTAGCATAATCTTGCGGAAGATGCAAGAGAATTCCACAGGACTTTTAAAAATCATCGATTAGTAAAATGGAGAATGTTGATAACACTCAGAATTGATGATTTTCAAACAATACCTTGGAAGAATGTGTATGATATTAGGGCTACAATGTTAGCGCTTATACAAATCTCCGATGGCTCGCGCCAAGCAATTGCTCGCCGTCGCCGCCGATTGCGAGGGTCATCGCCAGATTCTTTAACAACTTTGAAGCCGACGCGATAGACGCTGGTTCCGTCTGTCGCACGACGCAAGATTCTACACGGAGTTGACGTGTTCGCACGCTTCCGCGCACGTTCTGCTATTGCCGTCGAGGGCTGTGTTCGCCTCGCGCTGGATTGGACAACGGAAGGCTCTCAGCATTTGCATGATGCGGAACTGAAAAAGCGGGAGCAGGTATTGAGCGCCGATTTATATGCACTCTCTTTGCCGATGTCTTGGATGGCACAATCAGACAGCGCGTCGTCCTGACGGCAGACCGCTGGCCTGCCGATGTTGACCTGCTTGATTTGCTCGATGATCTTGGCGTTTCTTATGTCATAAAGTAATGTTCTGACCTTTGCGGGAACTGCTTTTGAGCTTTTACATTTCAGCCCACCATAATTTGATTGCGTTCGACAGCATACCGTTAATGGAAATTTTCCGCGCTTTAGCCGTCTTGGTCGAGCCGCCTGACAGGTTGGAGGCCGCGCGGCTTGCGGCGCTTTTGGGCTTAGGCGAGCCGCCGACGGTGAGCGAGTACACGGATACTTTTGCATTTCAATTCTATCCGTATGCCTCGGTCTATCTAGGCGCGGAAGGGATGCTCGGCGGCGAGGCACGCGACCGCATCGCCGGATTCTGGCGCGCTCTCGGTCAGACGCCGCCGACGGAGCCTGACCACCTCGCCGTCATGCTCGCGACGTACGCGCAGCTTTCTTCGCCGTGGGAGGCGAGGAGTGCGGTCGCCTCGCCTTCATCAGACGCGAGTGAGGTCGCGGACGAAGGGCCGGGGGCACTTGACGAGAGCGTCGCGGAGGATACACACAGACCTGAAGCCTTGCGTGCGGCGCGCGTGGCTTTTCTTTGGGAGCACCTGCTGAGTTGGCTGCCCGTGTATCTCGACCGCGTGGCCGAGGTCGCGCCGCCGTTCTACAGGCGCTGGGCGGAGTTGTTGGCGAGTGCTCTGCTCGAAGAGGCAAAAGCCACGCCCGCGCCCGACGCGCTTCCGCTGCACCTGCGCGAAGCGCCGCAGATCGCAGACCCGCGCGCCTCTTCCACGGACGAGTTTCTGCAAACGCTGCTCGCGCCTGCGCGCAGCGGCCTGATAATCGTGCGCTCCGATCTGTCACGCGCCGCGCGTTCGCATGGCATAACGCTTCGCGCGGGCGAGCGAAAGTATGCGCTCAAGTCGTTTGTCGATCAGGACGCGCGAGGCTCGCTCGCGTGGCTCGCCGCAGAGGCTTCGCGGCAGGCGGCGCGACACGCGCGACGCCGCGACGCGCTCGGTGCAATTGCGGAATGGTGGTCTGCGCGGGCGCGGGCTACGGGGAAGCTTCTGCGCGAGCTTGAGTCGGATGCGGGCGAGTTGTCGTGACGTGTCTCCAATTGCGAAACGTTTTTCTGCGCGCGTGTGCGGCACTTCAAAAAAGTTTGAGGTTGCGCTCTCTCGCGAGTGCGAGTAGTTCGAGGAAACGATTGCGGCTGACGAGCCGAGCGCCGAGCGCCTTCATGTGCGGCGTCATGACTTGAATGTCGAGCCAGCCGAGGCCGCGCGCCTTCAGGTGCTCGACGAGAAACAGGAGCGCGAGTTTCGACGCGTTGGGCCGCAGGCGGAACATGCTCTCGCCGCCGAACGCGCCGCCCGCGTCAACGCCGTAAAGCCCGCCGACGAGTTCGCCATCCTCCCAAGCCTCGACGCTGTGCGCGCGCCCGCGGCGGTGAAGCTCCGTGTAGCCGCGAATCATCTCTGGCGTGATCCAAGTCCCGGCCTCGTGCGCTCGTTCGACCGACGCGCATGAAGCGATGACGCGCTCGAACGCCCGGTCGAGGGTGAATCGCAAGGAGTTGCGACGGCGCTCACGCGCGAGGCTGCGCGGGACGTGTAGTTCGTCAAAAAAAAGGATCGCGCGCTCCGGCGGGCTGAACCACAGAAGCGGGTAGCCTTCGACCGGCCAGGGGAAGATTCCTTTCGAGTACGCTTCGACGAGCAAGTCCGGGTCGGGACTTCCGCCGAAGGTGACGATGCCTTCGCTCGTCGCGTTGCGTGGGTCTGGGAAGTGTGCGAGCGCCATTGCGAAGATGATATCAAAAGCCCGTCACTTACATTCTCCGCCGTGAAAATTTAGTGGCCGCGTGTGAAGCGACTTTTGACTGGCCGTCGCGCGTCACGTATATTTTTGTCGGCTGAAAAAAAGACGGGCGATGGGGTTCGCCTCAAATAACCACCCTCGAAGGGTTGATGACTCCTGAACGGTCGCGCCGAAGCGCCGCGCCGGTCAGGATTTTTTTTACGCGGGGGAGTGATGGAGACACTGACAAAATATCTCGCGGTCGCGGCGGGCGGCGCGCTCGGCGCGATGTTGCGCTACTATCTCGGCGGCTCGGTTCTCTCGCGCACGGCTGCGCCGTTCCCCACGGCGACGTTCGTCATCAACGTCACGGGTTCTTTTCTAATCGGCTTCTTTCTCACGCTCGCCGCCGAGCGCGTGAACATCAGCCCGCACATGAAACTCGCCTTCGCCGTCGGCTTCGTCGGCGCGTACACGACCTTCTCGACCTTCGAGTACGAAACGGCCCGTCTCGTCGAAGGTGGAAGTTACGCCGCCGCGTTTCTCAACGTCGTGCTCAGCTTCGTCGTCGGCTTCGCTGCGGTGTGGGGCGGAATCGTTTGCGCGCGAGAGATCGAGCGCGTGCCTTTGACGAGCCACGCTCGATACGACCGCTTCGAGTCGCTCGCCGACGAAAGCGACCCTGCGCAGCGCGCGGGCGCTGAGCGAGACATACGTGACTCCTCGATTAATCCGAGAGAGCGCGGCGAGGGAGACGAGAAAAGAATCTGACGACCTTGCGCCGCGAGCTTTGCCTTTTGCCCCACGCCTCTTAAACTTCACACATGCCGGAGCGCGAGTACGGATTCGACGAGGATGTGGCGACAGAGAGCCGGGAACGGCTTCAGAAGCCTCCGCTCTTTCGCGTGCTGCTTCACAACGACGACTTCACGACGATGGAGTTCGTCGTCGAGGTCTTAAAAAAAGTCTTCGGCAAAACGGACGGCGACGCGTTCCGAATCATGTGGGCCGTACACACGCAGGGCGTCGGAGTGGCGGGCGTTTACACCTACGAGATCGCCGAGATGAAGGTCGAGCGCACGACGCAGATGGCACGCGCGCAGGAGTTCCCGCTGCTCTGCACGCTTGAGGAAGAACCGGGCGACGAGTAACCGCATCAAAGGAATCTGAAACTCATCTTTCGTCGTGCGAGAGTGCTTGGGATGGCAACACCTGAACGCATCAACAAAGTCGCGCTCGTGTTAGATTCTGATTTTGGCGAGCGGCTTTTATCGATGGCATCCGATAGACATATTTGGGTGATTGATACTCCTCGGAATCGGGTGGTTGCTGCCGAGTATTGGGCGCGAAATTCTGGGCCTAAAGTTGAGAACGGCATTACCACTTTCAAGGTACTGGAAGACGATTCTGCTTTGGAAAGATGTCTCGGCATCTTGCAGACGATAGACTTACATCACGGCGAGTATTCGTCCGACCCGCCGTATTCGATATTGGAAGTCATCGGATTACCGTTATCGTATGAGGTCGAGTCCGCTCTCAGGGAATTAGACTTCAGAACATTTGAGACAACCGATCAGGGTTTTCTGGCAAAGAAATAGCCGACTCGTTCGCAGATGATTACTAAAGAGCTAAAAGAGACTTTGAACTTCGCCGCGATGGAGGCGATCAAGCGCCGGCACGAGTACGTGACGCTCGAACACTTGCTTTACGCGCTGATGCACGACCGCACGGCTGCGAACGTCGTGCGCCACTGCGGGGGCGACGCCTCTGCGCTCGTCGGGGAGTTGGAGACGTTCTTCGCGGAGAAGTTGGAGAGAGCGCCCGCTTCGAGCGACGCGTTGCCCGAGTACACGGCGGCGTTCCAGCGCGCGGTCGAATACGCGCTCATGCAGGCCGAAGGCTCAGGGCAGCGAGAGGTTGACGGCGGCAACGTCCTCGCCGCGCTCTACCAGTCGCCGAACTCACACGCCGTCTATCTGCTCAAGAAGCAGGGCATCGCGCGCTTGGACATTCTCAACTACATCTCGCACGGCATCTCGAAGGCCGACGGCATCGGGCGTTTGATGCCCGAAGGCGCGGACGAAGAGGACACCCGGCGCGCACGCGACCCGCTCGCCGCATTCACGACGAATCTGGTCGAGCGCGCCGCCGCAGGGAAGATTGACCCGCTCATCGGTCGCGAATCGGAGGTCGCGCGCACGATTCAGGTTCTTTGTCGAAGAAGGAAGAACAACCCGATTTACGTCGGCGACCCCGGCGTCGGGAAGACCGCGATTGCCGAAGGACTCGCCCTGAAGATTCAGAAGAATGAGGTGCCCGACGCTTTGAAGGGCGCGGAAGTCTATTCGCTCGACATGGGCGCACTGCTCGCGGGCACGAAGTATCGAGGCGAGTTTGAGGAGCGTCTGAAACAAGTCCTGCGCGCGTTACAAGACAAAGAGAACGTCATCCTCTTCATTGACGAGATTCACACAATCGTCGGCGCGGGCGCGGTTTCCGGCGGCTCGATGGACGCGTCGAACATCATCAAGCCCATGCTCGCCGCAGGCGAACTGCGCTGCATCGGCTCGACCACTTACCCCGAATACAAGGCCGCCTTCGAGCGCGACCGCGCGCTCGCACGTCGCTTTCAAAAAATAGAAGTTGGCGAGCCTTCGCTTGAAGACACGGTGATGATTCTCGAAGGGTTGAAGAAGCTCTACGAGGAGGCGCACGGCGTCACGTACACGGACGAAGCCCTGCGCGCCGCAGCCGAACTCGCCGCCAAGCACATACACGACCGCTTCCTTCCAGACAAGGCGATTGACGTGATTGACGAAGCGGGCGCGATGGTGAAACTGATGCCCGCGGATGAGCGGCCGTCGGAGGTCGGCGTCCACGAAATCGAAACGGTCGTCGCGCGCATCTCGAAGATTCCCGCGCGCACGGTCGCGGGCACTGAAAGATATCGGCTGCAACTTCTCGAAGGCGCGCTCAGGTCAACGATCTTCGGACAGGATCACGCCGTCAGGCAGATAGTCAACGCGATAAAGCTCTCGCGCTCCGGTCTGGGGCAGACCGACAAGCCCATCGGCTCGTTTCTGTTTTCCGGCCCGACCGGAGTCGGCAAGACCGAACTCGCAAAGCAACTCGCGCTCGCGCTCGGCGTCGAATTCCTGCGTTTCGACATGAGCGAGTACGCCGAAGCCCACACCGTCTCGCGTCTCATCGGAGCGCCGCCCGGTTACGTCGGATTCGATCAGGGCGGGCTTTTGACCGACGCCGTGAACAAGACGCCTTACGCCGTCGTCGTCCTCGACGAGATAGAGAAGGCGCACCCGAATCTCTTCAACATTCTCTTGCAGGTGATGGATCACGCCACGCTCACCGACAACAACGGCAAGAAGGCGAACTTCCACAACGTCATCCTCATCATGACGACGAACGCGGGCGCGAGAGAGATGTCGGACTCGAAGATCGGATTTCAGAAGCATCAGGACGGGATGTCGGCGGGCAAAGGTCGCGGCGCAATCGAACGAACCTTCAGCCCCGAATTCCGCAACCGCCTCGACGCGTGGATAGCGTTCGCGCCGCTCTCGTTCGAGACCATCGAGCGCGTCGTTGACAAGTTCGTCAACGAAGTGCGCGCGCAACTCGTCGAGAAATCGGTCGAGCTTGAGTTGAAGGAGGTCGCGCGACGCTGGCTCGCAGAGCACGGCTACGACCGGCAGATGGGCGCGCGTCCGATGGCTCGACTCATACAGGAAAAAATCAGAGCGCCGCTCGCGGAAGAGATTCTATTCGGAAGGCTTCAGTCCGGCGGCAGTGCCGTCGTCGATGTTTCGGACGACGACATCCGTCTGGAAATTATCGAACGCGACAGCGCAGTAGTGAAGAGCAATTAACTAACATGGATGGACATGATGTGCAGGATGGAAAGATAGGATTGAAAATTTCAAATTTGGAATCTTGAAATTTAAGATCCCGAATGTGAAAGTCTTAATCCTGTAAATCATGTCCATCCATGTTAATTTTTTCTTCCTTGAACTCACGCTCGCGGTTTAGTTTCGTAGTCAGTTCCCGCCGCCCGCCTTGTATAAATCGTAGACGAACTTCGGCGCGTCCGGCTCCCACTTGCGCGGGAGTCCTTTGGCGTCGCGCCAGCGGTGAAGCCAAGAGATGCCGGTCTTCGCGAGCGCGTCCGGCTCCGCGTAGACAGGGTCTTTCAGAGCCTCTTCGAGCGTGACGAACTTGTAGCCGCGACGCCGCATCATCGCGGCGAGTTCGTCGAAGCGGTCGGCGTTGAGTTCATTGGCGTGTATTAGAAGAACCTGTTTTATCTCGCGCCCGAAAGTCTCAGCCGACAGGCGCTCGAAGTGGTCGAAGACCGAATCCATGTAAGGGACGTATGCGTCGGCTACGCGCTTCGCGGTCTCGACATCGCCGCGCTTCTTCGCGTCGAAATAGACCTTGGCGAAGACGTAATCGTCGTTGTCAATCGTGACGGGAGCGACCGTGTAGCCGCGCGCGGCGATGAAGTCTGCGAGTCCCTTCTTGTACTCCGGCGTCTGGCCCGTGAAGAGGTACGGGTGGCGGAAGTAGCGGAGCTTCATGCCGCGCTCTGCCAGAAGCATTCGCGTCACGGTCTCGCCGCGCACGAGGTCTTCTTCGTACTCCGCGAGCGGCCTCTGGTTAGGGTTGATGTGTGAGAAGGTGTGGTTGCCGAGTTCAAACCCCGCGTCCAGCCACTCGCGCAGCAGAGCGATGCGCGCGTCCACCTCGCCGCGACGGAGGTAGAGCTTGCCTTCGTTAACGAAGCCGATTGTCGGAACGTGGTTGCGCTTCACAGACTCAAGCAGGTTCGCAGTGATGCGGCGCAAATCTTCCAGATCGCCGTAAGGCGAGGGCAGGTCGTCGAATGTGACGGCGACCTCCCTTTCCGAAACGGTCGGAGCGGGCTTGTCCTGCCCGGCTGCCGTCACGCAGAGCGCGGTCAGAAGCGCGAGCACGGAAAGCAGAATGCGTTGACGTTTAGACATCTTCACTCTTACCACCTGTGATAAGCCGGATGGCCGGGCTTGACGGCGACGAACGTGCCGCGGCAGGTGGCTGTGATTTTTCCGTTGGCCGTGATGGATGCTTCGACGACGGCGCGGTCTTCCGTCGATTCGACGACGCGCGCGCTCAGGTGGAGCGTCGTGTCTGTGGGCGTCGGTCGAAGCAGCTTGATCGAGTAGTCGGCTGTGACGGTGCAGGGCGGGTGCTCAAGATGGTTGCAGCGCATGAGGTGATAGGTCGCCGTCCAGTTCGAATGGCAGTCGAGCAGCGTGCCGACGATGCCGCCGTTGAGCATCCCCGGATAAGCCTCGTACTGCGACTCGGGTTTCCAGTCGCAGACGACCTCTTCGCCGTCTTCGCTCGAAGGAAAGCTGCGTATGCGCAAGCCCTTCTCGTTCGCGGGGCCGCAACCGAAGCAGGCGTTTCGCGGCGCGTAGCGTTCTTGCAGGCTCAATTCAGTCATAAGAAATGAATCAGAAGGGTTTTGGGTGTCAGGTGTTGGGTGCTGGTAAAAGACAAACCCAGAACCCAACATCCAAAACTCTAATCGTTCAATCAACCGGCGGGTCGTCGGCGGTCGCGGGCTGACCCTTGTGGTCGGCGGCGCGTATCTCGCCTGTCTCGTCTATGAAGAACGAGCGGCGGCCCGTCTTGCCGTAAGTCTTCGGCGTGGCCGTCGCGGTGAACTTGTCGCCGGCGGCGCTCAACTCGATCTTATAACCGAGGCGCGCGACGTAATCTTTCTCAAGAATCTTCTCGTCGAGGAGTTCTTCGAGCGTGCCGAAGCGCTCCTTCTTCCTGTCGTTCTTGAACTCCTGCTCTGAGAAGTGTACGCGCCGGAGCGTGTAGGCGGCCTCCATCTCGCCGGTGATGACGGCCATGTCCTTCATCATTATCATCTCGGAGACGGCGTAAGCCTTGAGCAGTCCGGCGGGCACGCGCACTTCGTGGACGAGCGCGTCGCCCTCGTTCGTCGCCTCGTAGGACGCAGGCTCCGGCGTCATGTCGAGTTGCGCGAGCAGAACGCGAACGGCCGGGTCTGTGCTCTCGCCCGAACGCTTCTTCGTGTCTTCGATCTCGCTCTTCATCAGCGCGTCGGAGACGAAGACCTGTAAGACCTTCTGCTGCGCCTGCCAACTGACGGCGTTGCGATATGCGTCCGACGACGCGAGCGTGCGGCGCGCGGCGTACGAATCAACGACGTGCCGGACGGCCTTCAGGTCGCTCGCAACGAGGAAGTTGTTGATGACGACGTATGCGAACTCGCCCGCCGTGTGAATCTCGAAGCCCTCGCGCTTTTCGGGCGCGGCGAAGGGCGTGCCGAGCGAGACTAGCTGGAAGGCCGCGAGCGCGCGCGGCAGAATCTCCTGAATCTTTTCGGGGTCGTTGAGCGTGACGATGAAGACGAGTCCCGGCTCGGCGTCCTTCTCCTCGTCCTTCTCCTGCTTGTTCCGCGCCGAGCCGAACAGGCGCGGCCCGTTGAGATAGCTGAACGGGAGGCTGATCGCGACCTCGTTGCCGAGCGCGGGCAGAAGGTCTTCCTTGATTTTGAAGCCGAAGATTTTTTCCACCGCCGCGACCGTCTCGTCCGGCGTCGGCGGCCTTTTGCCTTCGCCCGCGCCCGCCGCGTTGACGATGCCGCCCTCGCCGTCTTCGAGCCACGAGCGCGTGAGCGAAGGGTCGAGCGACGCCGTGCCGAGAGTCGAAGTGTAGATTCGATCCCAGTCGAGCGAGGTGGTGATGAAGATGTCACTGTCGTCGGGCGCGACTTCAGACGCCGCAGCCGTGACGGGCGGGCCCGCGACGACGTTCGGCAAAAACGGTATGACGCTGACTACTCCGTCGGGCGTGTTCTCGACCGCGACGCGGAGCGCGAACGCGCCGCCTTCGAGTCTGAGTCCGAGCGCGACCGAGCCGGGGATGCGCGGCGCTCCGCGAACGATGTTGCTGAGCAGGCCGCCCATGCGCCACACGGTCACTTGCTCTTCGGACGGCTTCGTCGCCGTCGCCGCAATGGATTTCGCTCCGTCCTCCTCCGGCGTCTGCTCGGTGTTTCCCGACACGACTACCGGCGCTTCCGTAATCGTCGGCGCTTGCGGCTGCGAGGCTGTTGTATCTCCGGCAGATGACGGCGAGGCTTGCGCGGCCGTGTTGGCTTGCGGCGTCGCGCTCGACGGCGCGGGCGTGGCCGACGTTTGCGCCGTCGTCTGTGCGGTCTGCGTCTCGACGGGCTTGACCGTGACGGACACTCTTTCCGACGTGTCAGACTCATCCGTCGAAGGCGCACGCGTCGTCTGTGTCGTCTGCACAACAGGCGCGTGCGAAGTGTTCGGCTTTGCTTTGGACGTGCGATTCGTGGCGGGTTCGTTTCCGGCGCGCGCGGCGGCGGCCAAAGCCTCTCGCTGCTCGCGCGACTTCTGCTGCTCGAACTCGTAGCCCTGCTGCGCGAGCGTCGTGTCAACGTAAACGAAGAGCGAGTCGGACGCGAACCGCGTGCGAGCCGACTGGAAGCGGACGCTCTCGGCGAGCGAGTTCGCGCCCTCTTCGCCGCGCAGTTTCCTGAGCGTGAACGGCTCGTTCGCCGTCAAAAGCAGACGGCCGACGCGCCTGAACGTGAAGCCCGACGCGCCCTGCTGGCTATTCTCCGCCTTCGCGCCCGTCGGCTGTTTCTCAGACGAAGACTTTTGCGCGCGGCGCGGGCCCATGATTTCGTCCGTGAACGTCTGAACCTTGTCGCCGACGAAGCCGCGGAACTTCGGCTCGAACGCGGCGGCCTCATCGTCGGACGGGAGTTCGAGCGCGATGAACGCTTCGGGAAGACCGGCGCGCGTCGGCATGAATGCAAGGACGGCACGCGCCTCGGAGAGTTTTTCCGAGTTGTCGTTGACGAACGAGAAGAGGTCTGTCAAAGGCTCAGTCTCCGCGCCGAAGAGTTTGAGCGCGCCGACCGCCGTCTTCAACTCTTCGGCGCGCGTGAGCGTCCCGACGCGCCGCACCTCGACGTAGATGCCGAAGCCGTCCGCCGACAGCAAATCTTCGACAGACGAGTCGGGCACGCCGCGCCCCTGCGTCAGCGTCTGTGCGCCCGCGTTCGTCGTCAGCGTCTGTGCGCCCGCAGTCGGAGTCTGCGGCGTCGGCGTCGGCGTAGCCTGAGCCGGCGTCGTTTGAGTTTGGCCCCGAGGCTGCGTCTGTGCTTGCGGCGTCGGTGTCGCGGCGGGGCGTGAAGTCGTCTGCGCGCGCCGCGCTGTGCGTCGCCGCTGCGCCGCTCCGACGTGCGCGAAGTTCAGGAGCATCACGGCGGCGACGAGGGGCGCGAGGCGGGGGATGATTGTTCTCGGTTTCATAATTTCTGAAAGACCCGGTCGCCACGCTCGGCGACTTGAAAATAGAAAGGCGGGTGCACCGAGTCCGGCGTCGGAGATTGTAACCCAGACGCGCCCGCGCCAGAACCGCCGCAGTTGACTTCGCGCGCCGCGGCGGCGAAACTCTTCGGCATCTTCCGACCCTTCCGAAGCGAGGCAAACAGACTATGAACAGAAACTCCTTTGCTCTCCTTGCGCTCGCGCTGCTGCTCTCGGCGGCGGGCGCTTGCGTCACGACGAACACAGGCAATCAGGCGAACACGCAGGCGACTCCCGCCGCGACCGCGCAGGCCGCGAACTTCCCCGCCGAACTCAAGCCTGCGCTCGACTCGATCACGGCGGACGACATTCTAAAACACATCAAGACGCTCTCGTCCGACGAGTTCGAGGGGCGCGGCCCCGGCACGCACGGCGAAGAGTTGTCGGTCGCATACATCACGGATCAGTTCAAGCGACTCGGCCTCAAGCCCGGCAACCCCGACGGGACATACGTGCAGAAAGTCCCGCTCACGGGCTTTCAGGGCACGCCGCAGTTCTCCGTTAGTGCTGGCGGCAAACAACTCGCGTACAACTTCCCCGACGACTACGTTGCAGTCTCGCGCCACTTCGACCCGCAGATTGACGTGAAGGATTCCGACATCGTCTTTGTCGGCTACGGAGTGGTCGCGCCCGAATACGGATGGGACGATTACAAGGGCGTTGACGTGCGAGGCAAGACCATCGTCATGCTCGTCAACGACCCCGCCGTGCCCGACCCCGCAGACCCTTCAAAGCTCGACCCGAATATGTTCAAGGGCAACGCAATGACATACTACGGTCGCTGGACTTACAAGTACGAGATCGCGGCGCAGAAGGGTGCGGCAGCCGCGATCATCGTCCACGAGACGGGCCCCGCCGGCTACCCTTACGAAGTCGTCAAAGGGAGTTGGGGGCGCGAGAACTTCGACACGCAGAACGCGAACAAGAACGCAGACCGCGCGAAGGTCGAGGCTTGGATTACGCTCGACAAGGCGAAGGAGTTGTTCTCAGCCGCCGGTCAGGACTTCGACGCGTTGAAGAAGACCGCGACGACAAAAGAGTTCAAGCCCGTCGCGCTGAACGCGAAGGCGACGTTCCACATCGACAACAAGCTCCGCACCGTTGACTCGCAGAACGTCGTCGCCAAACTCGAAGGCTCAGACCCGACCCTGAAGAACGAGTACGTCATCTTCACGGCACACTGGGATCATCTCGGCAAGGACGACAATCTTCCGGGCGACAAGATTTACAACGGCGCGATTGACAACGCTTCGGGCGTGGCGACGCTTCTGGAATGGGCCGAGGCGTTCACCAAACTCCAGACGCCGCCCAAGCGCTCCGTTCTTTTCCTCGCCGTCACGGCTGAAGAGAAGGGTCTGCTCGGCTCGAAGTATTACGCCGAGCACCCGCTCTACCCGCTCGATAAGACGCTCGCCGACATCAACATTGACGGCATAAACCAGTGGGGACGCACGAAGGACATAACGATCACGGGCCTCGGCAACTCCACGCTCGACGACGTTGCGCAGCAGGTCGCGTCCATTCAGGGGCGCACGCTCTCGCCCGACCCCGAACCCGAAAAGGGCGGCTTCTATCGCTCCGACCACTTCGAGTTTGCCAAGCAGGGCGTGCCCGCGCTCGACCCCGGCACGGGCACGGATTACGTCGGCAAGCCTCCAGATTACGGCAAGCAGAAGCGCGACGAGTACACAGCGAACGACTATCACAAGCCTTCGGACGAGGTGAAGCCCGACTGGGATTTGTCCGGCGCGGTCGAGGACGCGCAACTCCTCTTCGTCGTCGGCTACGACGTGGCGCAGGGCGACAAGTTCCCCGAATGGAAACCCGGCACGGAGTTCAAGGCCAAACGCGACGCGATGATGAAAGGCTCGCCCGCCGCGTAGTCTTTGAAAAGAAAATTAACGTGGATGGACAGGATTCACAGGATAGAGAATCGAGACTTGAAATTTGAGAGTTGAGATTCAAGATTTGAAATCTCGAATCCCAAATCCAAAATTTCTATCATCCTGTCCATCCATGTTTGAATCACTCTTTCGAGCGACGAGCGAAGCGAATGATGGCTCACGTCGTCGCTTGTAAATCATCTGTAAAAGTCCGGGACGTGAGCTTTGAACTTCGGACTTCGTTCGGCTAAGCTGATGACCGCCCACGAAGATTTCTGAAAAGGAGTTCGAGTTATGAAGAAGCTTTCAACGGTCGCAATCCTTCTCGCGTTCGCGTTCGTGGTCGCGGCGGCGGCGGTGAGAATGTCGAAGGCGAGCGGCGCGCGCGACGACAAGGCGGCGGCGGTCGCGCTCGGCGCGGTCGTCTCAGACTTCACGCTCCCCGACGCGGACGGCCACGAACACACACTCGCGTCACTGAAGGGCGCGAAGGGCACTATCATCATCTTCATGGCGACGCGCTGCCCGGTCTCGAACGGCTACAACGAGCGCATGGAAAAACTCGCCACAGACTACGCGCCGCGCGGCGTCAACGTCGTCGGCATCAACGCGAACTCGACCGAGCCGGCATCGGAGGTCAAGCAGCACGCCGCGGAGAAGGGCTTGACGTTCACGATACTCAAGGACGGCAGCAACCAGATCGCCGACCGCTTCGACGCGCAGGTGACGCCCGAAGCATACCTGCTCGACGCCTCCGGCAAGCTCGTCTATCACGGTCGCATTGACAACTCGCGCGCGGGCGATGCGATCACCTCGAACGAACTGCGCGACGCAATCGAAGCCGTGCTCGCCGGAAAGCCCGTCGCGAAGCCCGAGGCCAAAGCGTTCGGCTGCTCGATCAAGCGCGCCTGAGCCGCAGACGTGTTTCAAATGAAGATGAGAAAGACTCTGTTCATCGCCGCCCTGCTCGTCGCGTCGCTCGCCTGCGCCGCGACGCAGGGCGCGGGCGGGACGGCGGCACAGAAACAGACGGACGCGCCCCGCGCAACGTCGAAGCCTTCGACCGGCGCTACCGCTCAGAGTCCAAAAATCACCGAGATAAAAGAGGCCGAGTTGAAGTCTCTGCTCGCCGCGGGCGACTCGCGCGCGCGCCCTTTGCTCGTCAACTTCTGGGCGACGTGGTGCGTGCCCTGCCGCGAAGAGTTCCCCGATCTCGTCAAGATAAGAAGTCAGTACGCGACCGACCAACTCGATTTCGTCATCGTCTCGCTCGACGACGCTTCGGACATCTCGAAGGCCGTACCGGAGTTCCTCGGCGAAGTACACGCGACGGCGCTGCCGTCTTATCTTCTCCACGCCGACGACGAGGACGCGGCCATCAAACTCGTCGACCCGGCTTGGAGCGGCGAGCTTCCCGCAACCTTTCTCTACGACCGCGCGGGCCGCGTCGTCTTCAAGCACACGGGGGCAATCAAACCCGACGAACTGCGCGCCGCAATCGAGCAAGCCTTGAGCGCGAAGCCGCAGGACGCGGGCGCGAAGCAGTAGGGAGAGTCCATGTCGCAGGCACGTGATATTAGTCGCGGCAATCGGCGCAAGACCACCATCCGCCGCGCGCGCGTTCTTAATTTGAATTATGAGGATATGTCCGAACTAGGGCGCGATTTGTATGATCTCAGCCGCGCATACGAAGACTCCGGTGGGCCGCTGTTGACTGAAGACGAAATAGAGAGCGAGGTCGTGCGGCGGCGCGGCGGGCATATTCAAAAGGATGTCATCTAAACATCTCACCTTTGTAGACTCGTCCGTCCTCATCAACGCCATCGTAGGTTTAGACGCCGCGCGAAAGATGCGCGCGCTCGCCGTGCTCGGCGATCCTGATCGTGTATTCATAGCCACACGCTTTCCGAGTCTGGAAGTGATGCCGATCCTCACAAAATTCAATAGGAAGAAAGAGCTTGCTTTTTACGAACGATACTTTAAAGGCGTGACAACTTGGGTGAGTCCCACAACAATTATCCGCCCTGCTTATGACTTGGCCTGCCGGCACGGGCTTGGGGCTGTGGACGCTCTACATCTGGCAGCCGCGATCAAAGCCGGCGCGGAGTTTGTGTCTGCGGAGAAGCCCACCAAGCCGATTTATTCAGCATACTCAAACGCGGTTACAATCTACTAAGCCTGCCTTCAGATTTGAAGAAAACGGCGCGAGCCTTTATTCTTTGCAGTCCTTCGCAAGTCTGAACAGGAAAGTAAAGGGTCGCCGTAGTTTTCTCGCCATGGACTTTCAAGCAATCACGCCCGAAGTCGTAGCCACGCACAACCTCAACGAAGCAGAGTACGCGCGCATCAAGGAGTTGCTCGGTCGCGAACCGACGTTCGTCGAACTCGGCATCTTCTCCGTCATGTGGTCTGAGCACTGCTCGTACAAGTCTTCGCGCGTCCACCTGAAAAGACTTCCGACGACGGGCGAGCGCGTCATCGTCCCGCCGGGCGAGAACGCCGGAGTCATCGATGTTGGTGACGGCTGGTGCGCGGCCTTCAAGGTCGAATCGCACAACCACCCTTCGTTCATCGAGCCTTTTCAGGGCGCGGCCACCGGCGTCGGCGGCATACTCCGAGACATCTTCACGATGGGCGCGCGCCCCGTCGCCGCGATGAACTCACTTCGCTTCGGCACGCTCGACCATAAGGAGCACGGGCGGCGCAATCGCTCGATTCTCGCCGGAGTCGTCGCAGGCATCGCACACTACGGCAACGCTTTCGGCGTCCCCACGGTCGGCGGCGAAGTCGTCTTCGATGACGCTTACTCACAGAATCCGCTCGTCAACGCCTTCGCGCTCGGATTAGTCCGCCACGACCAGATATTTTTCGGCAAGGCAGCGGGGCTTGGCAATCCAGTCCTCTACGTCGGCGCAAAGACCGGACGCGACGGCATACACGGCGCGACGATGGCTTCGGCAGAGTTCGACGACGAAGCACTTGAGAAGCGTCCAACGGTTCAGGTCGGCGATCCGTTCCTCGAAAAGCTTCTGCTCGAAGCCTGCCTCGAAGCGATGCGCGCGGGCGCGGTCGCGGGTATTCAGGACATGGGCGCTGCCGGACTCACCTCGTCCTCGTGCGAGATGGCTGCGCGCGCCGGAAACGGAATCGATCTTGACCTCTCGCTCGTCCCGCAGCGCGAAGAAGGCATGAGCGCATACGAGATCATGCTGTCGGAATCGCAGGAACGTATGCTCATCGTCGCTCACAGCGGGCGCGAGCGTCAGGTCATAGACATCTTTCGCAAGTGGGATTTGGACGCCGTCGTCATCGGACGCGTGACCGGCACGGGCCGCGTCGTCGTCGTCCACGAAGGAGAGAAGGTGGCCGAGATTCCTTCGGCGTACCTGACCGACGAAGCGCCGCGCTACGAGCGTCCGATGCGTGCGCCCGACGGACGCGAGACAGGCGTCGAGGTGAAGAACGACGTTCTCATCAAAGAAGAAGCGGACGGCCCGCCTGCAAACATCTCTGTCGTCAACTCGGACGAGTTGGACGGCATACTCGACGCGCCGAGTGCGGTCGTATCAAACGCGGGCGCAGATAACAACGACGCGCTCCGCCGTCTGCTCGCCGCGCCGAACGTCGCGTCTAAGCAGTGGGTCTTCGAGCAGTACGATCACATGGTTCGGACGAACACCGCCGTCTTGCCGGGCGCGGACGCGGCGGTCGTTCGCATCAAGGAGACGCGCCGCGCGCTCGCCATGTGTCTCGACGGCAACGGCCGCTACTGCGCGATCAACCCGCGCGAGGGCGCACGGCTCGTCGTCGCGGAGGCGGCGCGAAACGTCGTCTGCGTCGGCGCGCGCCCACTTGCGATAACGAACTGTTTGAACTTCGCTTCGCCCGAACGGCCCGAAGTGATGTGGGCTTTCTCCGAAGTGATTGACGGCATGGCCGAGGCTTGCGCGGCTCTGGGCACGCCGGTCGTCTCCGGCAACGTCTCGTTCTACAACGAGACCGAGGGGCGCGGCATTCACCCGACGCCCGTTATCGGCATGGTCGGACTCGTCGAAGACGTGCGCCGCGTCGTCACGCAGGGCTTCAAGCGCGAAGGCCACCTCGTCGCGCTCGTCGGCGAGACGGCGGACGACCTCTCGGCGAGCGAGTACGAGGCGACGGTCGAGGGGCGCACGTTTGAAGAGATGAAAGCGACGGGCGGGCGCGTGCCGCGTCTCGACCTTCGGCGGGAGAAGGCTGTGCAGGAGGCCGTGCTGCTCGCGGCGGAAGAAGGCTTGCTGCAATCGGCTCACGACTGTTCGGACGGCGGGCTGAGCGTTGCGCTCGCCGAGTGCTGCTTCTCTTCGCTCGGACGCGAGACCGTCGGCGCGTCCGTCGAACTCGGCGGAGATTTGAACGCGGCGGCGCAACTCTTCGGCGAGTCGCCGTCGCGCGTCGTCGTAAGCCTCGACGAGTCGCAGCGGACGCGGCTTGAGCGAATCGCGACGCAGGCCGGAGCGCCTCTGCGCATCATCGGTCGGGTCGGCGGCGCGCGGCTTCAAATCAAAGTCGGCGGCGACGAAGCGATAGCTCAACCCGTCGCCGAACTCGAACGGCTCTGGCGCGGCGCGCTCGCCGGGAAGTTGCAGGCCGAAGTCCTTGCCGCCGCCGCTGAATAAAGAAGAGAAATTAACGAGGATAGACAGGATTAAGAATTTGCGTAGTTGCATTCACAATCTATTGTGGTCGATGTTTTCGTGAAGCAGTCTCGCCGATTGTCACGGCGCATACTTTACGGCGTAAAGATTTGAAATTTGAAATCTCAAATCTTTCATCCTGTCCATCCTGCCTATCCCCTTTTCTATTTCCCTCCGCCGAAGTCGGCGTCGCAGAGTTTTTGTGCGAGCAGTTCGCCCGCGACGCGGTGGCCTTCCTCGTTCCAGTGGCCGTTGCCGAGGTCGTGTCCGAAGCCGTGCAGGAAGGCTTTGTGCTCGTCTGCGTAAAGCTGTAGGTCGGGCGCGAGGTTGTAGACGGGGAAGCCTTCGCGCTCGCCGAGCGCCTGGAAGCGCCGCTCCGCGTAGAAGAGGTCTGCGACGCCGAGCCTCTGCGCGAACCTCTGCCGCGCCAACGCGTCCGGGTAAACCTGTATGCCGTTGCTGAGCGTCGCGACGTAGAATCGCGCGCCGTGTTGTTTGACTTCGGCGTTCATCGTCGCCAGAAGCTTCTCCGTCACGCGCCACGCGTCGCGCCACGCGTCGTCCGAAGGCTCGCGGTAGATCATGTTCGCCGTGCCCGGCTCGTCGGTCGGCGCGCCTTCCGACGGAGAGCTTTGCGCGTCGCCGTTCGGCTTTGAGTTCTGCCGGCCAACGCTTGCGGCGACTTTTCCCGGCTCGCCCGCGTTCGCCGCTTCGGGCTGACTAGCGCCTGCGGGCTGTTCGCTCTTCTTCCGCGCGGCGGCGCGTCGGTCGCGCCACGCGTCGAGCTTCGCTTTGAGCGCGGCCTGCGCCTGATGAATCGCCTGCACGAATCGAAGGTGGTCGCGCAGCCAACGACCGAGGCGGTCGAGCGCGGAGTCGCGCAGGCGGAACGAAGGCGCGTCGCGGAAAGAGTTGTCGGCGACGAGGCGTTCGCCTTCGAGCGTGAAGTAAGGTATCTCGTCAGTCAGCTTCAGAGCGCGCAGGTTGTCGGACACGTCGTTGTTCGTCGTCAACGCGAGCAGGACGAGATCGGGCGAGTAGTCCCAGACCTTCTCGCGTAGCGTCAGAAGCTCCTGCGCCGTGCCGTAGCCCGAGACGCCGAAGTTTATGACCTCGACCTTGCGACCCGCGAGCGCCTGACAATCCTGAAGTCGCCGCTCCAACACAGACCAGAAAGCCTTTTCCTGCTCGACCTGAAAAGCCTCCGCGTAAGAGTCGCCGATGACGGCGATGCGAAACACACCGGGCGGTTTCTGCTTCGCGTGCTCGCGGTCGCGTAGGCCGTCGCTGTTGATGCGTATGAACGCCTCGCCCTCTTTGCGATACCAACCCTCCATGCCGGGGCGGAGCGAATAGCCGCGCACCTCGTCTGGTTGGTAGAAGACCGGATAGGTGAAGCCGACGGCGCGCAGGAAGACCTCGAAGATGAGAAGCGCGACGACGACGCTCGCCGCGACGACGGCGAGTTTTACGCGCAGGCGTGGCTTCGACGCTTCTTCTGATTCGCTTTCGTGATTTCGCATCGTCAGAGAAGCCGAGGATACAACAGCCGCGCGCGGTGCAGAAAGTTGGCAAAAGCTCCGGCGCTTCGTGTATGCTGCCCGCCGCGCGCATCGCTCCGTCGATGCGCGCGGCGAGGATGCAACTCCCGATGCATCAGCACGTCATTCTGAACCAGCGACTCCTGAAGGCTGCGTCCGCGCGTCTGCGCGCCGTCACGGCGGCGACCCTGTACGGTCGCGGAGTCTTCACGACCGTCGCGGTCTATCGAGGCCGCCCGTTTCTCTGGGACGAGCACTGGTCGCGTCTGCGCTCGCACGCCGAGCGCGCCGGAGTCGAGTGCGACTTCGGCGACAACGAGACGGCGCTCGCGCTCGCGCGTCTGATCGAGGCGAACCGTGTCGAGCGCGGTCGCGCACGCATACATCTTCTCGCGCGAACGCTCGGCGGTCGCTGGAAGTACGGCGAAGGCGACGGTCGCGCGTCCGACCTCCTGATGATGACCGCGGACGAGTGGCAGCGCCCCGGCGAACTCGCGCTCACAGTCTCGCCCTACCGCGTCAACACCTGCTCGCCGCTCGCGGGCGTGAAGACCATCAACCGGCTCGAACAAGTTTTGGCATGGGAAGAGGCGCGCGGGCGCGATTTCGACGAGGCGTTGATGGTCAACGAGCGCGGCGAGGTAGCCTGCGCGACGACGGCGAACATCTTCTGGGTGAAGCAGGGGACGGTTCACACGCCCGCGCTCGCAACCGGCGCGGTCGCGGGCACGACGCGCGCACGAGTGATTCAACTCGCGGATGAGTTGGCCGTGCCGCTCGCCGAAGGGTCGCACACCTTGCACGACATGGCCGACGCCGAAGAGATTTTTCTGACCTCCGCGGCGCTCGGCGTCGCGCTCGTCACGACCTTCGACTTCCACCGCTACACGGTTCCCGCCGGGAGCGCCGCGCTCCGGCTGCGCGAAGCCTTCCGGCAGTTGACGCTGAATGCGGGTTGACACGTCGCGCCTCGCTTTTAATGAATGCTCGAACGGCCATGACAGAACCGTTGACGGAGCAGCAAACAGAAGCACTCATCTCCGATTCGGCAGAGCCGGTCGTCTTCGGCTCGGCGGAGCCGACTGTTCAATACGTCGAGAGACGCGCGGCTTACGTCGTCGTGGCGGAGGGCGGCAAGGTCGCGGCGGTCGTCGGGGCGCGTGGAAAGTATTTCCTTCCGGGCGGCGGCTCGCTGCCGGGCGAATCGCCGGAAGAGACTGTCGCGCGGGAGGTCGCGGAGGAGCTTGCGCGCGGCGTGCGTCTGACGCGCAAGGTCGGCGAGGCAGTCCAGTACTTTTACGCCGACGCGGACGGATGCCACTACGAGATGCGCGCGACATTCTTTGCGGGCGATTTCACGGGCGAAGTTTCCGGCGCGTTCGAGCACGAGTTATGTTGGCTTCCGCCGGAGGAGGTGGAGCGTGCTTTCTTCCATGCGTGTCACGCATGGGCTGCACGGCAAGGCTAACTCGGTCGGCGCGGGCGTGGCGCAAGATTGTTGCGCCGCGCGCACGCGTTTTGTGCTAATCTCACGCGCGAAACGCGAAGAGTTTGAAAGATCAGAAGCAGCCGGAGGGCGCGGCCTTCCGCCGAAGTGCTTCGCGCCCGCCGTCGTCTTCACGCCCGCGCGGGGCGGCCGCGTGCGCGCCGCAGTTCAAACAAACCATAGAATCGGAGGACACAGATGTTCGAGCCAACAATGCATCTCCCCTTGAGCCTTGCGATGTTCGACGGCATCTTCCACTCGCCGTCGGGCGGCGAATTGACGAGAATAATCCTGCGCTGGTTCCACTTCGTCGCCGGCATCACGTGGATCGGGATGCTCTACTTCTTCAACCTCGTCAACGTCAATTTCATGAAGGCGCTCGACGCGCCGACCAAGAAGATCGTCATCCCCGTGTTGATGCCGCCCGCGCTCTGGTATTTCCGCTGGGGCGCGCTCATCACGGTGCTCGCGGGCTTCGGCTACTACTCGATGTTCATCCTGCGCGGCGACGTGACGAACGCAAACTCGGTCGGCGCGGGCGCGAGCTACATAGTCGTCCTTCTCGTCTGGCTCATCATCGCCTGCGTCACTTGGGCCATCTTCAGCTTCGTCCTGCTGCCGAATCTCTCGAAGGACGGGCGACTTCTGGCGGTCGTGACCGCGGCGCTCGTCATCGCGATGGCCGTGGCGATCATCTGGTGGTTTGACTCGCAGTTGACGGGCACGACCGCCGGGCGGCCCGACCACATGGCGAGCAACAAGACCTTCTCAATCGGCATCGGCGGCGCGCTCGGACTCATCATGCTCCTGAACGTGTGGGGCATCATCTGGCCCGCGCAGAAGCGAATCATCGCCGCCACGCGCGAAGGCACGCCGCCCGACGCGGCTCTGGCTCGCCGCTCCTTCCTCGCCTCGCGCACGAATACCTGGCTTAGCTTGCCGATGCTCTTCTTCATGGGCACGTCGCACGGCGACTGGGTGATGTTCGGCAGGAACGTAAGCTAAAACCTCGAACTACACCCGCAAGCGAATCGCGGCCAACGCAGGAAGTGTGGACGCGGGACGATGAACTGAAAGCTCTTTGTCTTTCACTGCATCGTCCCGCGTCCACGCTTTCTGCGTTTCTTCCCGCTCGCCCCGCCCGGCGTTATGTCTTATAATTCACGCGAAGACTTAACCGAGCGACAGACGAAGCCGACTACCCGCACATTTAGCGGCGGCGAAGGTGTTTTCGGCGGGCGGCGCGGGCGTGAAACGTCGCGCGGTCAGAGTCGTCGCCTCGCGGGACAGGGTGATTTGCTCGCACTGATGACAAGGAGAAAGCGATGAGCATCGTCAAGAATTACACGGCACAGCAGTTCGATCTCTCCGGCCTGAACGGGATTTCAGACCAGACTTTGGAGATGCACTTCAAGCTCTACGAGGGCTACGTCACGAACACGAACACGCTGACGCAGAAGATCGGCGAGTTCCTTTCCGACGGCAAGGTTGATCAGGAAGAGATGCCTGCATACTCGGAGCTTACGCGGCGTTTGGGCTTCGAGTACAACGGCATGGTTCTGCACGAGTATTACTTCGGCAACATGAAGAAGGGTTCGACGACGACCGACCCGGAGGCGAACTCGAACTTCCGAAAGCTCGCCGAAGCGTCCTTCGGAAGCTACGACATTTGGAAGGCCGACTTTGTTTCGGTCGGCAAGATGCGCGGCGTCGGCTGGGCGATCTGCTATCAAGACCCGACGCACCAGACGCTCTCGAACCACTGGATAACGTTGCACGAGGTCGGCAACGTCGCGGGCTTCACGCCTGCGCTGGTGATGGACGTTTGGGAGCACGCGTTCCTTCTCGACTACAAGCCCGCCGAGCGTCCGAAGTACATCGAGGCGTTCTTCTCGAACATTGACTGGGCGGCGGTCGAAGGCCGGCTCACGCAGGGCACTCCGCAGGCGCGCTCCGCCTCGACCGAGCGGAGATAGCTTCGAGCGTTCCGCAACGACGAAGGCGGAAGGACGAGTGACGGAAGTTGACGCCGCGTGCGGCGCGCTTTCATCCTTCACCCTTCCGCCTTCATCATTTATACTTCGCCCGCAAAACTCTCAGGCCACAGGAGGTCAGGATGAAACTCGTTCGACTCTTGATACTGGCGTGCGCGCTCGCCACGGCGGCGTCGCTCGCGGGCTGTTCTTCCGACATGAACGCGAACAAGGGAGATAACTCGAACGCCTCGGCCACGCCGTCTGCGTCGCCCGCCGCGCAGGCGCTCTCGGAAGTCGAGCGACCGCAGAAGGTCAAAGACATGATGGCTCAGCGCGGCGATGAAGACAGCGCCAAGCCCGCGCTCAAGATCGTCGAGCCGAAGGACGGCGCGACCGTAAACGGCTCGACCGTCAAACTCAAGCTTGACCTCTCCGGCGACCTCAAAGGCTACAAGCCGCACAAAGACCCCTCGACCGGAATGGGCAACCACATCCACGTCATCCTCGACAACCAACCCTACGAGGCTTACTACAATCTCGACGAGCCGTTCGAGCTTCGCAACGTCGCCGAAGGCGCGCACACCATACGCGTCTTCCCCTCGCGCCCCTGGCACGAGAGCTACAAAAACGACGGCGCGTTCCAGATCGTCTCGTTTACCGTCAAGGGCGGCGGCGACGCCTCGAAGCCCACGGTCGCCAGCACCGGCGATAAGATGGCCGACAACGCAAACACGAAAATCATCACGCCCGTCAACAAGCCGCAGGCGAACTCGAACAAGCCCGCCGCCGATTCGACTCCCGCGCCAACGCCCGAAGGCAAGGACTACGCGCAGCAGGGCAGCGGCGGAAACGTGGACAAGACGAAGCCGCTCCTGACCTACAGCCGACCGAAGGGCGAGTATAAGGGCGACGACACGAACGCCATCATGATTGACTTCTGGCTCGCGAACGGGAAGCTTCAAGGCGACGGCGGCGACTACCGCGTCCGCTACTCCGTTGATGGCGGCGAGCCGAAGTACATCGACAAGTGGGTCCCCATCTGGCTCACGGGCTGGGCGGCTGGCAAGCACACCGTCAAACTCGAACTCGTAGACAAGAACGGCAACGCGGTCGAGAACGGCGGCTACAACACGACCACACGCGACATCACCGTCACGAAGTGACGGAAGGCAAAGAAATCAGCAAAAGGCAAAAGAACGGAAGGCAAAGAAAGCAACAAAAGGCAAAAGAGAGGACTGCGGCCAGCGCCGCTCTCGTCATCGCTGACGGGAGCGTGCTGGCTGTATACCTTCTTTTGCCTTTCAACTTGTCAATGTACTTCGCCTCGCCGAAGACTGGCACAAGCTCGACTTCGCAGAGCGCGACTTTCTGCTTGTCAATGTACTTCGCCTCGCCGCCGTTTTTGCCTCCGCTCCGAGCCTCGCACGGCCTCCGGACATGCAAGCTTCGACAACTTCCGGCGCGTTAATTGTCGCAACATTCTCT
This sequence comes from Pyrinomonadaceae bacterium, assembly GCA_035474235.1. Lineage (GTDB taxonomy): Bacteria > Acidobacteriota > Blastocatellia > Pyrinomonadales > Pyrinomonadaceae > QHXN01. Next base: position 28,115 of record DATINM010000037.1, read on the forward strand.
AACCCTAATAAATCGCCGAACCTAGGCTGAAAAATTTATTGCAATGCGTGTTGCATGAGCGTAACCTCCCCCCGTTCGCGTTTCATTGGTTGGACTTCACGGCGCTCTCGGCTCTCATGCGCGGAAGTCCCAAGCCCGCAGGACACACCTATACTTGGCCGCCGATGCTTTCAATTCACGGCAGCCGGAAATAAGCGAACCTGTGCGGGCTGCTTAGAGCAGCGACAGTACGCTTTGGATCAGGTTCAGCGCAGCATTCGTCGCCGAACCTGTGGCGGTAACCTCACCGCTAGGCGTCTCTATTTGCCCCGTAACACCAGTTTGAATATCGCCATTCGTCGTCGCCGTCTGTGGTTGTGACGGCGGCACGAAGGGTGTTTGTATCTCCCCTGCCAAGGCTGGAATAGCGAGCGCGAGAGTGAATGCGACCGCGATGCAGAGTCGGCGTAAGGTTTTCATGTTGTTCTCCTGAAGAGTGTCTTACCTGCTGTGTGAATGGTTGGGTGTGAAGTCCTTACTTGACCACCCGTGACAAGTTGCGACGGCAAATCTTAACATCTTGACGCGTTCGGATGCGCCTCCGCACGATTACCGACAACCCATGAGAGGTAATCCTCACATGATTATTTCAAGTCAGCTACTTCAGCAGACAGCTGATCCAACACTCCCCCAGAACGAGCGAGCGCGGCTCAAGTGTCAACTCGCCAAGGAGCTAGAGGACGTAGGGAACTACGAGGCCGCGCGCGAGGTGATGGGCGAGCTATGGTCGGGCGTCGGTGAGCGTCCCATATTGAACAGATTCGATGAGGCGACGGCGGCAGAAGTACTCTTGCGCGCCGGAGTCCTGACGGGCTGGATCGGCAGCATAAAGCAGATAGAGGGAGCACAAGAAACGGCTAAAAACCTCATTACCGAAAGCATCACGAAATTTGAGTCATTACGGGATACGGGGAAGGTAGCAGAGGCGCAAACCGAATTAGGCACCTGCTATTGGCGACAAGGTGCGCTTGGTGAGGCGCGAGTGATATTGCAACAGGCATTAGACTGGCTACCTGCCAGCAGTGAAGCTAGGGCAATCGCTTTACTCCGTCTTGCCGTCGTCGAGGGGTCGGCAAAAAGATACAACGACGCCCTGCGCATAGATAACGAGGCTGCACCTTTATTTCAGAAAAGCACCAACCATGCGTATCAGGGGAAGTTTCATAATCAATTTGGTTTCGTGCTGAGAAATCTGGCTGCGGCGGAGAAGCGTGAAGATTACATAGACCGCGCGCTAATCGAGTACGCTGCCGCAAGCATTCACTTCGAGCAGGCGGGACACACGCGGTATCAGGCGTGTGTTGAGAATAATCTCGGTTTCTTATTCGGCACAATCGGAAAATTCCCTGAAGCTCACTGGCATCTCGACCGCGCGCAAGTTCTCTTTACGGGTATGAAGGACAGCGTACATACCGCGCAGGTGGATGATACGCGGGCGAGGGTTTTGCTCGCGGAGGGGCGGGTGGGCGAGGCCGAGAAGATTGTGCGTTGCGCGGTGCAGGTTCTGGAACGTGGGGGCGAGCAGTCGCTGTTGGCCGAAGCGTTGACGACGCAGGGACTCGTTTTGGCGCGAATGGGGAGTCAGCGGGTCGCGCGGTTGACGCTGCAACGGGCGGTCGAGGTGGCGCAGAGTGCGGGCGATTGGGAGGCGGCGGGGTTGGCCGCGCTGACCGTTCTCGAAGAGTTGGCCGAGCATCTTCCGGCGCACGACCTGAGCGCGACTTACGACC
>DATINM010000038.1:0-28976 GCA_035474235.1 Pyrinomonadaceae bacterium
CCGACCGCGCCGGAAGCCTTCGCGCGCTCGACCAGATGCTCCATGTACGGCGTCGTGATGTTGGGCGCGAGCCGCTTTCGGTTCGGGTACGCGTCGCGCATGATCTCGCCGACTCTGCCCCAGTCGCCCGCGGCAAGCGCCTTCCTCATGTCGCGCGCCGAGTCTCGAATCTTCTCGAAGAGGTCGAAGATAACGGGGTCGCCTTCGATGTGCGTCTTGAACATCTCCCAGTTATTGATGCCCGAAAGTCTCGGCTCGCCCGTGTAGCAGACGACGACTCTCCGCTCGATCTCCGAGGGGTCAACCGGAATCGCCTCGCGCCTGATGCCCGCCGCGTCGAAGTGTATCGAGTTAGCGCCGCCGTAGAACGCGCCGTAATAGTCCTGAAAGCCCGCGGGCACGCGTATCACCTGCGTCTCGACGTTGGCGGCGATGACTATGAACTTGCTCGCGGGGTAGCGGTCGCCGACCAGACGGTTGAGCGCGCCGATGCACGCAATCGCGAGCGCGCTCGAACCGCCGAGACCGGCACCCGCGGGCGCGGCGCTCTCGGCGACGAGGTGGAAGCCCGTCTCCGGTTTGAAGAAGTGTACGAGCTTTGAAATGAGTTCGAGCCGTTCCTCGCGCGCAAGCTCCTCGATGTCGGAGAGCCGCGTCTCGAACGTTACCTTGCGGTCGCGCGATTCGAGAATAATCTGCTCGTCGTCGCGCGGCTCGATGCGGCAGCGCGCGTTCAAAGAGATGCCGAAGTTAACGGTCGTCGCGCCGGGATGGAAGAGGTACAGGGGCCAGATGTCAATCGTCCCCCCTGCGAGGTCAACGCGCGTCGGTGCGGTGGCTTCGATAATCATAAACGATGAGTGATGAGTGATGAGTGATGAGTGATGAGTAAAGTCAACCTGCCTTAACTCATCACTCATCACTCATCACTCATCACTGCTTTTGAGTCCCTTCTGTTTTGTCGCGTCCTTGTGGCGCGCGAGCGAGTGCGGGAGTATTTCCGAAATCTCGTCCCTGATCCCGTAGAGCCTCTCTTCGGCTGCCTGCTCGAACTTGTGTATCGCCGCCGGGTCGGCCTGCTCGATCTTGCGCGAGAGCCAGTACTTCTCGGCGAAGTAAAAGAGCGCGATGCCGATGCCGATGACGGCGACGACGACAGCGAGGAAGACGTAGCTGAGGTCGCGTATGTTTCCGACCACCGTGTAGATGGCGCTGTGGAAGAAAAAACCCACGCCCGAGAGCGCGAGCACCCACACGAAACAGCTACCGAACGAGAGCAGAAGGAAGCGCACATATGGCATCTTCGCGACGCCGTAGAAGGCGCACGCGCCCCAGCGCAGGCCGTATGTGAACTTCGATACGAAGATCGAGAGCGGCCCGAACTTGTTCGTCAGGCTCTCGATGCGGGGCCGCGCCGCGCAGTAAAAGCGGTAGCGCTTCACACGATGGCGACCTGCGCGACCCAAAGCGTATGCGAAGTTGTCGCTCGCCACGCCCGCCAGCGTGCCGACGACGAGGACTTGCAGATAGCTGTAATCGCCAAACGCCTGCCCGTGCGCCAGCACGCCCGCCAGAAGCAGAGTGATGTCGCCCTCCGCCATCGTCAGCAGAAAGATGGCCGGAAGCCCGAACTTCCAGAGCAGGTCGTTTACGGAATGAAAATCCATAGCAACGAGTGATGAATGATGAGTGATGAGTGATGAGTCAAGGCAGAGGGCTTTAACTCATCACTCATCACTACCCGTTGGTTTGACGACGAGCACGGGGCAGTGCGCGTGACGCACAACCGACTCGGCGGTCGACCCGAAGATGATTCGCCCGATTCCCGTCCGCCCGTGTGACGAGATGACGATCAGTCCGACGCCGCGCTCCTCTGCGATCCTCACGATCTCCGAAGCCGGTTCGCCGTGCGTGACCAACTCCTCGAATTCGAGTCCGGCAAGTTCCTCGCCCCGCGTGAACGCGGGCATCTCTCTCTCGGCGGCCTCGTCGAACTGCCCGCCGAAGTCCGCGACCGGCAGAGGCTCGCCCGCCGGAGTCCAACCGACGGGCGGGACTACGGGTTCGACAACGTGCAGGAACAGCAGGCGCGCGCCGAGCAGGCGTGCGAACTCCGCCGCCACGGGCGTTGCGCCGCGCGCGAACTCGCTGAAGTCCGTCGGCAGCAGTATCGTGCGAATTTTCATAAACGACGAACGGGGGATAATGAATAATGAATAAACTGCAATGAGTCAACCGTGCGGTGGATGTAAACGACGAAAGCGGCTGTGTTACTTAACTCGACGCCGCGCCCGTCGCTCGTCGTTTCCGCGTTTCATTCTACACGCAGAGGGTGTTGTTTGACAGCCCCCAGACCCTTTGCTACCATCGCGCCGAATCGCAAACAGCCGCAGCACAACCGTCGTCAATTTCTTCAACGCGAATGTTTTAAGATGGCCGCCACGACGCAAGACCAACAGCATTACGTCGGCATCGAACTCTGCGCCACTTCGGCGCGCGCCGCGCTCGTCAAGGCTTCGGGCGAGGTCGCGGCACGGCGCGAGGCGGCACTCGCGGGCGAAGACCTTGCGGCGCAGGTCGCGCGCCTCGTGTCGGAGATTCGCGACTCGTCGGGCGCGCGAGTCGCCGCAATCGGGCTAGGGTTGCCGGGGCTGGTCAACCCGCAGACGGGCCGCGTCGTCATCTCTTCAGACCTCCCCGCAGCCGTGCGCGCAGACCTGCGCGCGGAACTCTCGAAGGCCATGGGACTGCCCGTCGCGCTCGACAACGATGCGAACGCGGGCGCTTTGGGCGAGTACACGGTCGGCGCTGGCCGCGGCAGCCGCAATATGTTTTACGTCACGATAGGCACGGGCATCGGCGGCGCGATCATCATCGACGGCAAGCTCTGGCGCGGGGCTTCGGGGTTCGCGGGCGAGTTCGGTCACATCACGATTGACCCGGAAGGGATCGAGTGCGCGTGCGGCAACATCGGCTGTCTTGAGACGGTCGCCTCCGCGCCCAACATCGTCCGACGCACGCACGAGCGTTTGCAGAGAGACTCGACCTCGTCGCTCTCAAGGCTCGGACTCAACAAAAACTTCACCGCCGCCGACATCGCGCACGCGGCCAGAGACGGCGACGACTTCGCCGCGCTCATGATCGAGCGCACGGGGCGATACATCGGCACGGGACTGGCCGCGGTCATCAACCTGCTCAACACCGAGCGCATCGTGCTCGGCGGCGGCGTGATGGACGCAGGCGAACTCATACTCGACCCCATCATACGCGAGGCGCGCCGCCGCTCCTTCCAGCCCAACTTCGAGTCAACACAAATCCTCGTCGCCACACTCGGCCCCGACGCTACGCCTATCGGCGCGGCGCTCCTTGCGCGCGACGCCGCGCAGCCGGCGGCAGGCTAGACACACTCTCCCGCGGCGGTCGCGCCGGTTCCCGGCAGGCAGTAGTTAAAGCGCCGGACGACTGACTCCGCGCCGGCCACGATCTCGGTCGAAGGTTGAAAGCCATGAAAAATACGCACGCGACCGTAAAGCTCCTATGCCTCTTGGCGCTCCTTTGCCAGCACGCCGCGGCGCAGGGCGGCGCGTCGCGTGCGAAGCACTTCTCCGACAAAGGTCTGTCGTTCGACTACACGACGGACTTGACGCTCGACGACCAGAGCAGAGAAGCCGGGCAGGTGCTCGTACTCAAGCAGGAGGCGAAGAGCGCGCAGATCATCATCTTCTCACGCTTCGACGCGATCAACTCGCAGGAGGAGTTCGAGGCGGCCCGGCGGGTCGTGGCGGGCCAGTACACCGACTCGATGTTCGAGGAGATGAAGAAGCAGACTCAGGTCGAGCGCACGGACGTGCAGATCGAGATCGCGGGCGTGCAGGCAAAGGGCGCGCAGCTTCGCGCGACGCTTAACGGCGTGCCGGGGAAGGTAGAGGTTTACTGGCTGCTGCTCGGCAAGCGGCTCGTCGTGGTCACGCTCATGGGCCCTGACAAAGAGGTCGCCGCACTCGCCGACGCATGGGCGTTGGTGCGAAGCAGTCTTCGTGTCCTCCCCGCCGCAGCCTTCAAACGCGACGCCCCCGCCGTCGTCGCGCCGCTCGCTCGCGACGACGCCCGATTCGCCCGCTAGTCACTTTCGAGAGGCGAAAATCCATCCGCCCGTCCGTTAGTCCGAAGCGTCGTACTCTTTTTTTGTCTGCGTGCGCGTGGGGCTTGTCTTCGCGGCGCGCGGTTTGAGATGATGCGTGAGTGATGTCGAGATTCGGAAACAAAGGCGGGGCGATGTCGGGCGCGTCGAGGGGCCGCGCGGGGCAGAGGCGTTCGGCGCGGCTCGCGTTTCTTTGGGGCGTGTGGACGCTCGTGGGGCTTTTCTTCGCGAGCCAACTCTACGTCTATTACGCGCGGACGGAGAGACCCGTGCCATTCGCGAGGGCGGTCGTTTGGCAGATGCTCGCCGTTTATGTCTGGGCCGTCTCGACGCCGCTCGTCCTTTGGCTCGCGCGCCGCTTCCGCATCGAGCGCTCGAACTGGGGCCGCAGCATCGTCGCCCACCTGCTCGCGGGGATTGCTTTCGCGACGGTCTGGGCCGCCTGCCACATCATGCTCGACTCGTTCTTCTTCGGCGAGTGGAAGCTGCTCTTTCTTTCCAACTTCGCGCGCAACATCATTTTCCTGCTCGACAAAGAGTTGCTCGTTTACTTCACCATCATCCTCATCAGCCACGCCTTCGCATATTATCAGCGCTACCGCGAGGGCGAGCTTCGCGCGTCGCAGGCGCAGCTTCATGCGTTGAAGATGCAACTGCACCCGCACTTTCTCTTTAACGCCTTGCACGCGATCTCGGCGCTCGTCCACTCCGACCCGGACGCGGCGGACAAGATGATCGCCCGACTCGGCGACTTCCTGCGACTGACGCTCGACGCGTCGGCGACTCAGGAGGTTCCGCTCCGCCGCGAGCTTGAGTTCCTCAACTGCTATCTTGAGATCGAGCGCATACGCTTCAACGACCGTCTGACGACGAGCCTCGAAGTTGACCCGCGCGCGCTCGACTGCCGCGTCCCGAATTTAATTCTTCAGCCGCTCGTCGAGAACGCAATACGCCACGGAGTCGCGCCTCGCTCCGCGCCCGGCCACGTCGAGATTCGCGCCGAGCGTCGCGGCGAAGTGCTCAGGCTTCAGGTCAGCGACAACGGCCCCGGACTCACGAACGGCGTTGCGCGCGGATCGAAATGCCTCGCGCCGAAAGGCGGCGTCGGCCTCTCGAACACGCGCGCGCGTCTCGAACAACTCTACGGCTCGGCCTATCGCTTCGAGCTTGAGGACGCGCCGCGCGGCGGCGCTCTTGCAACCATCGAGATTCCCCTACAGGTCTTCGACGCCGAATCAGCCGCCCGAATCAAACCCGACGGGACGCAACTCGCGACCGCGACACGCCACGTGCAGCAAACGTCACACGCTACGCGCCCGCTCTCGACGCGCGCCTGAAACAGTCCTTACGAACGTGAACCCGTCGGGACACCCACGCCAACGTCGCGCGTGCGGATTCGCGCCCGTTTTGTTACATTAAGCCGTCAGCATTCAGCGGTCGGCAAACAGCTTTCCGTCCGGCATCAGACGCGCCCTACGCTTCGGGCATTGTCTATCGCGGGCGTCGAAAGCTGAAAGCTGATTGCCGACCGCCGACAGCTTAAAATGAACTCCGAACGCATCAGAAATTTCTCGATCATCGCGCACATAGACCACGGCAAGTCCACTCTGGCCGACCGCCTTCTGGAATTGACCGGCGCTCTGTCCGAGCGCGAGATGGAGGCGCAAGTCCTCGACGACATGGACTTGGAGCGCGAGCGCGGCATCACGATCAAGGCGCACGCAGTCCGACTCGATTACCGTGCGAAGGACGGCGAGCAGTACGTCCTGAATCTGATCGACACGCCCGGCCACGTTGACTTCAGTTACGAAGTCTCGCGCTCGCTCTCGGCCTGCGAGGGCGCTCTGCTCGTCGTCGATGCGTCGCAGGGTGTCGAGGCTCAGACGCTCGCGAACACCTACCTCGCCATCGAGAACAATCTCGAACTCGTCCCCGTCATCAACAAGATTGACCTGCCCGGCGCGGAACCCGAAAAGGCTTTGGAGCAGATCGAGCACGTCATCGGACTCGACACGCACAACGCAGTCCTCGCCTCCGCGAAGACAGGCGCTGGCGTCCCCGACATTCTCGAAGCCGTCGTCCGCGACATCCCCGCGCCCAAAGGCTCCTTGGACGCGCCGCTGATGGCTCTCATCTTCGACTCTTGGTACGACTCGTACCGCGGCGTCATCGTCCTCTTCCGCGTCATCGACGGCACGATCCGCCCCGGCATGAAGATACGTTTCTTCAACACGGGCCGCGACTATCAGGTCGAGACAATCGGAGTGAACCGCCCGCGCCCATCTCCGATTGAAAGCCTCTCGGTCGGCGAGGTCGGATTCATGACCGCCTCGATCAAGACCGTCGCCGACGTTCAGATCGGCGACACGATCACAGAGGCCGCGCGACCGACCAAAGAACCTTTCCCCGGTTTTCAGGAGATCAAGCCTATGGTCTTCGCCGGGCTTTACCCCGTAGAAGCTAATCAGTACGAGGAACTGCGCGACGCGCTCGACAAACTCCGCCTCAACGACGCTTCATTTTTTTACGAGCCTGAGTCTTCGGTCGCGCTCGGCTTCGGCTTCCGCTGCGGCTTCCTCGGACTTCTCCACATGGAGATCGTGCAGGAGCGTTTAGAGCGCGAGTTCGATTTAGACTTAATCACGACCGCGCCGGGCGTTCGTTACCGCGTGACGGCGACCGACGGCGAAGTCGTAGAGGTTGACTCGCCCGCGAAGATGCCCGACGCCGTCCGCATCGCGAAGATCGAAGAGCCGATCATCGAAGCGACCATCCTCACCACAGACGAATTCCTCGGCGGCATTCTTCCACTGCTCGAAGAGAAGCGCGGCGTGCAAAAAAAATTCGAGTACATCGCAGACAAGCGCGTCATGCTCGTCTACGAACTGCCCTTGAACGAAATCGTGCTCGACTTCTACGACCGTCTGAAGTCTGTCTCGCGCGGCTACGCCTCTCTCGACTATCACCTCGCCGGCTACGTCGAGAGCGACCTCGTCAAACTCGACCTGATGGTCGCGGGCGAACCCGTTGACGCGCTCTCCATAATCGTCCATCGACAGAACTCGCAATCTCGCGGTCGCCTTCTCGCCGAAAAGATGCGCCAACTCATCCCGCGCCAGCTTTTTGAAGTCCCAATCCAAGCCGCCATCGGCAACAAAGTCATTGCCCGCGAAACCGTCAAGGCGCTCGGCAAGAACGTCATCGCCAAGTGCTACGGCGGCGACATCACGCGCAAGCGCAAGCTTCTCGAAAAACAGAAAGAGGGCAAGAAGCGCATGAAGCGCGTAGGCAAAGTTGAAATCCCACAGGAAGCATTCCTCGCCGTTCTGAAGGTCAACGAGTAACTTTCCAAAAACAGGAGTGTTGAGAGATGAAGTTCCCCGCCCTTCTCTTCGCGCTGCTTCTGGCGTGCGGCGCAGCGCAGGCGCAGCACGAACAGCATTCGATGGGAAACAAGGACGAGGCCGTGCTCGTCGAAGGCATGGGTTCGCTCCATCACGCGGTCTCGACGAAGAATGCCGAGGCGCAGAAGTTCTTCGATCAGGGATTGAGCTTCGTCTATGCCTTCAACCACGACGAGGCCGTGCGCTCGTTCAAGCGCGCCGCAGACCTCGATCCTGATCTGGCGATGGCCTTCTGGGGCGTCGCCTACGCGCTTGGGCCCAACATCAACTCGGACGTTGACCCCGAACGCGAGATCGCCGCTTACAACGCCGTCGCGCGCGCACGCACGCTCGAAGAGAAGGCGTCGCCGCAGGAGCGCGACTACGTCGAGGCTCTGGCTCGAAGATACACGAACGACCCGGCGGCGACGCCCGACACGCTGCACAAGCTCTCGACGGATTTCAGCGCAGCGATGGGCGCGCTCTCGAAAAAATATCCGAACGATCCGGACGCCGCGGTGCTCTACGCCGAGAGTTTGATGGACTTGCACCCTTGGCAGTTGTGGAAACCGGACGGCACGCCCGCCGACGGAACGCTTGAAATAGTCTCGACGCTCGAATCCGTCCTGAAGCGCGACCCCGATCACGTCGGCGCGATTCACTACTACATACACGCCGTCGAGGCTTCGCCGCACCCTGAGCGTGCTCTGGCTTACGCGCCGCGACTCAAGCGACTCATGCCCGCCGCGGGCCACATCGTACACATGCCCGCGCACATCTACGAGCGCACGGGCGACTATGCCGCCGCCGCCGAGAGCAACGAGGACGCGGCGGCGGCGGATCGCGCCTACATCAAGTCGGGCGGCGCGGGCGGCATCTATCCGCTGATGTATTACAGCCACAACCTCCACTTCCTTGCCATCGCTTACAGCATGGAGGGACGCTTCGCGGATTCCGTTCGTGCGGCGCGACAACTCGAAGCGAACGTCGGGCCGCACGTCAAAGATATGCCGATGCTCGAAAGCTTCGATACGGTCGTCCCGCTCCTGCTCGTCCGCTTCCGACGCTGGGACGAGGTTTTGAAACTGCCTGAGCCTCCCGTAGCGATGCACGCGACGCACACTGCATGGCTCTGGGCGCGCGCCGTGGCTCTGGTCGCGACGGGCAAGACGGATGATGCCGAAGTCGCGTACAAAAATTTCGTCGCCGCCGAGCGCGCCGTGCCCGCCGACGCGATGGACGGACTCAACGCTGCGAGCAGCGTCCTCAAGGTCGCAGACAACTTGCTGGCCGCGCGCATCGAAGCCGCTCGCGGCGACAACGCTAAAGCAATCGAGTTGATGAACGCGGCGGTCGCGGCGGAAGACGCGCTCTCATACGACGAGCCGCCCGCGTGGTTTCTGCCCACGCGCGAGTCGCTCGGCGGCCTGCTCCTGCGCGCGCGCAGGCCCGCGGAGGCCGAGACGGTCTTTCGCGCAGACTTGGAGAAGAATCGCCTGAGCGGTCGCTCGCTCTTCGGACTCTGGAAAGCCCTCGAAGCGCAGCACAAGACGCACGAAGCCGAGGCCGCGCGCCGCGAGTTCGAGGCCGCTTGGAAGAACGCCGACACGCAACTGAGAGTCGAAGACCTTTAACTGAATCGCGAGCGGTAGCAAGCGGGTGTGAGTGACGTTAAAGAAATTAACATGGATGGACAGGATTGACAGGATAAAAGCAGAAAGAAGAATGTCAGATTTGAGATATCAGATTTGAGATTCCAGATTTGAAATTTGAAATCTGGAATCTGATATTCTTAAATCCTGTTCATCCTGTCCATCCATGTTAATTCTTCTTTTGTTCTTCAGACGAGGCTTCGATATTGCTCGCGGGTTCTGATCTCTGTCTTGAAAGGCCCTGAAAGATGAAACGCTGGCTCGCACTAATCCTGCTCATACCTCTGGCGCTCGCATTCGTCGTCGTGCCCGTCTTGCTCATACAGCCGTTCAAGCCGCAGACCGCTCGCGCGCTCGAAGTCGGATACGAGATTCGGCGGTTCGCGCCGTGGGCGACGATTCTTCTGACGCTCGTTGCTCTTGCGCTCGTCGTCAGGACGTGGCGCGTCTCGCGCCGCTGGTGGGCGAAGGCGCTCGTCGTCGTGCTGTTCGTCCCCGTCGCGGCTTCGGTCTGGCTCGCGCGTCAGAACGTTTACGAACGGATGTTCAACCCGCTCGCGAATGCCGCTTACGTTCCGGCGGGCAAGGTTGATTACATAAACGACGACGACATGGTGCTCGCCGTCGAGCGCAATGGTGAGCGCGTCGCGTACCCTGTGCGTTTGATGGCTTATCACCACGTCGTCGCGGACACGGTGGGAGGCGTGGCCGTAGCGGCCACCTATTGAACGCTCTGTCACACCGGTCTGGTGTGGGAGACGTTGGTTGACGGGCGCGTGCTTCACTTTCATCTGGCGGGCATCAACAACCAGAACTTCATCATGAGCGACGAGGAGACAGGCTCGTGGTGGCAGCAGATCACAGGCGAGTGCGTCCTCGGCCCGCTCAAAGGTCGAAGGCTCAAGCTCGCCGACTTCGACGAGTTGACGTTCGCGGAATGGAAACGCGAGGACGCGCGCGGGCGTGTGCTTCGTCCAGACCCGCGCGTCGCAGCCGCCGGAAATTACGAGTCCTCCGACTGGGAGACGAAGATGCAGCGCGTCCCGGTCGCGACGCTGCTCGCAAACCCGAACGAGACTATCTCCGCACGCACGCTCGTCATCGGCGTCGAGATGAATGGTGCGTCGAAGGCTTACCCGTTCGACGCGCTCGTGCAACAGAACCCGATCATTGACACCGTTGGCACGACGCCCGTCCTCGTCCTTCTCGCCGAAGACGGCAGGAGCGTGCGCGTCTTCGACCGGCGGCTCGACGGTCGCGCGCTCGAATTCTTCCGCAAGGAAGACTCGCCCGCGCTCTTCGACTCCGAAACCGGAAGCCAGTGGGACTTCGACGGCGCGGCCACTTCCGGCCCACTCGCCGGACGCAGGCTTGAGAAGATCACTTCGCTGAAAGATTACTGGTTCGACTGGAAGACGTATCACCCGAACACGGGCGTCTATCTTCATTAGCGGGGCACGGAAGTAGGAGCGCCGCACGATGAAACGAAGGCGTTTGTCCTTCGAGTTCGACGCTCCGACTTCCGGCTTTCTTCACTACTAGCCAACATTCCGCCGATGACTTAAACTCGACCGTCATTTGAATCAAGTGCGCCGACCAATCCTCAGACACGTTCGCCGAGGGAGGTTTCGTCGATGGTTATACTCGCAAGGTTCGTGAAGATCATGATCTTCACGGCGTTTCTGGCCGTGCTCGGCCCCGTACTCATCTTCGCCGTCATCATGCTCGCGAGTCCGGGCGCGCACCTGAGCGCGGACGTGAGCCGCGAGGAATTGGTGAGCAAACTATCCAGCGCGTTTGCGATCTGGTTCGGTGCGATGTTCTTCATCGGCTTCATCTAGTTCGTCGCCGGATTGCCGAAGAGGTTCTCAGTTCGCTTCGACGACCGCGACGCATTTCTCGCGCGGCTCGACGCGGCGGCACGTAGCGTCCGCTATCGCCCGCGCGGAAGCGACGGCGAGCGCCTCATCTTCAAGCCGCCCTTCTACGCTCTGCTCGCCGAGAAGATTACCGCTGCGGTCGGCGAGCATGAGGCAGAGATAAGCGCGCCGCAAGGTCTTCGGAAAAAGTTGGAGAAGAAACTGGCCTGAGTCCGAAAGAGAAATTAACGTTGATGGACAGGATGAACAGGATAAGAAAAACCGGGTTGAAGATTTGAAATTTGAAATCTCAAATCTGACATTCTTCTTTCTGCTTTTATCCTGCCTATCCTGTCCATCCACGTTAATTCTTTCTGGCGCGTCCTGAGTTTCAGCACCGATTTAGAAACACGATGCACATCACAAGGGTCGAACTGGAAAACATAAAGTCTTACGCCGACGGCGAGCGCCGCGGCGACTTCCCGTTCGGGCGTGGAACGACGGCCATCGTCGGGCCGAACGGCGCCGGGAAAACGACGATACTCGAAGCGATAGCGTGGGCGCTCTTCGACGTGCTCGACTACAGCAAGGAAGACTTCCTGCGCCGCGGTGCGAAACGCGGCAGCGTGCGCGTCACCTTCCAGAGCGACCTCGACGAGCGGCTCTACACCGTCTATCGAGACACCGGCTCGGGCTTCTACGTTTACGACCCTGAGCTTCGCATGAAGCTGCAACAGGGCAAGGCCGACGTTCGCAAGTGGCTCGACCAGCACCTCGGCATCGAGCCGGGCACAGACCTTCGCGCCCTCTTTCGCTCGGCCATCGGCGTGCCGCAAGGTCTGTTCACGACAGACTTCCTGCGTTCCCCGCGCGAGCGCAAAGACGCCTTCGACCGCCTGCTCAAAGTCGAGGAGTATCGAGACAGCGCCGACCGCCTGCGCGACACCGTTAACCTCATCAACGAGCGCACGGCGGAAGCGCGTGGCCGAATCACCGGCGCGGAGGCGCAGCTTGCGCGCTATGACGCGACAGTCGAGGAGCACAAGTCTGCGCGCGCGCGCGTCGAAGAGTTGAGCGACGCGCTTGCGGGTTTTCAAAGCGAGGCCGAAACGCGCGCGCGAGCCGTCGCCGAATTAAATGAAGCCGAGCGACGGATGAGCGAGACGCGTGCGCTCGCCGAACGGCTCGCGGTCGAGCGCGAGTCCGCGGAGCGGCGACTGCGAGATCTTCAAGGCGACCTCGAAGCCGCGCGACGCGCAGCCGAGCGCCAGCGCGCGACCGAAGTCGATTACCGCGCGCACCTCGAAGCGGTCGAGACTCTTCGCTCGCTCGAAACGGAGCGCGACGAGCGCGAACGCTTGCGCGCCGAAGCCTCCGAATCCTCGCGACAGATAGCGTCCGCGGAATCGGACGCGCGCCGTCTCGACGACGCGTTGGAGCGCACGCGCGCCGCACGCGCATCGCTCGCCGAGATCGAGAAGGATTTGACGGCGCAAGATGAGCTTGAGCGCGAGCGCGAGCGTCTGCGCGACCTGCTCGCGCAGGCGCGCGCCGCAGCCGAGCGGCTCTCGCGCCTCGACGCCGAGTTGGGCGCGCTCCGTCGCGCGCACGCCGAGACTTCAAAGCGCGTGCACGCGGCTGAACATCTCGCGGGCGCACAGGAGCGCGCCGAAAAGTTGGAGAGCGAACGGCTCGGCGTCGAGACGCGACTGAGCCAGATCGAAAACGCTCTGACTTCGCGCAGACATTTGACGAGCCAGAGGCGCGACGCGGCGCGCGAGGCCGAGCGCCTGCGTCGCAGCGTCACGGCCTTGGAGCGCGAGGCGCGCGAGTTCGAGCAGTCTGCTGCTGCTGCTGCCCGTCTGCCGGAACTCGAAACTCAAGAGCGCGAGTTGACGAATCAGGCCGCGGCGCTTCGCGCGTCAATCAGTCAGGACGAGCGCGCGAGCGCGAAGGCGAAGGGCGGCGTCTGCCCGATTCTCCAAGAGCCTTGCAAGAATCTCGCCGAGGAAGGTCGAACCTTCGAGGACTTCTTCGGCGAACAGTTGAGGACGAATCGCACGCGGCTCGCCGCCGTCGAGCGCGACGCCGTCTCGGTCGTGCGAGAAGTTCGCGCCGCTCGCGACGCCGAGAAGGCTGCCGCGCGTTTTGAGACGACGCGCGCGCGGCTCGCGCACGAGCGCGAACTTCTCGCCGAGCGCGAGTCTGCGCTCGCACGCGTTGACGAGGAACTCGTCGCGCACGCAGGCGCGAGCGAGGCGTCGAAGGACGAGTTGCAGGCCGAACTACTCGGCATTGATGCGTCGTTGCGCTCGGCGCGCGAAGACGCATTGCAGTATGCGAAGGTGGAGGAGTTGCGCGCGCGCCTGCGCGAGATCGAGGACGAGGGCAAGGCGAAGAAGGAGGAGCGCGAGCAGGTCGCGGCCACGGCGGGCGCGGAAAGCTCTCTCGACGAAGACATGGCGAATGTCGAAGGGCGCTTGCGCGGACTCAAAGACCCGCGCGCTCGCGCGGCCGCCCTGCAACTGGAGGCCGACCGCGAGCCGGAGCTTCTTCGCGAGTCGAAGGGCGCGCGCGACGCGCTCGAAGTTTTGCGGAAGCAGTCGCGCGCGCTCGAAAAGAGATTGAAGAAGTTTGAGACGCTCGACGCGCGTTGGGCCGACGCTTCCGCGCGGCGCGAGCGCACGGCGCAGGCGCATCGCGAGTACGTCGAGTCGGAATCGCTCGCGCGGACGTTGCCCGAACGCGAGCATTCGGCGAAAGAGGCCGGAGCGCGCGCGGCACAGGCGGCGAAGGATTCCGACGAGGCGCGCGCCGAACACGAACGCGCCGCCGGCTCTTACGACCGCGAGCGTCACTTGAGCGAGCAGGGCGCGCTCGTCGTCGCGGGTCAGCGAATCGCCGACACCTCTGCGCGGCTCGAATCAGCGCGCGAGCGCGACGAGCAACTCTCGGCGGAGGTCGCGCGGCTCGACGAGGTTCGCGAGTCAATGCGCGAAGAGTTCCGCGCAAAGGAGCGTCTCGAAGAGTTGTTCGCCGCGACCGACTTCATACGCGACACGCTCCGCAAGGCCGGGCCGCTCGTCACCGAAAGCTACCTCTACAACATCTCGATTGACGCGAACCTTCTCTTTCGCGAGATAACGGGCGAGGGCGGGCGCGCTCTGCGCTGGTCGAAGGACTACGACATCATGCTCGAAGAGGGCGGGCACGAGCGCTCGTTCGCGAACCTTTCGGGTGGCGAGCAGATGGTCGCGGCGCTATCGGTCAGGCTCGCGCTTCTCAAACAACTCTCCGACATACGCGTCGCCTTCTTCGACGAGCCGACCGTCAACATGGACGCAGAGCGGCGCGAACGCCTCGCACAGCAGATCGGACAGGTTAGAGACTTCGATCAACTCTTCGTCATCTCGCACGACGACACCTTCGAGCAATCGGTTGACCACGTCGTCAATGTCGCGCGCGAAGTCGCGGAAGAGATGGCGTGAGAGAAGCGATGAATGATGAGTGGCGAAGGCGAAAGTTGAATGGTGAAAGATAATAAGACCGTGAACGGGAAGAAGCGAGGCAGCGAGAAGCAGCCTTCACCTCATCACTCATCACTCATCACTCATCACTCAAAAGAGGTTCTCATCTACTGCGACGGCTCAAGCCTCGGCAACGGTCGCGGCGAGACGCGCGCGTCGGCGGTCGCACTCCTCGGTTTTCGAGGCGTGTGGCGCGCGTTCGGCGTCTACCTCGGCAACGCGACGAACCAGCAGGCCGAGGTCGCCGCCGCCGCGCTCGGACTCGAACAACTGCGCGAGCCTTGTCGCGTGCGCGTCATGACCGATTCGCGCTACGTCGTCGAGACGATGTCGGGCCGCTTCCGGCGCAAGTCGAACCACGAGTGGTGGGCGCGACTCGACAAGGCCGCGAGTCAGCACGAAGTCAAGTGGGAGTGGATCAAAGGCCACGCCGGCCACGTCGAGCAGGAAGCCGTTGACCGCGCCGCACGCCGAATCGCCGCCCTCGGTCGCGCCGACGGCGAAGTGCTTAGCGAAGCCGCGGCGGTCGTTGCGGAAGAGACTAATTAGCTGATTGCTTCGACAGCGCCGCACAAACCTATTCCGACGCCGCCATAAATGATTGGTTGACGCGGGAGAACTGGGAGATTGCTTCGACAGCGCCGCACAAACCTATTCCGACCGTTAGCCAAGCGGACAGCCAAGGGCTAAAATCTCCTCCCCGACCGCTCAGCATTTTTCGATGAGTGCCAACGCTTCAACAACGGCGCGTGCGTGCGCGTGGCTCGTCTGCCTCGCGTGCGTGAGCGTGTGCACGTTGACCTTGTTAGCGCAGCAGGCGGACAGAGCTTGGGTCTGGCAGAACCCTCTGCCGCAGGGAAACGCGATCTACGCGGTGCGGTTCGCGGCGGACAAGCTGACGGGTTGGGCCGTGGGCGCGGACGGCGTGATCCTGCACACGACCGACGGCGGCTTTCGTTGGCAGGAGCAGCATACGTTGACGAACGCGCCGCTCTATGGCTTGTTCGTGAAAGATGCGAGGCACGCGGTCGCGGTCGGCGCGCGCGGACTTGCTTTGACGACCGCGGACGGCGGGCGTCACTGGATAATTCACCAGACGGGCAACAAGGATCATGCAAATCACCTGTTCAGCGTCGCGTTCGCGCCTGACGCTTTGCACGGGTGGGCCGTCGGGAGCTACGGCGAGATAGAGAAGACCTCGGACGGCGGACTGACTTGGGGGCCGCAGGCGTCAGGCGTTCGTGCGCACCTGTTCTCGGTCTCGTTCGCCGACGCGACGAACGGCATCGCGACGGGCGACACGGGAACGATAGTCGTCACGCGCGACGGCGGCGCGACTTGGGCCGCGCGCTCCGTCAAAACGGAACTGCCGTTTACTTCAGTCTCCTTCAAAGGGTCTTCGCGCAGGGCCGTCGCCGTGGGCCTCGGCGGCACGATCTATCGTAGCGAGGACGGCGGCGAGACATGGGCGGAGGTCGAGACGATCTTGAAGACGGACTTGCTCTCGGTCTTCTTCGCCGACGAGCGGCACGGCTGGGTGACGGGCGACGAGGGGCAGGTTCTAACGACGAGTGACGGCGGCGCGACGTGGTTTCCCGTGAGCGTGAAGACCGGCCCGAGGCTCGCAGCCGTTTTCTTCGTTGACGAGAACACGGGCTGGGCCGCGGGGCGCGACGGCCTTATCCTGCGCACGGACGACGGCGGCGTCGAGTGGCGTCGTCTGACCGAGGGCGGGCGCGACGACCTCGCAGACATCTTCTTCCTCGACGACGCGCACGGCTGGGCGGTCGGCTCGCGCGGGCGCATTCTCTACACGTCTTCGGGCGGCAAGCGTTGGACGCTCCGGTTGTCGGGGACGACGAACAGGCTCTTCGGGGTCTTCTTCGCCGACGAGACAAACGGTTTCGTCGTCGGCGAGAAGGGAACGCTTCTGCGCTCGACGAGCGGCGGACTCCTTTGGGAGAAGGTGACGGTCGAGACCGAAGACGACTTGTTCGGCATCTGCTTCTTCGACAAGCAGCACGGACTCGCGGTCGGCGCACGCGGTCGGATTTTGAAGACCGACGACGGCGGCGAGACTTGGGGCCTGCGTCCTTCGCTCACACAGAACTGGTTGGAGTCGGTCGCGTTCGCCGACGCGAAAACCGCGTTCGCCGTCGGCTCGAACGGCACGATGCTTCGTTCGGAAGACGGCGGCGAGACTTGGGCGCGCGTCGAACTCAACGCGAAGGAGTGGCTCTACGGCCTCGCGTTCGCCGACGTGCAGCGCGGCTACGTCGTCGGCGAGCGCGGATTGATTCTTCGCACGGACGACGGCGGGAAGAGTTGGAAGGATAAGGAGTCCGGCGTCAGGGTGAATCTTTATTCGGTTGCCACGGCGTCGCGCGACGACGCACTCGTCGTCGGCGATCAGGGCAGCGTGATGCAGACCAGAAACGGCGGCGAAGCATGGGACACCGTGCCGACCGTTACAAGCGTGGCGCTCTTCGGCGCAGCATATCGCGGCGGCTCCGACGCATGGGTCGCGGGTCGTGGCGGAGCGATATTAAAACGCACGGACTCGGTTGCAACGGTCAAAGTCCCCCGACCGAAAGTGCCGCCCGCGCTGCGCGGCGCTCCGCCCAAGCTCAGGCCGCAGGATCAGGTCGAAGCGCTCGCGCCGATAATCGAAGACGACATCCCACCCGCGACGCCTCCGTCGCTCAAGCCGACGCCCAAACCTTGACGGGCGGGCAAACTTAAAAGGCAAAGCCCGACGAGCCGACCCCTTCGGCTACGTCGAACAATTCCGCGTGCCCTCGTTCTTCGTCACGAGCGGACGGGATGCTGTTTGGCGTATGTGTATGCGAAGTAGGCCGCGATGATGTGAACCACCCAGCCGAGCGTGCCGGCGGTGCCGATCCATGACACGCCAGTGAGAAGGAGCCAGAGAAGTCCCCAGAGGATTTGTCCGTTGTAAATCTGCCCGAGACCGGGGATCAGGAAACTGAGAAGTCCGGCTATGAAAGGATCGCGCATCTTTCTAACTCACCTCCGCCGAGGCTATACGCCCGCCCGCGTTCGTTTGTTCGACGTTGGAGAAAGCTCGGCCTCTCGTCACGAGCCGTCGCTCGTCAAACGCCCGGCACGCTCAAAGGCGCGCACGCCGTCCGTGCTGTTGACGAACGAAGGCCGCGCAGAGTTTTCTATCGGGCGTTGTCGGTGCGCCGAACGTCAACGATCTCGGCGCGGAAGGTCTTGAGCATCTTCTGTACGACGGGGTTCGATTCTGCGCGCTCGCGCATTTGTCTCTGCTCGCGACGCGCGGCGTCTTCGGCGTCGCGCTCGTCTTCGTCGGCGTCGCCCGGCGCTCTCAACTTGACGCCGACCCCGACGCCGCGGCCCAGAACATCGCAGCAGACCTCGCGCAGAAGACGCTGACTCTCCGGCTTCTTCAAAGCGTCGTGCAGGTGTTTCCCGTCAGGCGCAAACTCGACGCGAACCTCGTCGCTTTCGACGACGACGCGGCGAGCGCCTTCAAGCGCCGCGGCGAGGAGTGGCTTGCCGCGCTCTTCCAACCCGCGCTTGATTCTGCCGGCGGCGTCGAGCGGTTCGTCCGCCGCGCGCTCGAACGCCTGCGCGGGCGCGGCACCGCCCGAAGACCCCGAAGACGATGGCACGAAGGAGACCGGCTGGCCGACTCGATCCTCGCCCGCGCGCGCGCCTTCGACGAACGGTTCGGACTGACGCATCCCGTCCGCCGCTTTGACTGCTGCGTCGCGGGGCAGAGCGGGCGAGTCGTTCGAGAGCGCGAAGGGCGCTTGGCTCGCGCGCGTGGCTGCGTCGCCCGAAAAAGAAGGCGCGCCACCGTTCGACTGCGCCGCGGGCGGCACGAGTTTAAGATTCGGAGTCGCGCCAGCGTGCGCGTCGTCGCTCGCCGTGGGCGCGGCGTGGGCTTGCGCCAGCGTGCGCGCTTCCGTGTGCGGCTGTGAAAGTGACTTCGCGCCGCCGCTTCCTCCGGCGACGCCTCTGCGCGGCGGGAGACTCGCGGGCGCGGCGGGCGGCGTCTGCGGCCCCGCGACTGCGGCGGGAGCGCGTCCCGTCCGCAGCGATTCTTCGAGCGCGCTCAGACGTTCGACGATTTGACCGAGCGGTGCGAGCCGACGCATCTCGACGAGCTTGACGAGTCCGACTTCGAGTTGATAGCGCGGGTGCGTGCCCTCGCGCAGTTGATTCTCCGTCTCGGTCAGGCTGTGGAAGAAGCGTACGAGGTCGGATTCGGAGAACTCGCGCGCCTGAACTTGAAGTTCGCGCCGCTCCGCGTCGGTCGCATCATTCAAAGCGGAGTCGCCCGCGACTTTCGCGACGAGAAGATCGCGCAGGTGCGCGAGCAGGTCTCGGCAGAAGTTCCGAAGGTCGTGGCCGCGCGCGCTCAAGTCTTCCACGACGGCGAACACCTCAGACGACTTCTCCTCCGCGACCGCTCGCACGACGCGCGCGAGCATCTCAGAGCCGGCGATTCCCAAAGCGGCCTCAACGTCCGACGCCTCGATCCCGCCCACGCTGAAACTGATGACCTGATCGAAGGCCGACTGAGCGTCGCGCATCGAGCCTTCGCCCGCGCGTGCTATCTCGCGCAGCGCCTCGTCCGAAATCTTTATCTTCTCGGCGTCGGCTATCAGTCGCAGCCGCTCTGCGATCTTCGACGCCGCGATTGTGCGGAACTCGAACTGCTGGCTGCGCGAGAGAATGGTTTCGGGGACTTTGTGCGGGTGCGTCGTCGCCATGATGAAGAGGACGCGGGAGGGCGGCTCTTCCAGAGTCTTCAACAGTGCGTTGAAGGCAGAGCCAGAGAGCATGTGAACTTCGTCAATGATGAAGACCTTGTAACGGTCGCGCGCGGGACGCGTGCCGACGGTGTTGATGATCGATTCGCGCACGTTGTCAACGCTCGTGTTCGACGCGGCGTCAATCTCTAACACGTCAATCGAGCGTCCCTCGGCTATCTCGCGGCAGGAGGCGCACGCCGTCGGGTCTGTCGTGCGGCACGGCGTCGGCGTCGGGCGGTCTGACTTATGACAGTTGACGGCCTTCGCAAGAAGACGCGCGGTCGTGGTCTTGCCGACGCCGCGCGCGCCGGAGAAGAGGTAAGCGTGGTGCAGGCGCTCGTGCTCGACGGCGTTTCGGAGCGTCCGTGTGATGTGCTCCTGCCCCGTGACCTCCTCGAAGGTCTGCGGACGCCACTTGCGCGCGATTACTTGATAGGTCATAGGAAAAGCGTTCAGCCGTCAGCCATTGTCTTCCGCGATACCGCGTCCTCTTTCCATCAACTCGATGCGGTTGCCGAAGGGGTCGAAGAAGGAGAAGCGCTTGACGCCGGGAAGCTGTGGCTCGTCTCTCGTCCGCACGCCGTTCTGTTCGAGGAAGGCTCGCACTTCTTCGATCTGTTCGATCTCGAATGCGGGGTGGCGCTTCGACGGTGCGACCGGGTCTTCGACGCCGACGTGGAGTTGAACGTCGGCGACCTTGTACCACACGCCTCCGTTCTCGCGGAGCGCCTCCGGCTTCTCGATCTCTTCGAGTCCGAGAAGGCTGCCGTAGAATTCGCGCGCACGCGGTTCCGCACCGCGAGGGATGCAGACCTGCACGTGGTCGAGACGTTTGATTTTAATCTTCATCGCAAAGAAAAAGAGTCGCCGCGGACGGCATCTGCTCGAAGACACGCGCGACGTTGGATTGTGCTCCAACGCGGCGCGCTTCGGCAAGCCTACAGTCCCGCGGCAACTCTTCTCAGATGGGCCAGGCTCCAGACCGACCCGCAACACACGCCGCCGCCGCTACCGTTGCTCCGTTCCCGGCCTGGCGGGGTTCGCGGGACAAGCGTTGTGCGGAGCCTGAAGCCTGATAAATTTTCAAGCAGCCGTTCGAGGCACTCAGCTTAACACAAAAACCGCCTGACCACTGAATGCCGGCGGCTGAAAGCTATTCTGGCGGAGAGGGTGGGATTCGAACCCACGGTACGGTTCCCCGTACACAGCATTTCCAGTGCTGCCAGTTCAACCACTCCTGCACCTCTCCGAAGAAAGCTTTTAGCGATTAGCTCTTGGCCGTTAACTAAAAACAAAAAGCTAATTGCTAACAGCTTAACACGCAGCCGTGAAAGAATAGCGTATCGCCCTCCGGCTTGTCATGTGGTCGCGCCGTGCGGACGAGCGAAGCGAACTCACAAGCGCCGACCGCGGGCCTTGATGACAAAAGTCGCGGTTGACGCATATAGTGAAAGGCGAAACTTTAGTCCGGCGGCGACGCGGCCCTCGCGTGAGCGAGACGTTCCGGGACGACCGCGGAAGAGAAACCATGTCCGAGCAAAAGAAGAAGAAGATACGCTGGTCTGACGCGTGGGCGGACGCGCGCGAGTTGATTTGGGCGCACCGCGCGCGTCTGGCGCTCGGCGCGGTGTTGATGATCATAAATCAGGCGATGGGTCTCGTGCTGCCCGCCTCGACGAAGTACCTGATAGATCAGGTCATCGGCAAGGGGCGCACAGACTTGCTCTGGCCGATAGCGCTCGCGGCGGGCGCGGCGACGCTCGTGCAGGCCGTGACCTCGTTCAGCCTTTCGCAGGTTCTCGGCGTAGCGGCGCAGCGCGCAATCACCGAGATGCGAAAGAGGGTTCAGTCGCAGATCGAACGCCTGCCCGTCAGCTACTTCGACTCGACGCAGACCGGCCAACTCATCTCGCGCATCATGAACGACGCCGAGGGCATACGAAATCTGGTCGGCACGGGCCTCGTGCAGTTGGCCGGAAGCCTCGTCACGGCGGTCGTTGCGCTCGGCGTGCTGTTCTGGCTCAACTGGCGCCTGACTTCGATTACGGTTCTCGTGCTCGCGGTCTTCGGCGGCGCTCTCTCCTTCGCGTTCAAGCGTCTGCGCCCGCTCTTCCGCGAGCGCGGAGAGATAACGGCGCGGCTGACGGGCCGGCTCGCCGAATCGCTCGGCGGCATACGAATCGTCAAGGCGTACACAGCCGAGAGACGCGAGGCGCTGACGTTCGCGCGCGGCGCGCACAACCTCTTCCGCAACATCGCAAAGTCCATGACGGGCGTCTCCGCGACGACGGCCTTCTCATCTCTGGTCGTCGGCGCGGTCGGCGTGGTGATGATTCTGGTCGGCGGTCGTTCGGTCGTCGCGGGCGCGATGACGCTCGGCGACCTGTTCATGTACGTGCTCTTCACGGGGATGATGGCGATGCCGCTCATCCAGTTCGCGTCCATCGGCACGCAGATCACCGAAGCCTTCGCCGGACTCGACCGCATACGCGAGGTGATGAACATGGCGACCGAGGACGAAGAGGACGCGAGCCGCTCGCCGCTCGCGGACGTGAGCGGCGAGATCGAATTCGAGAACGTCTATTTCGAGTACAACGAGGGCACGCCCGTTCTCAAGGGCGTCTCGTTCAAAGCGCCCGCGGGCACGACGACCGCGCTCGTCGGATCGAGCGGCTCCGGCAAGAGCACGCTCATCAGTCTCGTGATGAACTTCAACCAGCCGCTCTCCGGCACGGTCAGGGTTGACGGTCGCAACTTATCGACTCTGCGGCTGCGCGACTTCCGCTCGCTGCTCGGCGTCGTCATGCAGGACAACTTTCTCTTCGACGGGACGATTGCGGAAAACATCGCCTTCTCGAACCCGCACGCCACGCGCGAAGAGATCGAGTCGGTCAGCCGCGTCGCGCACTGCGAGGAGTTCGTCCGCGGCTTCCCGCAAGGCTACGACACCATTGTCGGCGAGCGCGGCGTCAAACTCTCCGGCGGCCAGCGCCAGCGCATCGCCATCGCTCGCGCCATACTCGCCGACCCGAAGCTCCTGATACTCGACGAGGCCACCTCAAGCCTCGACAGCGAGAGCGAGGCGCTGATTCAGGACGGCCTGCGTCGCCTGCGTCGCGGTCGCACGACGTTCGTCATCGCGCACCGCCTCTCGACCATCCGAAGCGCCGACCAGATTCTCGTGCTCGAAGCGGGCGAGATCGTCGAGCGCGGCACACACAACGAACTGCTCGCCGCCGCCGGGCGATACAAGCAACTCTACGATAAGCAGTACAAGTTCGAGCGCGACCAGTTCATCAACCCCGGCGAAGATTTCACGCCCGCGCCGTCGCAGCCCCTTCAGGACGGCGCGCCGCGGCGCGTCTCGGCTTTGTAAAGCGCCGGGGCGGCCCGCACAAATATTCATCCAAACCGAATAGAGGGCGCATAAATGGATGAAAAAAGAGGTTTATGCATCTTCCGTCGAATACTCGTACGCGACTTCGCCTCGACCTTCGCGCGTCTTCAGCTTCTCTAACAAGCCTTCGAGTCCCGCGGCCCCGAGGATAATCAGCAGCACCCAGAAGACGTAGCGCATACGGTAGAGTGCGCCCGCGTTCGCGACGACGAGTCCGAGACTCGTCGTGCCTAACGCCGCGATCAGAACGAGCAGCCAGACCGGAAGTCTTCGGCGCGACCGCCAGAGGCAGGCGAGGGCCAGTAGCTCGACGAAGTACATCACAAGAGTTTCGCCCCCGCCGAGCAATCTTCCGGCAGCGCCGACGCTCCTGCCGCCCGCGAACCACATTCCGGGGAAGGGCGAGAAGAGGCCGACCACGGCGGCGCGCGGAAGATATCTGATGATGTCGTAGGTGTCGCCGAACTCAACGTCGCCGTCAATCGTTGAGCCGGCGTCGGAGTATGCGTGCGCGAACTCGCGGCGCAGGTGCCCGACGCGTGCCGCGTCCGAGTCGGCGCTCGCCTTCAGTCGCGACAGCAAATCGTCGGATCGCGGCCCCACGGGTTCGGGCGTCGCCTGTTCGAGCGCGCCGCCTTGCGCCTCACGTTGAAGCGCGTCGCCTTGCGGCTCGAAGCCTCTTGCGCCGTCCGCCGCGACGCCGGTTTGGGACGCCTGCGCGGGATTCATGCTTCGGAACCTGGCGAAGCCGTGCGCGAGGAATACGGTCGCGAACGCGAGCACCAGAAGCGCGCTCGACAAATTCCAGACGAGTCGCCTCCCTCCGCGCAACAGCCGGAGCGCAAGCAGAGCGATGCCAAGCGTGACGATTACGACGACGACCGTTCCAGCGTTTCCGCGCACGACCGTGATCGCGCCGATTGCCGCCCCGCCCGCCGCGCCGCCGACGAGTGCCGCGCGCAGGCGATACGTCCTCGTCAACCACGTCGAAACGACGAACGTGAGCGCGAGCGCGGCGGCGATGTAGAACGGGTCTTTAAGAAACTGCGTCGTGTGAAGAAGAAAGGACGGCCAGACGGCGACGGCGCAGGCGGCGACGAATCCCGCGCGGCTGCCGCCGCCGATCTCTTCACCGAGTTTGAAGACGAAGAAGAGGATGAAGAGGTATGCGGCGAGGTTCAGAGGCTCGGCGCTGAGGACGTTTGGCCCGAAGAGTGGGAGCAGGAGCGAGATGAGTCTGGCGTGCGCGTCGGCGCGTCCCGCCGCCCACGCGTCGAAGCCCGCGCCCTTGAGCTTGCCGGCGAGCTTCACAGACTCGGACTGATATGCGCGGCTGTCGGGGTCGAGCGGAGCTATGACTCCGTTTCTATCAACGACGTTCGGGAAGACCGAGGCCCTTCCGACCGCGAACACCAAAGACGCGAGCGTGACGTGCAGGATCGCCGCCGCGACGAGCAGGCGAAGGACGCACGCGCGTCTGCCGCGCGAAAGCTTCGTCGCGAAACTAAGCCTCTCGCCGTCGCCGTGGCTTCGCGTGGCATGGCCGGTCTCAGACATACTTTCGTGTCTTGACAACTTTCATTTCAGACAATTAACCTGCCTCATCCTGACCGCAAGTGCAAATTAAATCTATGACCAGACACAAGCCGCACCGATTTTCGCAGAGCGCCGCTTGAGACGCGCGCGCGCGTCTTGAGCGATCCGACCGGACGCTTCTTCGGCGAGCCGGTCATCCAAACTACCGACGCGCGAAACCGCGTCCGACGCCGTGAGCTTCATCCTGAAATTTCTTTCCCACGCCGCAGCTTCAACTGACAAACATGTTGCCCCGCAAGCCGAACGATCCCCCGGTCAATCATTCTTCAAATCGCACGCGGCCTGAGCACGCGAACGAGCGTCCGACTTTTCCGGGCGCGCGGGCCGCTCTCGTCGTCGCGCACCCGGGGCACGAACTCTGCGTCCACGGCTGGCTCGAAGCCGCGCGCCCGGCCGTCTTCCTACTCACAGACGGCTCCGGTCGCTCGGGCAAGTCGCGCGTGGACTCGACGACGAAGATCGTCGCCGCCGCGGGCGCGCGGGCCGGCTCAATCTACGGCAGGTTCGCCGACTCGGAGGTTTACGCGGCGCTGCTCCGGCGCGAAGACTCGCTCTTCGCGAGGTGCGCCGAAGAGTTGGCCGAGGCGCTGGTTCGCGAGCGCATTGATTACATCGCGGGCGACGCCGTAGAGGGCTTCAACCCCGTGCACGACGCCTGCCGTCTGGTCGTTAACGCGGCGGTCGCGTTGGCGAACCGCGTCGGCGCGCACATCGAGAATTTCGACTTCACTTTGATCGGTCGGCAGGACGCGTGCCCTCCTGTGTTGCTCGAAGAATCTCTGTGGCTTCGCCTCGACGACGAAGCGTTCGGACGCAAGCTCTCGGCCATGCGCGCGTACCCGGAGTTGGCCGACGAGGTTCACGCGGGACTCGACGGCGAGCGTCAGAAGTTTCTGCGCGAGTACGGCGACCTGTTCGACGACCTGAAGCCGATTCTCGAAGGACTCGGAGCGGAGGCGTTCCGCGTCGAGTGCCTGCGCCCTGCCGGACGAGCGCGCCTTGATTCTGATTTTTCCGCGCGCGCGCCTTTCTACGAGAGGTACGCCGAGAAGCTCGTCGAGCAGGGGCGATACGATTCGGTGATTCGATACGGCGAACACCTGCGCCCGCTAAGCGAAGCACTTGAGCGGATGCTTTGAGCAACGCTTCGAGAGAAGGCTTTGAGCTTCGCGCCCACGGCGGCGAATGCGCTTGAGAGCGATGCGCGTCTTGATTACAAACTTCGATCTGGCGATGCGCGGCGGCACTCAACTATACGTGCGCGACCTCGCGCTCGGCCTGCTCAGGCGCGGGCACTTGCCGATCATCTACAGCCTCAACCTCGGCGCGGTCGCGCGCGAGCTTCAGGCAGCGACCGTCCCCGTCGTCAACGACCTGAACGCGCTCGCGGCACCGCCCGACATCATACACGGCCAGCATCACCTCGAAACCATGACGGCGCTGCTCAGATTCCCCGGCGTGCCCGCGGTCTATTTCTGCCACGGCTGGATGGGCTGGACTTCAGCGCCGCCGCGCTTCCCGCGCATACTCAGGTACGTGGCCGTCGATCAGGCGGCGCGCGACCGTCTCGTCTTCCAGAACGGCATCCCCGAAGACGAGACCGAAGTCATACTAAACTTCGTTGACCTCCGGCGCTTCAAGCCTCGCGCCCCGCTTCCCGCAAGACCTGCGCGCGCGCTGATGTTCAGCAACTACGCGCGCGAGGCGACGAGCATCCGTGTCGCGCGCGAGGCTTGCGAGAGCGCGGGCATCAAACTCGACTGCGCGGGCGACAACGCGGGGAAGCCGACCGCGCGACCGGAGGATCTGCTTGGACGCTATGACATCGTGTTCGCGAAGGGACGCTCGGCGCTCGAAGCGTTGGCCGTCGGCGCGTCGGTCGTGCTGTGCGGCGTGACGCGCGCGGGGCCGTTGGTGACGGCGGAAAATCTTGAGCGTCTGCGCCCGCTCAACTTCGGGATTCGCGCGCTCGACAGGCCGCTCGACGCCTCGACGCTCTCGCGCGAGATCGCTCGCTACGACTCCGCGGACGCGGCTCAGGTCTCGCGACGAATCAGAGCCGCCGCGAGCGTTGATGCAACGGTCGAAGCGATCATCAGTCTCTACGAAGAGGTCATCGCCGAGCACGAGACTGCGGGCGGGCGCGACGCGGGCGAGGAAGGACGCGCGGCTGCCGAGTATCTTCGGCAACTGCACGCCGACATCGCCGCGCACTCAGCCGCGACGCTGCGGCTCAGGAATCGTTTGATGCGCGCGCCCGTCCTCGGCCGCGTCCTTCTGAGACTCGCGCGCGTCTCCTACGTTCAGGATTCGAGGCTTCTGAAAGTGCCTGTGTTCGGAGGCTTCATCCGCGGGCTTGCGCGCGCGGCGGCGGGCGAGGTTTCGCGTTGAGACCCGGCGCGAAACAAAAGAGCGACTCTCTAATGTCGAGCAGACGGAATCTCCCACCCGGCCCCGGAAACAATTTTCCGGGTCAGCAGTTGCTCGCCTTTCGCCGCTCGCCCACGGACTTTCTAACGAATGTGGCGCGCCGGTACGGCGACATCTCGCACTTCCGCCTCGGTCGCCGCGCCGTCTATTTCCTCAACCGCCCCGAATACGTCAAGGATGTTCTCGTCACGCATCAGGATAATTTCCGCAAAGGTCTCGCGCTCGAACGCGCGAAGTTCCTCTTCGGCGGAGGGCTGTTGACGAGCGAGGGCGAACTGCACAGGCGTCAGCGTCGTCTCGTCCAGCCAGCCTTCCAACGGCAGCGCGTCGCCGCTTACGCGGAGATGATGGTGCGACACGCCGCGCGCGTGCGCGCGTCTTGGGAGGGCGTGCGCGAGTTCGACGTTGCGCGCGAGATGCGGCGACTGACTCTTCTCGTCGTGTGCGAGGCGCTCTTCGGCGCGGACGTTCGCGCAGATGCCGACGCGGTGGACGAGGCCGTCTCAAGCGTCATACGCCGCTTCCAGTTGTTCCCGACGCCCTGGTCAATCGCCCGGCGCGCGCTGACGAAGTTGACGGCTCGCGCCAGCCGCCGCGACGCGACAACGCGCGACAAACTGGATGCGATAATTTTCAGAATCATACGTGAGAGGCAGCGCGGCGGAGCGGGCGGCAACGACCTTCTGGCGATGCTGCTGGCGGCGAAGGACGGGGAGCCGGGCAAAGACTTTGAGCCGTGCCCGATGTCTGACTCTCAGGTGCGCGACGAGGTCATCACGCTCTTCATGGCCGGGCACGAGACGACCGCCAACGCGCTCACGTGGACGTGGCACCTGCTCTCAAAGTATCCGGAGGCCGAGGCAAAATTTCACGGCGAGTTGGACGCGGTGCTCGCGGGCCGTCTGCCAACCGCGGAGGACGCGCCGCGCCTGCGCTACACGGAGATGGTCTTTGCGGAAGCGATGCGCCTCTACCCGCCTTCGTGGATTTTGAGCAGGCGCGCGGTCGGAGACTACGAGGTCGGCGGCTACGCGCTGCCCGCAGGCTCGCTCGTCATCGTCAGCCCTTACGTGATGCACCACGACGAGCGATACTTCCCCGCGCCGCGCCGCTTCGACCCTGAGCGATGGACTGAAGCGTCGAGCGCGTCGAGACCCGAATACTCCTACTTCCCGTTTGGCGGCGGCGCGCGCCGCTGCATCGGCGAAGGGTTCGCAAAGCTGGAGGCGTTGCTGATACTCGCCACGCTGGCCCAAGTCTGGCGCTTGAAAGCCGTCGCCGACGAACCCGTCGAGTTGCAGCCCGGAATGGTTCTGCGCGCGAGGCACGGCATACGCCTGAGACCCGTGCGGCGTTAAGAATGGCTATCCGCCGCGACCGAAACAGCCGGGGCAGCCGCGCTTCTGTTGGTGCTCGGCGTCTCGCGGGTTGCGATGCGTGGCCTGCGACCGCGCGCGCCTCGACGAGTCTTCGCCGTCGT
This sequence comes from Pyrinomonadaceae bacterium, assembly GCA_035474235.1. Lineage (GTDB taxonomy): Bacteria > Acidobacteriota > Blastocatellia > Pyrinomonadales > Pyrinomonadaceae > QHXN01. The sequence goes on from DATINM010000038.1 coordinate 28,274, forward strand.
GCTCACGCCCGACGTGCCGCGCGTTCGGCATTCATCAGAACTCACTTCTGAATCCCGGTGACCGTCACAGGGATTGTTCGCGAGCCGCACGGCGATCTAAAGCGCACGCTGTAAACGCCCGGCCTGCCGCTGACCGATCTGACCGAGTACCTCTGCGCTTCGTTCCTGAATGGCACCGATTCCGAAAGCACGACGATGTTCGACCAGTCGGGCGTTGAGGCCGTGACCTCGCCGCCCGCGCCGCCGAGGCTCAACGTCACCGACGCGCCGCCGCCGCGGCGTATCGTCAACGCGCCCGCGCTGGTCGAGAGTCTGCACGGGCCGCCCTGACCGCGTCCGAACTCTGAACGCGGTTCGGCGGTGTGACCGGCATGGCCTCTGCCGTCATCCTCCGCAGACTTCTTCTCGCGCGCAGTCGCACGGATGGTACCAACCGCTGTCGTCTCCGCGTCGGCCTCTTCATCTTCCGACTTTGTGCGTGAAGGAGTTCGCGCGTCCACGTGCGTCGGCTCGACGCCAGCGGGCGAGGCCGGTGCTTCGTCCGCGGCGTTCGGGTCGTCCGCGCCGGTCTGAGCGTTTGACGCTTCGCCCTGCGGTGCCGGTGAGCCGCCCACCGGCGCGCGTCCGGCGTTCGCCTGCGAGACGGGCGCGTCGGCGTCGGCGGACGCCGCGGCGGACGACCACTGCGAGTTGAGCCAAAGCC
>DATINM010000039.1:0-41443 GCA_035474235.1 Pyrinomonadaceae bacterium
CCAAAGCCCGCTCGCCGCGCCGAGCGACGCAGCGATTATGCCCGCGCAGATGATTGTCGCCGACTCGCCGCGTTCACGGCTCCGCGCGGCCAAGCTGCCGCGGAGCGCGCGACGTGGCGAGGTCATGCTGGCATCGGTTCCGTATCTGCTCTTCCGTTTATTCATTGCTTTTGTCCGCGCGGTTGGTGTGTGCGTTGTAAGCCCGCGCCGCCCTTCATTCTTCGCTTCGTCAGCCGTCAAAAAGCGATGCGTCTCGGCGTGCGAATATTCAGCGCCGGGCGCTGGCCCTGACGCGCGCTTGAACGTCGTCGCTTCGCGCCCCGGCCCCGGCGGCCCTCGTCAGCCTGAACCAGCCGAGCACGAAGTTGCTCGCGCTGAAGCCGAGCGCGGCGTCGAGGCTGAAGAGCGCGCGCGACAATTCGCGACGCACGACCAACGCGAACGAGCCTTCGATCTGCGCGCGCGCCGAGTCCAAGCCTTCGACGAGCGTCATGCCAAGGTCGCGCCCGTCGCGCGCCCGCCGCCACGCGAACTCGTAGAGTCGCATCCGGCCCTCGTCCTCGGCGGCCCCCGTGAAGACGACGACGAGGTGGGCCGCGCCGGTCTCCTCGACCATCTCGGCGACGCGGCGGCAGAACGCGGGCGTCATGTCGCCGTCTCTTGTGACGAAGAGAAACGAGTTGCCGCACACGTCCGCGACGAGGTAAGACTCGCCGTGCGGCGAGGCGGGCCCCGTCGCGATCTCGCTTTCGGGGACGCCGAGCGAGCGGACGATTTTGTAGACGCGGTTCGCGAGCCACCTGCCGTCTTCGAGCAGCGAGACGGCGAGCCGCGTCGGATTGATCGTCTGCTCGATTACTTCGTCGGCGACGGGCGCGGCGCACAGGCTGCACTTCGCCTTGCTGATCGTGATGGCCGCGAGCGAGTCGGGCGAAGGCAGATCGAAGAGAGCGTGGCCCGACTTGCGGCAACTCACCCTGACTTCCGGTTCGAGCAAGCCCGCCTCCATCATCCTCTCGACCGAGACGCCGAGCGACGCGGCCTCCGCGAACAGGCGGCGCGGCGTGAACCCTTCGCGTCGCATCTGCTCGACGCCGCGCAGGAACTTTCGCACCGCTCGCTCCTCCATCAACTCCGACGCGCGCGCCAGTCCACGACCTCCGCGGAACGCCGCCTCCGCGCGAAGGAAGTCGGCGGGCTGAAGCGACATGAATCGCGCAAGCCCCGACGGACTAGTCTCCGACTCCGACTCGCGCCGAGTCAGTTGGGCCGAATGCTCTGCCTGCGTCGCCGCGACTCCGATCTCGTCCAAAGCCTCTCGAACGTCGCCGCAGAATCGCACGAGCTTCGACAGCGGCTCCTTCGTCTCGATGTCGTAGATGACGCCCGCGCTCGTCGCGCCGTCGCCGAAGACGTTGAAGAGCACGCAGCCGTCCGCGCAAAACAGTTCGCCCGGCGTGAACGCTCTGCCCGGCGCGGACGCGTCGAGGGCCGCGCACTCGATTTCGAGTTGGGCCGCGTCTCTGCCTTGACCCGCGAGCGATTGAAAGAGATGTTGACGCGCCGAGCGGACGAGGGGTTTGAGGCCGCGCGCGGCCAGCGCCTTTAGAAGCCGGAGTCGTTCGCTGCCGGACAGCGAGACCGCGAAACTGTTGCTTCGGATGAAGAGCATATCGTGTCTTCGGACGCTCGCGCCGCGGCGTTCTAACGTTCAGGCTTACGGACTCACCATGATCTTCAACCTCTCGCTGCCGCTGAAGTCTTCCGGGTAGCGACGCTCCCTCGCCATCCTGAGCGCGACCGCCTCGTAAGCCGCCGCGCCGGGCCGAGGGTTCCACACGCGCGCGTCCGTCACCGTGCCGCTGCGGACTTCGACGAGGACTTGCACGACGTAGCCGCCGCGCTGCGCCGTGACGCCCTCGGCCCTGCGCGTCGCTATCAGCGCCGCCGTCGAAGGCACGGGCGGCTGCTCCTTCTCCTTCTGCGAAATCGTCTCAGGACTCCGGCTCGCGTTCGGCGTCGGCTGCGACGCAGCGCGCTCTCGCGTCGCGTCGGCTGCGAGAGGCTGTGCGTCGGCTGCGTTTGGATTTACGGGCGGCGCCGGAGTCGCCTGCGCGGCGGGCGCGCGTGCGAAGCGGAGCGGGCCGCGGGCGACGCTGAGCGTCGTTATGAAGCTTAGTCCGACGAGGAAGCCGATGACGACGGCGTAGATCAGACGCTCGCGCGAGAAGCGGTGTGCGGTGGAGACGATTGCCTCTTCGACCGCGCTCAAGCGTTCCTGCAAGGGCGCGATGATTTCCGCCGCCGGTGGCAGTTGCAGCGGCGCGTGACGCGGCAGATCGCTTGCGCCCCGCGCCGCGCCGAATTCACCACGCGCGACATCAATCTCTGCAAGACCCTCGCGCCTCGGCGACTCGATCAAGTCCTCGATGAACTGCCGCCCCTGCTTGTCTATGTTCTGCTCAGGCGGTTTGACGAGCGGGTTGAAGTTGAAGGAAGCGCCTTCGAGCGAGAGCGCTGCGTAGACGGCCTCGACGCCGCGCAGCGAGCCGAGTTGCGCATCGACGAGTTGGCCCTCGTCGAAGAAGAAAGAGGCGGGGCCGTCCGCGTACTCGACGCGGAGCCGTCCCGTCTTCCTCTGCACGCGTAGCGCGCGCATCAGGTCGGGCAGCGACTGTTCGTCGAGGTGGCCGGCCAAGACGGCGAACTGTGTGCGCTCTATGTTTTCCACCTTCGGGTTCCTGACTCGAAGCGTTCAGCGGGCTAATCAATTTACACCATCCGCGCGATTTTAAGTAGCTTCTGATTTCGACAAACGGCCCGCCGACGCGACGCGCGCCTTCATTTTTTGACGACCGGCAGCACGACGAGCGAGGCGCGCGCGCCGTCGTGATAGACGCGCTCGGTCGCCTTCCGAAAGTCGGCGTCCGTTCCAAGCTGGTAGTTCGTGACGAACTTCTGCGGGTTGCGCGCGACGAGCGGAAACCACGTGCTCTGAATCTGAATCATGATCCGATGCCCCTTCTTGAAAGTGTGGACGACGCCGGGCATCACGTAAGAAATCTTCACGGGCGCGTCGGGCTGCAAAGGGCGCGGGTTCTCGAAGCCGTCGCGGAAGCGTGCGGGGAACGGCTCGCCGCGCAGAAGCATCTCGTAGCCGCCCGGCTGGAAGACGCAGGCCGACGAATCCGCCGGAGGCACGACGCCCGCCGGATACTTGTAATCGTCCGGGAAAACGTCAATCAGCTTGACGACGAAATCCGAGTCCGTGCCCGACGAAGAGACGAAGAGTTGCGGCTTGATGTCGCCCGCGATTGTTACGTCCGAGTCAAGAGGCTCGGTCTGATAGACGAGCACGTCCGAACGTCTCGCAGCGAAGCGCTGGTCTTCGGTCATAAAATCGTGCGGGTAGTCGAGCGTGGTCTTCTGCGTGTATGGAACAGGACGCATCGGATCGCTCACGTATTCATCAAAGGCCGCGTCGCCCGCTGCCTTCGAGAACGAGAGCTTGCCGTTGGCTTGCAGATAGAGCGGCGTCTCGACCGAGGCGTCCGGCGACCAACCGTTGAAGTCGCGCCACTCGTCCGCGCCCGTGTCGAAGACGTTGACCTCTTTGATCTGCGAGATGTCGCCCTTGTCTTTCAGGAAGTGGTTGAAGAACGGAAGCTCGAAGTGCTGGCGGTAATAAAGACCGGTCTTGCCGCCGAAGTAAGCCGTGCCGAGCCAGTCGCCGTCCGAACGAACCCAGCCGCCGTGAAACCAAGGCCCCATCACGAGCACGTTGAAGATGCCGGGGTTCTGTTGCTCGACGTGCCGGTAAGTGTTCAGCGCGCCGAACAGGTCTTCGTCGTCGTACCAGCCGCCGACCGTCATCACCGCCGCATGAATGTTCTTCAGGTTCGGAAGGATGTTGTGCGCGCGCCAGAACTCGTCGTAGTTCGGGTGCGCCATCATCTCATCCCAGAACTTAATGCGCGTGCCGATCTTCTGCTCGAAGAGGTCGCCCGAATTCTTCAGCCCGCCCATCTCAAGAAAGAACTTGTAGCCGTCATCGGTGCCGAACGGGAAAGGCTTGAACGCCGCGGGCGAAGGCTCGTGCGGCTGCGGGCGCGGCTGGCCGAAGAACGCGAAGAAGCCGTAGTTCTGAGCCAGAAAGAGAGCGCCGTTGTGGTGCAGGTCGTCGCCGTGGAACCAGTCGGAGACCGGAGCCTGCGGCGAGATAGCCTTGACCGCCGGATGCGAATCGATCCCCGCCATCGAGGTGTAGAAGCCCGGGTACGAGATGCCGTAAACGCCGACGCGCCCGTTGTTGTTCGCGACGTTGTGGACGAGCCACTCGACCGTGTCGTATGTGTCGGTGGTTTCGTCAATCTGCTTGCCGCTTTTGTTCGGGACGTATGGGCGCGCGTCCTCGAACTCGCCCTCGCTCATCCAGCAGCCGCGCACGTCCTGATAGACGAAGACGTAGCCCTCGCGCGCGAAAAGCTCGTCGGGGCCGAGCGACGTTTTGTAATTGTCCGCGCCGTAAGGCGCGACCGTGTAGGGCGTGCGGTTTAGAAGTATAGGATACTTCTGCGAAGCGTCCTTCGGCTCGTAGATCGAGGTGAAGAGCCGCACGCCGTCGCGCATCGGTATCAACACCTCTCGCTTCGTGTAGTTGTTTTTGATGTAGTCGGCGAGTTGCTGTTGCGGCGTCAACTGCGCCTGTGCGAGCGATGCGGCGTGCGCCGCGACGACAAAAGCGATAACGGCAAACAGTCGGAGCAAACGATTCTTATTCATGTTTTCCACGTGAAAGATGAGCGACGACTTCTCCGGCATTCTCACCGAATGTCGTGGCGAAAATCAACTCTGCCGGCTGATGATTATCGCGCGCTCGAACGGACTCTGGAGTAGCGGCGCGCGTTTGAAGGAGGCTCGCTCTCAGGCGCGAGTCGAGGGTCTGCGACGGGCGCGTCTGCGGTCAGGTGCAGGGGGATTTCGCCCGCCCAGACGGGCAGCGAATAGTCCGGCTCGTCGTCAATTGGCGGGCCGGTTCGCACCTTGGCCGACGCCTCGGCGAGCGGGAGTTTGAGGACGAGCGTCTTACGGAGTTCGTCTTCGTCCGGCTCGCGCACCTGCGCCCAACGCCCCGGCACGATGTGCTCGGTGATCGCGCGCAGAGCCTCGAACTTTTCCGACGCATCCTCGACGACCGAGGCAGTGCCGAAGACGACGACCGAGCGATAGTTCATCGAGTGGTGGAAGGCCGAGCGCGCGAGGACTAACCCGTCGAGCAGAGTCACCGTGACGCAGACGCCGACGCCTCCGGCGAGCGAGCGAAGCATACGGCTCGCCGCCGAGCCGTGGACGTAGAGCGTATCGCCAGAGCGCCCGTAGCCCGTCGGTATGACTACGGGTGAGCCGTTCGCGACGAAGCCGACGTGGCAGACCAGTCCCTCGTCGAGAATCTGATTGACGACATCGCGCTCGTAAGAGCCTCGGTTCGGCAGACGCTTGAGCCGCGTCCGATCCGTCGGTTTGAAATCGTCCAAGACTGAATCTCCTCCGGCATGAATCAGGTTCGCGCGCTCAGGTTCCACGGAAGATTTGTTCGCGCGAGTTTGATGAAGTCAACGCTTCACTCGACGTTTATCGTCGGCTCGACCGTCACCTCGAAGTTCATCGAGTTGGCGATGAAGCAGAGGCGATGCGCGCGCTCGTGCAAAGCGAGCGCGAGTCCCGCGTCGCAGTCCGCTCTGATCGTCGCTGCGGGTCTGAGCGTCACCTCTTTGAAGTGGCCGCCGCCATCATCCGTCAGCGCGAGCTTCCCGGCGGCGCGGTCGGCGTAGGCCGTCACGACGACGCCCGCGTCCGCGCAGAGGTGCAGGTACCAAAGCATGTGGCACGCCGCGAGCGAAGCGACGAGCAACTCCTCCGGGTTATAGCGAGAACGGTCGCCGCGAAAAGCCGGGTCGGACGAGCCTTGGATGACGGGCTTGCCCGCGGCGGCGATTTCGTGCGCGCGTTGGTAAGACGTGTACGCGCTCGTTCCCGCTCCCGCGTTTCCAGTCCACGTCACGTCAACTTCAAAGCTGTGCGCCTCGTGCATCGCCTTCGACAACGCTTCCACCTCCACGCTTTAACGGCTCTTCAAAAGATTGCCGAGTCGCTTGATGCCCTCTTCAATCGCTTCGGTCGAAGAGTTAGAGAAGTTCAGACGCATGAAGTTTCGGCGCGGCTCGGCGGCGAAGAAGGGCGTGCCGGGGACGAAGGCCACGCGCGCGGCGATAGCATCCTCGAACAACTCTTCGGCGAGCACTCCTTCCGGCAACTCGACCCAGAGGAACAGCCCGCCGTCGGGGCGCGTCCAACGCGAAGAGGACGGGAAGTGCTCGGCCATCGCGGCGAGCATCGCGTCGCGCCTTTCGCCGTAAAGCTTCTTGATGCGCTCGACGTGCGCGTCGAAGTCGAAGGTCGAGAGCAGGCGTGCAGCCGCGCGCTGCTGGATCGTGTTCGTGTGAAGGTCTGCCGCCTGCTTCGCCTGCACCAACGCGCCGAAGACCTCACGGGACGCGTGCGCCCAGCCGATGCGCATCCCCGGACTCAAAGTCTTCGAGAAGGTGCTCAGGTAGATGACGAGTCCGTCATCGTCGAGCGCCGCGAGCGGCTCAATCGCCGCGCCGCTGTAGCGCAGTTCGCCGTATGGGTCGTCCTCGACGATGGGCACGGAGTACCGGCGCGCGACTTCGATGAGTCGCCGCCTTCGTTCAAGCGAGAGCGTCGTGCCCTTCGGGTTGTGAAACTGCGAGACGACGTAGATGAACTTCGGGCGGCGTTCGGCGCGCTCGATTGCGCGCTCCACTTCGTCAACCTTCATCCCGTCGTCGTCGCTCCCGACCGTGAGGAGTTGCGCCTCGTAGCCTTTGAAGACTTGCAGCGCGGCGAGATAGCAGGGGTTCTCGACGACTACAGCGTCGCCGGGGTCGAGGAAGATTTTGCCGACGAGGTCAATCCCCTGCTGCGAGCCGCTTGTGACGAGCACGCGCGCGGCTTCCGTCTGGCGGAAGCCGCGCTTTTGCATCCTCGCGGCGATCCACTCGCGCAAGGGGAACCAGCCCTCGGTCGTGCTGTACTGGCAAGCCTGCGCGCCTTCTTCGGCAAAGACAGCGGCGTGTGCGCGCGCGAGTTCTTCGACGGGGAAGACCTCCGGCGCGGGCAAGCCCCCCGCGAACGAGATCACTTCGGGCCGCTCCGTCACCTTCAGAATCTCGCGGATGGCCGAGACGCCCATCCCCGATAGCCTCCGCGCGAACGCGTATTCGACAAGTTCTTTTGTCATCTCTTTGTTGCCCGCTCCGTCCGACCGTCTTCGGACTACCGCACGCATTCAACATAAACCTTAACCGAAATCCACGCCGGCGCAAGTACCACTTACGCGCATCATGGGTGTACCAATTCCCTAGTCCCGCCGCCGCAAGCCCCTGCGCCGCTCGTTCAGGCTCGAAACACGCTCAAAATTGGTATTCTCATTTTAAGCCAATTCGACCACACCGCGAAGTCCAAAGGTGATAGCTCACGCATGTCCCGCGCCTCACGCCGACTGCCGCCACCCGGCCTGTTGCAAGACGGACGCGTTAGCCGTCCGGGTCTTCAAACGTCTTTCCGCTCGCGTCAGCGTCTTCAAGCGCGTCGCCACACGGCGAGGCCGGATGCTCCGCTCGAAGCAACGCTCTTTATATTCATCGCCCGCGAAAATTCCTCTTGAAGAAAAACCGCCGATGAAAGAGAATGTGTGTTCAGTTCCAACCAGTCTTCCTTGAAAGATACGTTCGTCGAAGAGCCGGAAGTTTCGGGCGTCAACGCTGACGGCGTTGAGGTGCGCGCAGGACTTTTGCCCGGTCATGCAACAAACTCCGCCGGGTCTGCCGGAGCGAGTCTTGCGGCTTGAGCGCCGCGGTCGCTTTCGGGTTCCGGCTCGTCGCGTCCTCGACGGAGTTTGAACCGGCGAACTTTACGACTATGAAAATCAAAAGGCTGCTGCTCTTGTCGGCGTGCGTGTTTCTGCTCTCGTCTCTGTCGGGCACGGCGCGCGCGGACGTGCGCGTGCCTTCGCTCATCGGCGACCACATGGTCTTGCAGCAGGGACGCAAGGTGCGCCTCTGGGGGACTGCGGAGCCGGGCGAGCGCGTGAGCATTACGTTCAACGGCAGCACGGCGCGCGTCGTCGCAGACGAGCGCGGGCGCTGGCAGATATTCGTCGGGCCGTTCAAGACGGGCGGCCCGTTCGAGATGACCGTGGCCGGCAAGAACACGCTCACCTTCCGCGACGTGCTTGTCGGAGAAGTCTGGGTCTGTTCGGGCCAATCGAACATGGAGTGGCCGCTCACGAACGCGCAGGACGGCGCGCGCGATGTCGCGCAGGCCGACTACCATGAGATACACCTCTTCACTGTTACAAAGAAAACGTCCGCCGCGCCGCTCGAAGACGTTGAAGGCCACTGGGTCGTCGCGCGACCGGAAACAGTCCCGCAGTTCTCGGCGGTCGGCTACTTCTTCGGCAGGGAGTTGTATCGTCGCCTCAAAGTTCCCGTCGGGCTGATACACACTTCTTGGGGCGGCACGCCCGCCGAGGCTTGGACGAGTCGCGACGCACTCGCCTCAGAACCCACGCTCAAGCCTATGCTCGACAGGTTCGACGCCGAATTGAAAGACCTGCCGCGGCTTCAAGGCGAGTACGAGCGTGCGCGCGTCGATTGGGAGCGACAGTACGTCACTCAAGACCCCGGAAACCGCGGCGAGGCGATGGGCTACGCAGACCCCGCGCATGAATTCGCCGACTGGAAAAGGATGCGCGTACCGCAGGCTTGGGAGTCGGCTGGTCTGGACGTTGACGGTGCGGTCTGGTTCCGAAGGGAAGTGAACGTTCCCGAAGCCTGGGCGGGGCGCGACCTGAGCTTGAGCCTCGGCGCGATTGACGACTTCGACACAACCTACTTCGACGGCGTGAGAGTCGGCTCAACCGGCGAGGAGACGATGAACTCCTGGACGGTGCCTCGCCACTACCGCGTCCCCGGCTCGCTCGTCCGCGCGGGGCGAAACGTCGTAGCCGTGCGCGTCTTCGACCGGGTGGGCGGCGGAGGCTTCGTCGGCGGCGAGATGTGGCTCGCGCCCGTGGGCGTTGCGAAGACGGAGGCGATGCCGCTCGACGGCGATTGGTACTACAAGGAGGAGTTCACCGTTCCTTCAAGGCAGATAGACTACTCGCGCCAGCCGCAAGCGCCCGGCCCCGCGAACCAGAACAACCCGACCGTCCTCTATAACGCGATGATCGCGCCGCTCTTGCCCTACGCGATACGCGGCGCAATCTGGTATCAGGGCGAGGCAAACGCGGGGCGAGCATACCAATACCGCACGCTCTTTCCGATGATGATTCGCGACTGGCGCTCGCGTTGGGGCGAAGGCGACTTCCCCTTCTACTTCGTGCAGCTAGCGAACTGGAAGGCGAGGCCGACGGACTCGATTGACAGCGAGTGGGCGGAGCTTCGCGAGGCTCAGTTGATGACGCTCAGGAGCGTGCCGCACACAGGCATGGCCGTCACGATTGACATCGGCAACCCCGACAACATACACCCGCGCGACAAACTCGACGTTGGCCTGCGCCTCGCGCGTTGGGCGCTGGCCGACACCTACGGGCAGAAGACGGAAGAGTCCGGGCCGCTCTACGAATCCTACAAGGTCGAGGGCGACCGTGTGCGAGTCCGCTTCAAGCACGCTGAGGGTCTGAAGACGCGCGATGGATCGCCGCTCGTGGGCTTCTTCGTCGCAGGCAGCGACCGCAAGTTCTTCCCGGCTGAGGCGCGCGCGGACGGCAACGCCGTCGTCGTCCGGAGCAGAGACGTGCCGCACCCCGTCGCCGTGCGCTACGCTTGGGCCGACAACCCCGCGGGCAATATCTATAACGCCGATGGCTTGCCGGCCTCGCCCTTCCGCACGGACGACTGGCCGGGGCTGACCGCCGGACGAAACTGAACGCGCGACCAAAGATCACGAGCCGTCTGCCGCCGCACTACTGACTCTGAGAGGGACACAGAAGATGAGACGAATGATAACTGCCTGCCTCATCGCCGCAGCGAGCGTTCTGCTTCTTACGCAGCTTTCGTCCGTTCGCCGCGTGGGCGCGCAAAAAAGCGCTCAGTTTGCTTACCTCGCTTACCGCGACCCGCGCCTGCCCGTCGAGCAGAGAGTCGCAGACCTTCTCTCGCGCATGACGCTCGAAGAGAAGGTCGCGCAACTCGAATCCGTCTGGGTCACGAACCAGAGCAAGCAACTCGTCAACGACCGCGGCGAGTTCGCGCCCGACCAGAAGATGCAGGAGCTTCTCAAGAACGGCATCGGGCAGTTTGGCGGCCCCAGTCAAGCCGCCTCCGACGCGGAGAAGGCCGCCGCACCTCTGCACGGCAAGGACGCGCGCGCCGAGGCCGTCTTCACAAACGCCATACAGAAATACATCATCGAACATAATCGCCTGCGAATCCCCGCGACGTTTCACGAAGAAGCCTTGCACGGCCTGATGGCCCCGGGCGCGACCAGCTTCCCGCAGGCCATCGCGCTCGCGAGCACTTGGGATACAGACCTCGTCCACGAAGTCTTCAACGCGGCGGCGGCAGAGGCGCGCACGCGCGGCGCGACGCAGGTTCTCGCGCCCGATCTCGATCTTGGACGCGAGCCGCGCTGGGGCCGCATCGAAGAGACTTACGGCGAAGACCCTTACCTCGTCTCGCGCATGGGCGTCGCCGCCGTCACGGGTTTTCAAGGTGCGGGCCCCTCGGTTGACAGCCGTCACGTCATCGCCACCGCCAAGCACTTCGCCGCGCACGGCCAGCCCGAGGGCGGCACAAACATCGCGCCCGCCAACTACTCCGAGCGCATCCTTCGCGAAGACTTCTTCTACCCGTTCGAGGTCGCAGTGAAAGAGGCGCACGTGATGAGCGTGATGCCTTCGTACAACGAGATTGACGGCGTGCCTTCGCACGCGAACCGCTGGCTCATCGAGAAGGTCTTGCGCGAGGAGTGGGGCTTCGACGGCTACACCTCGTCCGACTATTTCGGCGTCGCCGAGTTGATACGCCGCCACCATGTCGCCGCCGACGAATCGGACGCCGCGCGCCGGGCAATCAACACTGGCGTTGACATGGAGCTTCCCTACATCGAATGCTACGGCACGCTCGTCGAGCAGGTACGCGACGGCCGGGTGTCGGAGGCCGCGATTGACAAAGCAGCGTCGCGCCTGCTTCGCGGCAAGTTTCTGCTCGGCCTCTTCGAGAATCCCTACGTTGACCCGGACGAGGCGGCGCGCACGAACGAGTCGGCGGAGCATCGCGCGCTCGCATTGAAGGCGGCGCGCGAGGCAATCGTGTTGCTGAAGAACGAAGGCAACCTCGTCCCGCTCGACCGAAACAGGATTCGCTCAATCGCCGTCATCGGCCCGAACGCCGCGCGCGCAGACCTCGGCGAATACAGCGGAACGCCCTCGCGCACCGTGAGCCTCCTTGACGGCATCAAGGCGAAGGTCGGCGGCGGCGTGCAGGTCAACTACGCCGAGGGCGTGAAGATTACGAAGGGCGATCCCAAGACAGGCATCCCGACGTGGGGCAACGACGACGTGCGGCTCGCAGACCCGGCGGAGAATGCGAAAGGCATTGTCGAAGCGGTGAAGGTCGCGCGCGCGTCGGACGTTGTCGTGCTCGCCGTCGGCGGCAACGTCGAGACTTCGCGCGAGGAATGGGCCGAGAACCACTTGGGCGACACAGACAATCTCGACCTCGTAGGCCAGCAGAACGATCTCGTCAAGGCCGTGCTCGAAACCGGCAAGCCGACAATCGTCTTCCTCACGGGCGGTCGCCCGCTCTCGGCTACTTACGTTTACGAGCACGTGCCCGCGGTCTTCGAGGGCTGGTATCTCGGCGAAGAGACGGGCACAGCCGCAGCCGACGTGATCTTCGGCGACTACAACCCTTCGGGCAAGATGCCCGTTACCGTCGCGCGCAACGTCGGGCAACTGCCCGTCTATTACTACCAGAAGCCATCGGCCAAACGCGGCTTCCTCTTCACGAGCGTCAGCCCGCTCTTCGTCTTCGGACACGGCCTGAGCTACACGACCTACAACTACTCGAACCTTCGCGTCGCGCCCGACCGTATCGGCCCCGCCGGACAAGTGACCGTCAACGTTGACGTGACCAACGCGGGACGCATGGCCGGCGACGAGATCGTCCAACTCTACATACGCGACGACGTGAGTTCCGTCACGCGTCCCATCAAAGAGTTAAAAGACTTCCGCCGCATTCACCTTGAGCCGCAGCAGACCGCTACGGTTCAGTTCGTCGTCACGCCCGACAAGCTCTCGTTCCTCGACGAAGACATGCACCGGGTCGTCGAGCCGGGCACGTTCACGATCATGGTCGGTCCGAATTCGGCGACGGACAGGGAACTGACGGCGAAGCTCGAAGTCGTCGCGAGGTGACGGCTGGCGCAAGGCCGACTCGGCGTGCCCTCATCCTCGCTCACCTCAAGACGAGATGACCGAAGCGGCACGCGCCCGGCGAAGACCCGCCGAGCACGAACGATGATACTCCCGCGCTTGCAGCGTACCCGGCAGCGACCTTCGCGACCGCATCGCCCGCATCGCTTCGCGCAAGGACGGCGACAGTGCCGCCGCTCCCGCCGCCCGTGATCTTCGCGCCGTAAAGCCCGTGCACTGTACCTTCCTCGCGAACCAGCCGCACAAACTCGTCCGTTGCGTCGGAACCCAGACCACAGGCGGAGTAGCTCGCGTGCGACTCGTACATCAACTCTCCCAGACGCTCGGCCTGCGCAGGGTCGCGCCAGTCTCTCAACGCTTCGGCGAACTCGACGACGCGTGCGTGCTCTCGGACGGGATGTCGCGTCGCCGCGAGCACCGGGTAGATGCGGGCAGGCTCGACGCTTGTGATCTGGTCTGTGATGCCGCGGTAGCGCGCGAGGAATTCCGCGCCCGATACGCGCTCCGGCAGAAGCGGCGCGTAGCACTTCTCGAACTCTGCGGGCGAGATGTTTGCGAGGTAGCCGTGCCACTTCGGGTCTTCTATCGTTAGACGGCTTCCCGCGCCGCCATCGACGGCGCGCAGTCCCTCGAAGTCCGCGATCATCCTGTAGCCCATGAATGCGGCGGTGCGAACCGTGGCGTAGTCCGCGCCGCCGACCGAGTGCCGGACGCCGGAATCAACTCCCCAGACCGAAAGCTCCGGCGGCAAAGTCACGTAACCGCGCGCCTCGCACGGCTGGCACAGGAGCGCGAGCAGACGACCCTCCTCGCCACACGCCGCGGTCATCTGATCCATCACGCCGCACGGCGCTCCGGCCACCATGTTCTCGACTCTCTGGCAGAGGAACGCAGTCTCGCGCGGCGACATCTCTAAGCGGTACGCGGCGGCGACCGCGCGCATGATCGCCACTTCGAGCGCGGCGGACGAACTGACGCCCTTGCCCTCCGGCACGTCGGAGCGGACGAGCAGGCGCGCACCGCGCTCGAAGACGCACCCGCGCTCGCGCATCAGCACGAGGAACGCGCCCATGACGTAAGCCGCCCAACGACTCTCGGCGTCCGAGGCGAAACGCGCTCGCGCCTCTTCGTAAGAGACCGGCGAACCGTCGCGCACGAACTCCGCGAGCGACATCTCGTAACGTCGCGGCGCTGACGCCAAATCGGTCGAGAGGCTGACGACTGTGAGCGCGTCGTCTTCTACGATCTGCAAAGCTGCGTGCGTCGCCGCTGACGTTGGAAGCTCAAGAACGAGCGCGCCCGAATAGTCCGCGATGCCTCCCATCAAATCGAGCCGCCCCGGAGCGCGCGTGACCACGACCTCGCGCCGCGGGCGGAAGAAAGCTCCGCCTTCGTGCAGAGGGTGTTCCGGCAGTCCGCTCGACAACTCGACGCGTCCCGGCGAACCATTCAAGAGCGCGACGAAGGATTCCGTATCCGCGAGTCCGTGCGTTGTGCCGGAGACGATATCGAACGTCATGCGCGTGCCCTCAATTCGCTTTCGTGTTGTCGCTTGAATCCGCTTCCGGCAACAGTCCGCGGCGAGAAAGCGCGGCGCGCAGAAGCGGCTCGACCTGCGCGCGCACGCGCGCGTTGGCGTAGCCGGCCCATGCAACGTCCGGCTCGACCGAGAGCCGCGCGCGAAGGGGGCCGCCGCCGATGTCCGTCACGATCACTCCGGCCTCGCGCGCGATCATCTCGGTGCAGAGGTCGTATGGGTGACAGCAGATGCCGAGCGCGAGTCCGCGCGCGCGCAAAGTCTCTTCCATGAGCGGGCGCAGGTCTGCCGTGAAGCGGTCGTGCCCGCACATCAACTCGTAAAGTTGGCCGCCGCTCGACGTGTACTGATCCTCGAAGCAGTGAGCCTTGCCTTGCCGCACGGGGCCGAGCGCGCCGGCGACTATCTCATCGTCAACGGCGGCGAGTTCCTCGCGCGCGCCGGGGAAGAAGCGCGCGACCTGCGCGTAGCCGTGCGCGATTGTCGGCGACTGCGAGGGACGCAGGACGAGCGGCGTGCGCTCGCCCGTCAGACGGTTGAAACGCTCGGCTTGCGCGCCGCTGCCGCGCACGGCCCAAGCAACATCGGAGAGGTGCTGTTTGACGAGAGGCAACTCGGTCTGCAACGCAAGCTCGATGTCTGCGAGGCACGTCTCGGGGCCGCGATTGCGCGCGACGCCGGTCAGAACCCAGCCGCTGCGCTTCTGGTACATCAACCCTCGCGTGCCGTCTATCGGATCGACGATGACGCGCCACACGCATTCACTTTCGGACGCGCCGCGCGGCAGAACGACCTGACCGGACGCAAGCCCTTCGGCGACGAGCACGAGCGGCGCGAGCGGTGCGATCTCGCGCTCGAAGAAGTCAATCAGCAAATCCTCGCCGACGCGATCCACGGCGTAGATCGTGTCGCCCTCATCGTCGCGCGCGACCTCGGAGAGCGACTCGACCGCCGAACGCTCGCAGGCCGCGACCACGTCGCGCCGTATTAACTCGTGCAGCCGTCGCAGCGGCGCGAGAAGGGCTTTTATTTCCGCCTTCATCCCTCAGCCTTCATCCTTCCGCCTTGTAGTGCACGGTCGGTTGCGCGCGCAACTCAGCGGCCTTCTCTTCGGGCGCGGTGTCGCAGAGGAAATTGCCGCCGCCGATTTCGGGCCCCGCGAGATACTTAAGAAGATTCGGCTTTCGGAGCGGCGGCTGAAACTCGATATGAAAATGGAATGAACTGTAGTCGCCGCCGTCGGTCGGCGCTTGATGCAGAGGCATCACGTAAGGGAACGGCATCCGCCAGAGATTATCGAAACGAATCGCGACTTCGCGCAAGATTGCGGCGAGGTCGCGCGCCTCGGCGTCGTTCAAACCGGCGATGCTCGCGCGCGTCGCCTTCGGCGCGACGAAGACCTCGTAGGCGTAGCGCGCGAAGTAAGGCAGGAAGGCGATTGCCGTCTCGTTCTCACAGACGACGCGGGCGTCGTCGCGCTGCTCGGCGGCGATGATGTCGCGAAAGAGCACGCGGCCCGTCTCATCGAAGTAGCGCCGGCTCGCACGCGCCTCGGTTTCGATGGTCTTGAAGACGAAGTTGGTCGCGTAAATCTGACCGTGCGGGTGCGGGTTCGAGACGCCGACGACCTCGCCCCTGTTCTCGAAGGCGAGGACGTGTTTGACCTCGGGCCTTGCGCCCAGTTCGGCGTACTGCGTTTGCCACGCGGCGACGAGATTCTCGACCTCGCCCGGCTGAAGTTCGGCGAGCGAAAGGTCGTGGCGCGGCGTGTAGCAGACGACGCGCGCGACTCCGCGCGCGGGACGGCTGCGGTAAGGCGCTTGCGCGTGCGTGGTATCCTCCGGCGCGTCTGCGCCGACGCAAGGGTGGTCGTTGTCGAAGACGAAGACGCCTTTGTAATCCGGGTTGCGCTCGCCGCTCACACGCGAGTTGCCGGGGCAGAGATAGCAGCCGTGGACGTAAGACGGCGTTTGCGGCTCTGTCGATGCTGCGACCGTCTCGCCCGACCACGGACGGTTCTGCCTGTGCGCCGCGACGACGACCCACTCCTCGCGCAGAGGGTGCCAACGCTCCTCCCAAACTGCGCCGCTGCCCTGCTTGCTGTCTGACATGACGTTAAAGTTTGCTGCGCTTCGCCGCGTCAACGCGAGTCGCCCGGCGTGCGACGTTGATCCACGGCGTTCCCTGTGAAGTTAATCCCCCGCGCCTCCCGCGGCCACGCGCGGAGGCGTCGCCCCGCCGCCCGCAGACTCGCGCGCGACGGTCAGGGGCCGCTGGCGCTTGAAGAGTTGGTCTGCGACGACGCCGATCAGAATCACCGCGCCCATGACGGCGAAGTTGAGCGAAGAGGGGATGCCGAGCAGGTTTACAAGGTTTTGCAAAACCTGTAACAGCGCCGTGCCGATCAGAATGCCGACGACAGAGCCTTCGCCGCCTCGCAAAGAGCACCCGCCGAGCACCGCAGCCGCGATGCCGTACAACTCGAAGAAGTTTCCATGCGACGAGGGCGAAACCGAGTTTGTGTAGAAGGCCAGAAGTATTCCGGAGATGCCCGCCGTCAGCCCCGCGACGACGTATGCGCTCGCGATGATGTTGCGCGCGTTTATGCCGGAGTAGCGCGCGGCCTCCTCGTTGCGACCGACCGCGAACAGGTAGCGCCCATAGACGGAGCGGTGCAGCACGACCCACATCAACGCCGCGATTACGACGAGCAGGACGAACGGCGCAGGGATGCCGAACAGGCTTCCGGTCGCGAGCCGTGTCAGCCACTCGAAGCCCTGCCCCGTGCCGAAGCCTTTGGTCTCGTCGTTGGCGATGAAGCGCGCCAGCCCGCGGTAGAAGAGCAGGCCGCAGAGCGTGACGATGAAGGGCTGTATGCGAAGGCGCGTAATCAACAGCCCGTGAATCAGGCCGAGTCCGACCGAGACGCACATCACGGCGACGACCGCCAGCGCGGGCGTCCAGTGCCATGAGGCGAGCATGATCGAGAGCAGCACGCCGAGCAGCGCGAAGACCGAGCCGACCGAAAGATCAATGCCGCCCGTTATGATGACGACGCCGAGGCCAATCGAGAAGATGCCGTACATCCCGATCAGGCGTGCCATGTTCTGAAGATTCGCCCCGCCGACGAAGCGCGGGTTGATTGCCGCCACGACGACGCACAGCACGACCAGCAGTATGAAAGTGCCGAGTTCTTTTCTCATGGCATCGCCGACCTTATCCTAAGAATGCAAACGTTCAGAGTCTGACGTTGACGACGTTGCGCCCGTCCTCGTTCCGCGTGACCTCGGCGCTCACGGTGCGTGTGCGTCCCGAGGGGCCGGCGACGGTGATCTTGTACGAGCCGAGGAAGACCCTCATCTCGTATTCACCCGCGCCGTTCGTCCGGCCCGAAGCGCGCGTCCACCAGCTTCCGCGGACGAGCGCGAGCAGACGCTCGTATGCGGGCTTCGGCGTCATGTCGCGCCGCAGAAGTCCTGCGGGCGCGCCGAGCCAAGCGCCCTCGTCGCTCAAGTCCCACCAAGTTATCGCGCGCACCGACGGATGGCTGAAGAGAAGCGTGTAAAGTTCGACGACGTAGTCGGCCTGTCGAGCCTCGCCCGCGGGCGTCGTCGGCCAGTCGGTCGCGGGCGCGCCGTGATAGTTGATTGCGGTGCGCGTCTCCGCGCTTACGACCGTGACCTCGGTGAAGTGCACGGGCCGGCGAAAGCGCGCGAACGTCTCGCACGTCTCCCACACGCGCGAGAGCGGCCACACGCCCTGATGCATGTGCGACTGTATGCCGACCGCGTCGGGCAGCGAGTTCGCGTCGCGAAGCGACGTAAGGAGCGCGACGTTTCGCGCCCCCGTCTCGTAGTCGTTATATATAAATGTCTCGCCCGCGCCCGCCGCGCGCGCCCAGGAGAGCGCAGTGCTCACGACGCTGGCCGCGCCGTCGCGTTTGACCCAGTGCCCGACGCCGTTATCAAACTCGGCGGCGGCGTTCGCCTCGTTGACAACGTCCCAGAAGCGTATGAGTGCGCGGTAGCGCGTGATTAAGTCCTCGACGCGATGACGAAGGAGCGGCACGATAACATCGGGGTCGCCAGATGCCCAGCGCGGATAGACCTCTTGCCAGACGAGCGGGTGTCCCTTCGTCGTGATGCCGTGCGCCGCGCACCAGCGCGCCATCGCTTCGAGCCGCTCGTAATCGGGCCGGCCCTCTTTGCGCTCGAACGCGCCCCAGTAGAAGGGAAGCGTCGCGTAGTTGAAGAGCGCGGCGAAGCGTTGTTGATACGTTAGCTGCTGCGGCGAAGAGTCGCGCGGGTCGAGTCGGAAGATGTTAGAGCCGAAGAGAAAGGCGTGGCGCGTCTGCTCGATGCGGACGCTCGCGTTCCCTACGCGGCGGCCCCTTCGGTCAACGACGCGGACGACGAGCGCCCCCATACGATAGCGCGCGATGCGGTCATTCGCGCCCGCAAGCAACTGCCCGCCGGCGGCGTCACGCGACGGCTCGATTGTTTGCGCCGTCGCCGGGTGCGCCGCGAGCAGCGCGAGGCAGAGCGCGAGCGAGCGACTGAAGTTGCAGGGCGTTTTCACTTGTGCACCGAGAAGCGATAGATCGTCGTCGAGCGAAAGCGCGCGCCCGGTCGGAGAATCGTCGAAGGGAAGTCGGGCTTGTTCGGCGAGTCCGGGTAGAGCTGCGCCTCAAGGCAGAAGGCCGAGCGGCGCGGGTATGCGTGGCCGTTCTTGCCGCCGCGCTCGACCGCGAGGAAGTTGCCTGTGTAGAACTGCACGCCCGGCTCTGTCGTCCAGACCTCCAGTGCGCGGCCCGTCGTCGGCTCGTAAACTTCAGCCGCTTTTTTGAGCGCGCCCGCCCGACCGTCGAGCAGGAAGTTGTGATCGTAGCCGCTCCCGAACTTCAACTGCTCGTCGTCGTCGTTGATTCGCGAGCCGATCTCGGCGGGGCGCGTGAAGTCGAACGGCGTGCCGCGCACGGCGCGCAACTCGCCCGTCGGTATCGAGGTCGCGTCGGTCGGCGTGAAGCGCGCGGCGTTGATTTGAATTTGGTGACGCAGAACGTCGCCGCTCCCCTCGCCCGCGAGGTTGAAGTACGAGTGCTGCGTCAGGTTGACGACGGTCGCCTTGTCGGTCGTCGCCTCGTAGTCAACGCGCAGCGCGTCGTCGTCCGTGAACGTATAGACGACCCTGACCGAGAGGTTGCCGGGATAGCCTTCTTCGCCGTCGCGGCTCTTGTATGTGAGTTCGAGCGACGCGCCCTCTTTCGACGCAAGGGGTCGCGCCTGCCATAAAACCTTGTCGAAGCCACGGACTCCACCGTGCAGGTGGTTGCCGTTGTTGTTGGCGGCGAGTTGGTATTGCACCCCGTCGAGCGTGAAGCGCCCGCCCGCGATGCGGTTGCCGTAGCGGCCTATGAGCGCGCCGATGTAGAAGGTCTGTTTGATGTAGCCTTCGAGATCGTCAAAGCCCAGAACAACGTCGCCAAGTTTGCCGCTCCGGTCGGGCACTTTCAGCGAGACGACCGCGCCGCCGTAGTTGATGACGCGCGCCTCTGCGCCGCGCCTGTTTGTGAGAGTATAGACGCTCACGGGCTGGCCGTCGGGCATACGCCCGAAGTCCGCGCGGCTCACTGTTCCTCCGCCACGCCTCTGACCGCGCGCCGCGCCCACGCCGGCGGCGAGCACGCACAATGCGACCAACAGAGCTTTGCCGATCATCATTTCTCGCTCATCTCCCGACGAAAGATTCTTTCAGTCGCGCGCGCGCCGACCGTCAGGCCGCCGCTCCTTCCGTCCGCCCGACCGCGAGACGCATGACGGCCTCCTCGCTGCACTCTTCGCGTTCGAGCACGCCCGTCAGACGCCCTTCGTGCATGACGGCCACGCGGTCGCTGACGCCAAGCACTTCTTCCATGTCGCTCGAAACCATGATGATGACGACGCCCGCGCGCGCGAGTCCGCGCATCAGTTCGTAAATCTCGTGCTTCGCGCCAACGTCAATGCCGCGCGTCGGCTCGTCGAAGATCAAGACCTTCGGTTCGCGCGCGAGCCACTTCGCCAAAACCACCTTCTGCTGGTTGCCGCCCGACAAAGTTCCAGCCGCGACCTCGACCGAAGGAGCCTTCACGTTCAATCTGCCGCAGACCTCTTTCGCCGCGCGGCCTTCCGCGTCGGCGTTGACGAGTCCAGCCGACGCGAAGCGCGAAAGCGACGGCAGCGACACATTCTTTCGTATCGAATCTTCGAGTATGAGTCCGGCGCGGCGTCGGTCTTCGGGCGCGAGGTAGATGCCCTCGCGTATCGCGTCTCGCGGCGAGCGAATCTTGAGCGCGCGACCGTCGAGCGAGATTTCGCCCGCGACGGGCGGCTCGACGCCGAAGACGGCCTGCGCCATCTCCGAGCGACCGGCGCCGACGAGTCCGGCGAAGCCGAGTATCTCGCCGCGCCGCGCCGCGAACGAGACAGAGTGCTGCGGGTATCGTCGCGTGCGAAGCGAGCGAACCTCGAAGGCCGCGTCGCGCGCGCCGCCTTCCGGTCGGACGTAGAAGTTCGAGATGTCGCGACCAACCATCATCCGAACCATTCGCTCGTGGCTGATCTCGGAGCGCGAGAGTTCGCCGGCGTTGCGCCCGTCGCGCAGCGCCACGACGCGGTCGGCGAGTCGCTCGACCTCGCCCAAGCGGTGCGAGATGTAGATGACGCTGACGCCCTGTGCGCGCAACTCTCTGACGACTTCTATCAGCCGCTCGGTCTCCGTGAGCGTGAGGCTCGAAGTCGGCTCGTCCATGATGAGCAGGCGCGCCTGCTGCGAGAGCGACTTTGCGATCTCGACCATTTGCTGCTGCGCTATCGAGAGGCGGCTGAGCGGCGTGTCGGGCGAAACGTCGAGTCCGAGCCGTTCGAGATAGACGCGCGCATCACGGTACATCCTTCCGCCGTCGATGAGACGGAGCGGGCCGAAGCGCCGAGGCTCGCGGCCCAAAAAGATGTTTGAAGCCACGTCCAGATTGTCGAGGACGTTTAGCTCCTGATGGATGAAGCCTATGCGGAGCCGGAGCGCGTCGGCGACGGAACCGACGACGACCTCGCGCCCTTCGATGAAGGTCGCGCCCGCGTCCGGTTGATAGACGCCGCCGATGATCTTCATCAGCGTTGACTTTCCAGCGCCGTTCTCGCCGATGAGCGCGACGACCTCGCCCGTGTGGACTGCGAGCGCAACGTCGTCCAACGCCACGACGCCGGGGAAGCGTTTGACGATCCCCTTCATTTCGAGGACGGGAGTCGGCATGAGCTTACGTTGATCGCCCCCGGCGGCTAGCTGCGCCCGCGTAGTTGGTTAAGCTGCTGGCTGAACTCGTCAACGTTACTGCTGTTGATGACTCTGGTGGGGACGAAAATCTGTTTGGTCTGCGGGATGATCGAGCGGTCGCCGCCGAGTATCTGCGCCATCGCTTTGATCGACTGGTGGCCGAACTCGTAAGGCTGCTGGACGATGGTGCCGACGATGGAGCCTTCACGCACGCCCTTGAGCGTGTCGTCTTCCTCGTCGAAGGCGATGATCTTAACCTGCCCCGTCTTGTTCGCGTCCTTGACGGCGCTCAGTATCGCCGGGCCGTTGTAGGCCCACAGGCCGACGAGCGCCGAAACGTCCGGATACTTGACGAGCGTGTCGGCGGCGTTCGCCTTGGCGCGCACGCGGTCGGCGTCGTCGGTGCGGAGGTCTATGATCTGAATGTTCGAGCCTGCGAGCACCTCCTTGATGCCCTCGAAACGCTCCTTCGCGTTCTGCGCGTCGGCCTTGCCGACGAAGACCATTATCTTGCCGCCCTGCGGCAGAGCCTGTTTGATGAGTTCGCCCGCCTGCCGTCCGGCGGCGCGATTGTCTGTGCCGATGTAGCAGGCGCGGTCGCTCTGCGGCGCGTCGCTGTCCTGCGTGAGCACGAGTATCTGCTTGGCCGCGTCGTTGAGCATCTGCGTCTGGTTCGCGGGGTCAACCGGGCTGATCGCCATGCCGTCAACGCCGCGCGCGAGCAGGTCGTCAACGAGTCGCTTCTGCTCTGCGGCCGTGCCCTCGCCGGGGATGCGGAAATCAACCTCGACGTTCGGGAGTTCCTGCGTGGCCTTCTCCGTACCCTTGCGGGCGATAGTCCAGAAGTCGGAGGCGTTGTTCGTGACGAAGGCGAGGCGGAGTTTTTTACCCGACGCGCCCGGCTGCGACTGCTGGCGGTTGCAGCCGGCGAGCGCCGCAATCATGGCGCACACGAGAAGACATAGAGCAGTGTTTCTTTTCATGGTAGCGAGCGACCTCTTGACGTGATGAGACTTTCGAGCATCACTATACAAAAGTCCCGGCCACGTGGAAAATAGTTTTGTCGTACCGCACACAAAATTTACGCCGCGCCCGAAGAGTCGCACGCACGTCGCAGTCGCGCGACTCTCCCGAAGGAGCATTCTCGATGAAGACGACTACTAACAGGACTCTACTCGCAGCCGCGCTCTTGCTCGCAGCCGCGCACGCGTGTTTCGCGGCGACGCCCGACCGCGTCAAGACCGCAAACGGCGTCGTCGAAGGCGCGGGCAGACAGACTTCAGGCGTCCGCATCTTTCGAGGCATCCCCTTCGCCGAGCCGCCCACGGGGAGCCTTCGCTGGCGCGAGCCGCAGCCGGTCAAAGATTGGCCGGGCGTGCGACAGGCGACGAAATTCGGCCCGCGCTGCGTGCAGCATGCCGTCTTCGGCGACATGAATTTCCGCTCCGACTCGATGAGCGAAGATTGCCTCTACCTCAACGTCTGGACTCCGGCGAAGTCCGAAAGAGAGCGTCTGCCCGTGCTCGTCTATTTCTACGGCGGCGGGTTTGTCGCAGGCTCCGGCGACGAGCCGCGCTACGACGGCGAGAGCATCGCCGCGAAGGGCATCGTCGCCGTCACCATCAACTATCGCCTCGCCGTCTTCGGCTTTCTCGCGCACCCGGAACTCACGAAGGAGTCAACGCACCAAGCCTCCGGCGACTACGGGCTGCTCGATCAGGCGGCGGCGCTTCGATGGGTGCGGCAAAACATCGCGGCCTTCGGCGGAGATCCAAAGCGCGTGACGATAGCGGGCGAGTCGGCAGGCTCGGCCTCGGTCAGCGCGCAGATGGCTTCGCCGCTGTCGAAGGATTTGATCGCGGGCGCGATAGGCGAGAGCGGCTCAGTGCTCTCGACCATGCGCGCCGTCCCGCTCACGGATGCCGAGCAGGCCGGAACAAAATTCGCGGCGTCGGTTGGTGCGGACTCGCTCGCCGCGCTGCGCGCGATGACGACCGAACAACTCCAACAGGCGACGGCCAAGATGCCTTTCGGTTTTTCAATCGCGGTTGACGGATACTTCTTCACGGAAGACCCCGCGGCGATTTACGCGGCGGGCCGTCAGTCGCACGTGCCGCTTCTGGTCGGCTGGAACTCCGAGGAGATGACATGGCTCGCACTGCTCAGGGGCAAGGAGCCGACACCGGAGAACTACACGCAGGCCGTGCGCGAACAACTCGGCGCGCGCGCCGAAGAGGCTTTGAAATTGTATCCGGCCACGACGCGCGAAGAAGTTATCGAGTCGGCGACGGATTTAGCGAGCGACCGCTTCATCGGCTACAGCACTTGGAAGTGGTTCGACATGCACGTCAAGACCGGCGGCAGCCCCGTCTTCCGATACTTCTACTCTCGCCCGCGACCGCCGATGACCGCGCAGATGGCCGGTGCCGTGCCGGGACTTGCGGGCGGCGTGGTCAGAGGGCCGAACGCGGGCGCAGAGGCGATGCCTCCGGCGCGCGGCGCAGTGCATTCGGCGGAGATCGAGTACGCGCTCGGCAACCTCGCGACGAACAAGGTCTATGCGTGGACGCCGGAAGACTACAAGGTTTCGGAACTCATGCAGACGTACTTCGCCAACTTCATCAAGAAGGGCGACCCGAACGGCGCGGGACTCCCAATCTGGCCCGCGGTCAAGGCGGGCACGCCCGTCCAAATAATGCGGCTCGACGTTCAGCCGCGCGCCGTGGCGGACGAGCACAGAGCGCGCTATCTCTTTCTCGACCGATTATGAACTCTCAAGGGAGATGTTTGTGCGTGCCTTCACTTCCGCGTGCGCCGGGGCGAGCGAGCGCTCTCCCGGCTCAAGCGAGTCAGGACTCGACTCGTGAATGCCTTCGCCTTCCCGGCGGGTCTGCGCCCTGCGGCTTCCGAATTTGCGCGGTGTACTTTCGGGGAGAGTCCTGCCACACGCCCGCCTTTCTCCCTTCGTTCAGATAGTGATCTATCGCGACCTCAAGCGCGCCGCCGAGTCCCGCACCCGCCGCGCTTCCCGGCACGACCGTCCACTCCGCGAGCCGCCCCGCCATACTTTTACCGATGGCCTCGTGCATCGTCCCGGTCAGAAACTTCCAGCCTCGAACCAAGTGCCCCGACACGACCACGCGCGACACGCCGAGGCCGCTGATGAGGTTGGCGATGCCGATGCCGAGGTAGTTGCCAACGCGCGAGAGCGTTTCGCACGCGCGCGCCTCGCCGCCCCCGGCACGCTCGACTATCTCGACGAACTCCGGCGCGCGTCCACGCGCGGCGGCGCGGTCGCCCGCGTACAGCGAGACGGCGCTTCCGGCGGAGGCATAACTCTCCCAGCACCCGCGCCCACCGCACGCGCAGACCCGCCCGCCCGCCGCTATCGTCATGTGGCCGAACTCGCCCGCCCATCCTTCGGTCGCTTTCGCGCCCCGATAGACCTCGCCGCCGCGTACGACGCCGACGCCTATGCCAGAGCCTGCGCGCACGAGTATGAAGTCGCTCCAATCGTCGTCCTCTGCGAAGGGGCGCGTGCGCGCCTCGTAGAGCGCCGCGGCTCGCGCGTCGTTCTCGACGATGACGGGCACGTCCCGCGCACCGGCGATTCCGCGGAAGCGCGCGCCGATACCGGGACGAAACCTGAGCGCGTTCGCAACGCCCACGTCGCGCCAGCCGAGATGCGGCGCGCACAGAAGGACGCGACGCTCGGCACAGGTGGGGCCGGGGACACTGACGCCGACGGAGACAAGCTTCCTGCCACGGACGCCCGCGCGGAGGTCTGCGACCGCCGACCTCATGAGCCGTAGAGCGACCCTCCTGTCGCGCGGCGTGTCGAAAGAAGACTCGGCGAGCAGACGACCGCCGACGGTGACGACGCCTGCGTGACTCTGCCTGACGCCGAGGCTGAAGCCGATGCAATAGACCTCGTCCGTGAATTCCAGTCCCGTCGCGGGTCTTCCCATGCGCGTCTCGGCTGTGGAAGAGGCGGCCTCAGTCTCGCGAAGAATGCCTTCGGCGAGCAGGGGCTTTACGAGGTCAGTCACAGTGCTGCGGTGGACGCCGAACCGCCGCGCGATGTCTGCGCGCGAGACGGGTTGCGCGGCCCGCACGAGCCTCAGCAGCGCGAGGGACATGCCGTCGTCACCGATGGTCGTCATGGCCTACTCCGCCGGGACGAAGGCGCGGCCCCTCGCCCCTCCGACTGTCCTTTAGTGTAAATGCAATTCTGGCGCGCGAAGGCTTCGGAGTCCTCACGCGCGCCAGAAGTTTTTTGCCCCTTGCGGTGTACAGGGTCGAAGCTTAGAAGTAGAACTTGAGCGCAAGCTCTATGCGCCTGTGCCCGTGCTTTTTGACGATGTTCCCAAAGTTGGTCAGGGTGTTCTGCGTGAACGTGTAACCCTTCGTCGGGTCGCAGACGTTGTCCGTGGTGCCTACGCCGTTCGGCACGCCGTTCACGGTGTAACAAGTGCCCGTGGCGGGGTTGATGGCGTTCTGCGTCTCAAGCGTCAGGTTGATGTCGCCGAGGTCTGGGTTGGCGAACGCCTCGTTGAAGGCGTTGAAGAGTCCGACGCGAAACTGTAGCTTCTTCGTCTCCGTGAAGTCGAAGTTCTTGAAGAGGGTCACGTCGAAGTTGCTGCGGTTCGGGCTGCGCAAGTAGAAGGGCGACTGGTAGGGGCCCGTCTGCCCGAAGCCCGGAATCCCAATCGCGCTCAGGTCAAAATACTTGTCGCCGACGCCGGAGTTGCCGGTCTGCGGGTTGCGCAGAAGGATCGGCGCGATGCCTCCGGCGTTGCCGCTCGACTGCGTGAAGGCGTTTGTTCCGAAGTAGGCGACCTCGGCGGGCGTGCCTGAGAGAGCGCCTGTGAACTTCAGACGGATGGGCCTGCCGCTCTCGAACGTTGTGATGCCGGACATCTGCCACCCGTTGAAGAGGCCGCGCGTGACAGGTTTGTCGAACGAGCCGCGCGCAAGCTTCGGGAAGTTGTAGTTGTACGACAGGTTGAAGATGTGCGTGCGGTCGAAGGGCAGGATGCCGTAGCTTCGCCCGCGCGTGTCTATCGGGTCAACCTGATCCGAGCCGCTGCTCTCCTGCACGGAGGTCGTGCCCAAAGCCTTCGAGAATGTGTAGGTCGCGAAGTATTGGAAGTTCCGTCCGAGTTGTCGGTTCAGAGTCACTTGCAGCGAGTGGTAGTTCGACGTGCCGGTGTATTCGTTGAGCGTCACCTGACTGTAGTCGGGGAACGGATTCGGGTTGATCGAGATCGGCAGGTTCGCAAGATTGTTGCCGACCGCCGCGCGCTGTACGGGGTCTGCCAAATTCGCGTTGCCGAGCGTGCCCGAAAGAAGCGGGTGCGGGAAGAAGTCGTAGTTGCGCGTCTGCGGCAGGTGGCGACCGAAGGTGCCGACGTATGCGACTTCGAGGACGTTCTGGAACGGCAGCCGCCGCGCAACCGAAAGGCTCATGGTTGTGATGCGCGGTACCGTATTCGAGGTCAGATTCTGCGAGTTGACCGCGCTACCCGCCAACTGCGTCAGCCCGTTGAACGTTCCAAGGTTGCTCAAAGTCAGGTCGTTGTTCGGCACGCCCCACGCGTTGATCGCCGTGTTCAGAGTGTTCGGCGGCTGGGTCAGGATGCCGTACTGATAGTTGCCCTGAACGCGGTTGTAGAAGACGCCCGCGCCGCCGCGTATGACGGTCGTGCCCTTGCCGCCTATGTCCCACGCGACGTTAAGACGCGGCGCGAACCTCGGCGAAGGCGTCGGCACGACGCTCTTGCCGACCTGACCCTTCGAGGCCAGAAGGTATCCGTTCGGGTTGTTCGGGTCTCCGTTAAGGAAGGCCCCGCCGCCGCGCACGTACTTGCTTGGGTCGAATATGACGCCTAGCCCGTTGGTCTCATAGACGTTCGGGAAGTAGGAGAAGCGCAGGCCGTATTCGAGCGTTACGTTCGGGCGCACCTTGAAGCTGTCCTGCCCGTAAACTTCGAGGTTGTGCCCGAGGAAGTTGCCTGTCGGCACGAAGGTGCTCTGCTGAAACTGATTGATGCGACCCGTGTAGATGTTGGCCCAGAGGTTGCCCGTCGTCTTCGCCTGTCCACCGGGGTTGTCGTTGACTTCGATCAACCCTTCGGGCGAGCCGGACTGGTTCTGAAGCTTCGTGAACCTCTCAAAGAGCGCGCCGAACTTCAGCGTGTGGTTGCCATAAACCTTCGAGAGCGTGTCCGTGACAAGGTAGCTGTCGTTGTTGGCGAAGAGCGGCAGGTTGCCCGGCTCCCACAGTTCGGAGTTAGCCGGATCCCAGTTGCCAAGGATCGCCACGGGCGCGTAAGGGGTGCTGGTCGAGAACGGCAGCTTCAGGTTTGACAGCCCAAGCGACGAGCGGCTGACCTTCGACGGGTCGGCGTAATCGTTATCGAGTTTGAGTTTGCTCGCGCTGAAGACGACCTCGTTGGTCATCGTCGGGTTGAGAACGCTCGTGACGTTGACCGCAGCCGAGCGGCCAAGGTTCTTGCCGATCACGTGGCTCGGCAACTCGTAACTCGACGGCCCCCACCACAGACCGTATGGATAATCAGCCGTCTCCGACTCGCGCGCAAGACGCAAGTACATCTTCGTATTGTTCGTGATGTTGTAGTCGAAGCGCATCTTCAGGTCGGTGCGGTTCTGCGGCGAGATGACGTTCGATGCGTAGTTGATTCCGCGCCGCGCCAGATCGCTCCCCGGCGCAGGCGTGAAATTCGGCATGGGGAAGAGATTCAGAAGCGCCACGCCGAACGGGTCTGCGAACTGTGTCAGGATGCCGTTCGGCACAGGGTTGCAGGAGCCGTCCTGCGAGTTGGGCGTGCATACATGGCCTATGGTGCCGGTCTGGTTGATGGGCGTTGACGATTGGCTGAAGTTCCCTGCGCGCTCAAGCGCCGTCGGGACTATTCCGGTGCGCGTGCCTGCGTCAACCTTCTGGCGCTGTAGCTCGAAGCCGAAGAAGAAGAAAAGCTTGTCGCGGTTGCGGTTGAAGTTTGTGAAGGGCAGAACGACGGGGCCGCCGATGTTGCCGCCGGGGAACTGGAACTGACTCTTCGGGCGCGGCGTGCCGACGATGGTGTTCGAGCGGTCGTTGGCTGCCAACTGTCGCGGCCGCCAGTAGTCGTAGAGTTCGCCGTGAAAGTCCTTGCCGCCGCCCTTCGTCGTCGCCGTGATCTGCACGCCGCTCGATCCGTACTCGGCGGCGTAGTTGCTCGTCTTGACCGTGACCTCCTGCACCATGTCGTTGTTCGGCGTGATGATGGTGCCGTTGTTCGAGCCGGGGTCTATGACGCGCGAGCCGTCAATGTTGACCTGATTGTTGACGCCGCGGATGCCGTTGACGGTGTAGTTGGCGCTGGCGTTTCCGCCCTGATTGAAGCCAACCACGTCGAGGTCGTTCTGTTCGGGCGCGACGACGCCCGGCAGGACGCGCAGAAGTTCGAGGCTGCTACGCCCGATGATGGAAAGGTTGTCGATCTGGTTGGCTGTGATCGTGTCAGACCTCTCGCCCGTCTCGGTCTTTAGCTGCGAGGCGGCGTCGGCCGTTACGGTGACGGTCTCGGTCGCGCCGCCGACTTCGAGCGCGATGTCGAGGCCGCGTGTCTCGCTCGGCGCGAGCGTCAGGTCGGTCTGCTGGTAGGTCTTGAATCCGCCGGCCTCGACTTTGAGGCTGTAAGCGCCGGGATCGACCGAGGTGAAGACGTATGTGCCGTCGTCGCTCGTCTTCACCGTGCGCGGCTCGCCGCGTTGAGTGCTCGTCAGCGTCACGGTCGCGCCGCGCACGACCGCGCCGCTCGGGTCTTTGACGACCCCGCGCAGAGTCGCGCTGCTGGTCGCCTGTGCCGAAGCGGGCTGCGCGGCGAGCAGCAGCAAGAAGGCGGCCAACGCCGCGGCGGCGAAAGCGCCTGCGCGCACGGAGACGAAGTTCAGGGTGCGTTGGCCGCGCGCGGGTGCGAACTCGGAGAACTCAACCGTGAGCATTAGAAGTGGCCTCCCGAAAAACCGACCTGGCGGTGAAAATTGCGGCGATCAAAATTCGCGCCGGCCTCGCGGCTCTCGAACAAACCCGGCACGCGAGATTGAACTCGTCGCCCCCCGCTTGTGGATGGCTGACGGCCCGTCTCGCGTGAAGGTGGTACGTCACGTGACCCGCGATGTCTGTTGGCCGACCCGTCTCGCGGTCGCTTCGTCAGAGCGACTCGAAGCTCTTGGAACCTGTGCCGCGTGGCGGGGGCGGATTACTTTTTCTTGAAACTACCAGAAGGACTTTGTTGCATGGCCTAACAAAAGCTTTTAGTTCTAATGCCCTTTTTTGTCAAGAACTTTTTTAAAAATTGACCACAAACTTTGTTGCATGACCGAACGAATGCTGTGCCGACCGCGCGACGGAAGTGCGTGTCGCATCTCTTTCGGCGGCGCACGTTCAGGCGGTGGCGACCGAGGCGAATTTACTGGTGAGTACGAGGCTGAGAGCGCCCATCAGTTGCGGTTGCTCGCCGAGGCTCGATACATCTATGCGCGGGGGCGGCAAGCCGCGGCAGACGCTGCTTTTGGCGACTGCCTTCTTCAAGTCGTTGGCTATAAGCGGCCACGCGCGCGATATGCGCCCGCCCACGATGACCGCCTCCGGGCTTAGCCCTTTGATGAGATTGGCGATGCCGACGCCGAGGTAGTGCGCCGTTCTGAGCAGCGCGTTGCGCGCGGCGCGATCCCCCTCGAAAGCGCGGTCTATCAACTGCGCGAAGGTGACTTCACGTTGCGCGCCGGTGCGGCGCGAATGTTTCTGATAGCGGGCAAGGGCGGTTCTCTCGCAGGCGAACGCCTCCCAGCAGTCACGACTCCCCGAAGCGCAACTGATAGGCGCGGCCGAGCCTATCGTCATGTGGCCGAACTCGCCCGCCGCGCCCGACTCGCCCCGGTAGACTTGGCCGTCGAAGACGATGCCTGTGCCCAGTCCCTCTTCGACCAGAACCATTATAAAGTCGCGGACTTCGCGAATCTCCGGGCGACCGAACCAGAGTTCAGCGAGCGCCGCCGCGTTCGCGTCGTTGTCGACGACGACCGGCAACCCCGTCGCGTCTTCGACGGCGCGCTTCACGCCCCAGTCGCGCCATTTGAAATAGGGTACGAAGAGTGCGTTGCCGTTCTCGTAATCGACGAGGCCGGGGAGGCTGACGCCGATGCCCTCGATGCTCCCGCGAATCTTCCCACGCATCAGCTTGCGTATGCGTTCGACGACGCGTCTGAGCACCTCATCAGAGCTTCGGGCGGTCGGGAACTCTTCTTGTTCGAGCACGCGCCCGCCGAGGTCTGATGTCGCGACGACCGTCTCGACCGTGCCGACGGCCACGCCTATCGCCACGGGCCCTGCGGCGCGCAGGCGCAGCAGAGTCGGCGGGCGGCCTCCGGTTGACTCGCCCTCGATCTCTTCGACCAGCCCGTCTTCCATCAACTCGCTGACGATGAGCGAGACGGTCGAGCGTTGCAGCGCCGTCTCCTGCGCTATCTCTGCGCGCGAGATGGGCGAACGCTCACGCACGTAGTTGAGTATGATCCGACGGTTGATGCTGCGGATTGTGTCGGCGCGGGCGACGCTGTCCCGCTTCAGGTCTATTCGTCGCACTGTACCGCCTCAGAGTCAGAAGGAGAGTTCGCCGCTTCGCGCGAAACTGTGAATCGTCACAAAGAGAAGCGTGTTCCTTCTCAATAAGTAGAACAGGTACGACTACACGTCAACTCTTTTTTGGCCGCGGGCGCGTTCGCGCGGCAGTTTTCCGAGTGCCTTCGAGCGGATTAAATCTTTGGAAGTTTGCCGAACGCCGGACGAATGGCGGAGCGAGTGTGTGTGCTGCGAAGAGAGGCGGACGACGCTTGAGTTCAAGCGTCGTCCGCGCCGGACGACCGGGAAGGGTCAGCTATCTGACGCCGAGCAGGATGTCGGTCGTCAGTTGGTCGAGCCGCTCGTACTTCAGCCCCTTCGATGCGAGCGTCGCGCGGTCGAACTCGCGCGCGAGAAGCGCGTCGGCCTTCGCCTTCTCGAAGCGCCCCACGGCGTTGCCGTTGCCGTCGAGCTTCGCAATCTCGGCGAGCAGCGACTTGATCTCCGCGTCCGCGTTCCAGCGCTCGGCCTTCTCTTTGAGGATCAGGTAAGTCCTCATGCTCCCGCGCGCGAAATCCCTGACACCCTCGTAGTCTTCCGTGCGGTACGCGTGCGAGTCGAAGTGGCGCGGGCCGTCGTAGCCAACGTCTTCGAGGAACTTCACGAGCCAGAAGGCGGTCTTCGGGTTCGCCGAGCCGAAGCGCAAATCCTGATCGTAGCGACCGGGCACCTGATCGTTCAGATCAATGTGAAAGAGCTTGCCTGCTTCCCAAGCCTGAGCGACCGAGTGCGTCATGTTGAGTCCCGGCATGTGCTCGTGTGCTACTTCGGGGTTGACGCCGACCATCTCGGGGCGGTCGAGCGTCGTGATGAAGGCGAGGTACGCGCCCGTCGTCGGCATGTAGATGTCGGCGCGCGGCTCGTTCGGCTTCGCTTCGAGCGCCAGACGGTAGCCGTATCCTTGCGAGAGCGAATATTCGCACAGGAAGTTGAGCGCCTCGCGCAGACGCTTGATGGCCTCGTCGGGGCGGCGGCAGGCGTCGGTCTCCGTGCCCTCGCGCCCGCCCCACAGGACAAAAATCTCAGCGCCGAACTCGGCACCCAAGTCCATCGCGCGGCAGGTCTTCTGAACAGAGTATGCGCGAACCTGCGGGTCGTTCGACGTGAACGCGCCGTCGCGGAAGACCGGGTCGTAAAAAAGATTCACCGTCGCCATCGGCACGACGACGCCTGTCTCTTCCAGCGTTCGACGGAACTCTCTCACGATCTGGTCGCGCTCCGCCGCGGTCGCGTCAATCGGCA
The DNA here is from genome assembly GCA_035474235.1 of Pyrinomonadaceae bacterium. GTDB lineage: Bacteria > Acidobacteriota > Blastocatellia > Pyrinomonadales > Pyrinomonadaceae > QHXN01. Next base: position 32,296 of record DATINM010000039.1, read on the forward strand.
CGAGGTCGTTATCGTGAAAGTTAACGCCCCACGCTCCGACTTCGGCAAGCATTCGCACGGCCTCGACCGGCGGCAGCGTCGGGCGTACCGCGTCGCCGAACGGGTCGCGCCCGCGATTCCCAACCGTCCATAACCCGAAGCTGAACTTGTCCTCGGCACGCGGCGTGTATTTATCGCTCGGCATGATTATTTCTCCGTTCAAAAAAGTTCGCGGGGCGGCGCTCGCGGGGATTTCAGCGCGCCGGCCCCTGTCCTGATCCTTAACACGGAAGGCGCGAGATTAAGTCTTGAAGGCTTCGGCGTCAAGACAATTTAACCCGGCGGCGCACGACGCGAGTCGAAGACGACGGCGTTCGTTGGCGATTAACTTCGGCGGCTCTTGACTGACATGATACTACTTTAGCGCTATCTCATTACAACGCGCGGAGGCGCGCTTGACGATTTCAGTCGAACTCGTTCGACGACCAGCGGCACGACGACAGAGCGCGCCGCGCGACAGAATTTACTGCCCCGCGAAGAAGGTCGGACGAAGGTGAGGCGGAATGAATTTTCTGGGCATTGACGTTGGCACGGGCGGCTCGCGCGCCGTCATGATAGATGCTTCGGGCAAGGTCGTCGCGTCGGCGACGGTCGAGCACGAGCCGTTCGCCTCGCCGCAGACGGGCTGGGCAGAGCAAGACCCGCGCGACTGGTGGCGAGCCTCCGCCGGGTCTGTGTGCGCGGCGCTCGCGCAGTCTGGAATCGGCGCGAGCGAGGTCGCCTGCGTAGGCTTCTCGGGTCAGATGCACGGCTCGGTTCTGCTCGACGAGCGCGGGCGTGTCTTGCGTCCCGCGCTCATCTGGTGCGACCAGCGAACGGACGCGCAGTGCCGCTCGATCACGGAGCGCGTCGGCGCAAAGCGTCTCATCGAGTTGACTTTGAATCCGGCGCTGACGGGCTTCACGCTGCCGAAGCTTCTGTGGGTGCGCGAGCAGGAGCCTGAAGTTTGGGCGAAGGTTCGCACGGTTCTTCTCCCGAAAGATTACGTCCGTTTTCGTCTGACGGGCGAGCGCGCCACGGACGTTGCCGACGCTTCGGGCACGCTCCTTTTCGACGTTGCGCGCCGCGCATGGTCGCGCGAGATGCTCGACGCCGCGGAGATCGACGAGAGTCTTTTGCCTCGCGTCTTCGAGTCGCCCGAAGCGACGGGCCGCGTCACGGCAGAAGCCTCTGCCGCGACCGGCTTGCGCGAAGGCACGCTCGTCGTCGCGGGCGCGGGCGATCAGGCCGCGGGCGCTGTCGGCATGGGCATCGTGCGACCGGGCGCGGTCAGCGCAACCATAGGGACTTCGGGCGTCGTCTTCGCCGCGACCTCGCGACCCGCGCTCGACCGTGAAGGGCGCGTTCACACCTTCTGCCATGCCGTGCCCGGTCGCTGGCACGTGATGGGCGTGACGCAGGGCGCGGGACTCTCTTTGCGTTGGTTCCGCGACCGCTTCGGCGTGAGCGGCGAAGCGACCGGCGCGGCTGTCGGCGGCGCCGGTCACGCGAAGGAAGGAGAGAGTCGAGATTCGTACGAGCTTCTGTGCGAAGAAGCGTCGGTCGCGCCCGCGGGTTCGGACGGAGTTTTGTGGGCGCCTTACCTGATGGGCGAGCGCACGCCGCATCTCGACCCGCGCGCACGCGCCGCGCTCGTCGGACTCGCGGCCAATCACACACGCGCGCACGTCGTCCGCGCGATACTCGAAGGCGTCGCCTTCTCTCTGCGCGACACGTTTGAAATCTTCGCGGAGATGAATGTACCCGTAGAGCGCGTGCGGCTCGGCGGCGGCGGCGCGCGCTCTTCGCTCTGGCGGCAGATACAGGCCGACGTTTACGGGCGCGAGGTCGAGACGGTCGAGGCTGAAGAGGGCGCGGCCTACGGCGCGGCGCTGCTCGCGGGAGTCGGCGCGGGCGCTTGGGCCGACGTTGACGCCGCCTGCGACGCGGTCGTGCGTGTGGCTTCGACGACCGGGCCGGACGCCGAAGCTTCGAGCCTGCTCGCGCGACAGTATCGACGCTTCCGCTCGCTCTATCCGGCGCTGCGCGCAATCAACGAAGCATGAAGTCAGCACAGGAAACATGAAGTCAGCACAGAGCCTCTCGCTACTCATCGCGCTGTGTCTATCGTATCCGGCGGCGCGGCAAACGCACGCGCAGACTTCGCAAGCCGCGCCGGCTTCGCAGGCCGCGCAGAAGAGCGCGCAGGTCGAGTTCGTTGACGTAACAAGGTCGGCGGGCATCAAGTGGGGCTTCAACACTCTAGCGCCCGGCAACCGTTACATCATCGAAACGATGGGCGGCGGCGGCGGCTTCGTTGACTACAACAACGACGGCCTCTTGGACATCTACCTCGTCTGTTACACGCAGACTCCGCAGGCGGACTCCAACGCGAAGCCGCGCGACGCTCTCTATCGCAACAACGGCGACGGCACGTTCACGGACGTGACCGACAAGGCCGGAATCTCGGACAGCATGTGGGGCATGGGTCTCGCCGTCGGCGACTACGACAACGACGGCTGGCCCGACCTCTACGTCACGGGCTACGGCGCGAGCAAGCTCTATCACAACAACCGCGACGGCACGTTCAAGGACGTGACCGACAAGGCAGGCGTCAACAATCGCCAGTGGGGCGCGAGCGCGGCATTCTTCGACTACGACAATGATGGCTATCTAGACCTCTACGTCTCGAACTATCTCAAGTTCGACCCCGAAGGGAAAGTCCCCTGCGAGTTCTTCGAGGGGCGGCCCTACTGCCACATCGCGCAGTTCAAAGGCTCGACGCCCGCGCTCTATCACAACAACCGCGACGGAACTTTTACGGACGTGAGCGAGAAGTCGGGCGTCGGCAAGAAGACGGGCAAGGGTCTGGGCGTTGTCGCCTTCGACTATAACGACGACGGGCGCATGGACATCTATCAGGCGAACGACAACGACCCGAACTTTCTCTTCCGCAATAACGGCGACGGCACGTTCACCGATGTCGCGTTCGAGTCGGACGCCGCGCTCGACCCCGACGGCAACGCGCGCGGCGGAATGGGCGTTGACGCCTCGGATGTTTACGGCGACGGATTGCTCGACCTCTTTGTCACGAACTTTTCCGGCCAGACCAACGCGCTCTTCCGCAACGCGGGCGACGGCACGTTCACCGAAGAGACGTACCCGCTCGGACTCGGGCGCGTCAGCATTCCGATGAGCGGCTTCGGGACAAAATTTTTTGACTACGACGACGACGGGCGCGAAGAACTCTTCGTACTCAACGGCCACCCGTTCGAGCCTATCGCCAAAGTCTTCCCCGACGTGACGTACGCAGAGCCGCCCTTCCTCTTCGAGCGCGCGGGCAAGGCGTTCCGCGACGTGGCAGCCGAGCACGGCGCGGCGCTCAAAAAATTTTATTTGGGACGTGGCCTCGCCGTCGCGGACTTCGACAACGACGGCGACCCGGACTTGCTGCTCTTGAACGCGGGCGGGCCGCCCGTGCTCTTGAGGAACGACGGCGGCAACCGAAACCACTGGCTCGGCGTCCGCCTCGTCGGCACGAAATCGAACCGCGACGGCGTCGGCGCGCGCATCACGATTAAGGCGGGCGGCGCTCGAAGGAGCAAGTATCTTCTCGGCGGGACGAGCTATCTCTCGGCCTCGGACACGCGCCTGCTATTCGGCCTCGGCGTTGGGTCGAAGGTTGAAGAGTTGGAAGTGAAGTGGCCGAGCGGTCAGGTGAGCACGCTCAAGGACGTGAGCGCCGACCGCTACATCACAATCGCGGAAGGCGCGACGGCGGACGCGAAGCATTAGATCTGGACTCTGTGATTTAAGCTTTTGACCTGATGAATTGCCGCTGGCTTCAGCTAGTGGAACGTGAGCAGCTATTGATCGGCTTAAGCCGAATCATTAGCCGAATCATTCGGCTTAAGCCGGAATCTTTTTGCTGATTCATCCTCCAGCTACAGTTGAAGGCAACTCAATTGACTTTCAACGCACGCAACAAGGCGCGCGTTGACCTTGAGGTCGTGTGTGTTACATTCTCCCGCACCCGACCTACTTTTTTGTCGCGGCGAGCGCACCCACATCAAACGCCGCCGGAGGGAATTTATGTTTAGAAAAAGCCTTTCCATCCTCGTGCTGCTCGCGTCGGCAGCGGCGGGGCTGCCGGCGCTCGCGCAGACGACCCAGAACAAGGATCAACAGGAAGAGGTCGTGCGCGTCGGCTCAAGCGAGGTCGTGCTCGACGCCGTCGTGAGAGACAAGAAAGGGCGCGTCGTCAAAGACCTGTCGCCTTCGGACTTCGAGGTCTTTGAGGACGGCGTGCGGCAGGACGTGACCTCGTTCCGCCTCGTCACGCGCGGCGGCGCGGCGTCGGATGGCGGAGTCAGGGCGGGCGCTGTCACGGCTGCGGCAAGTCCTGACGCGGCGGTCGCTACGGGGCGCGGCGTCGAGCGCGTGGGCGCGGTCGCGCTCGTCTTCGACCGCCTCTCGCCGGAGTCGCGCGTGCGCGCGCGTCAGGCGGCGCTCGCGTACCTCGGCGGCGGGCTGACGCCGGATGATCTCGTCGGCGTCTTCGGCATAGACCTCTCGTTGCGCGTCTATCAACCGTTCACGAACAACGAGCAGTTAGTGCGCCGCGCGGTCGAAGGCGCAGGGTCGCAGAACTCCGCGCCGAACGTCTCGCGCGCACAGGAGATAGCCGACGCCGCGCAGAACACTTCGCAGCTAGAGTCAGCCGCCGACCAGACGCAGGCCGGCGCGGGGCAGGGCACGTCGGACGCTTCGGGCATGGCCGCGACCGGCGGGACGATGATGGACTTGGCGGCGGCTGAGATGACGCAGCGCTCGCTGGAAACATTCGACATGCTTGAGCGCAACCAGCAGGGATACGCCACCACGAACGCGCTTCTGGCCGTCATCAGTTCGCTCGCGCGTCTGCCGGGTCGCAAGACGATAGTGCTCTTCTCAGACGGCATAGCCATCCCGTCGGACGTTGAATCAACCTTTCGCACCGTCATCAGCAACGCCAACCGCGCGAACGTGAGCATCTACTCGGTTGACGCCGCGGGTCTTCGCGCGCTGAGCGCCGATCAGGCCGCGGGGCGCGCGCTCTCGACCTTGGGCCAGCAGCGCGTGCGTCAGGCCGGAAGCCTCAACGACCCCGGTACGCCGATGATGCGCGACCTCGAACGCAACGAAGACCTCATGCGCTCGAACCCCGACAGCGGACTCGGACAACTCGCCGAGCAGACGGGCGGCTTCCTCGTCAGCAACACGAACGACCCCGGCGTGCGGCTGCGCGCGGCGGGCGAAGACATGCACACCTACTACACGCTCTCCTACGTGCCGAAGAATCAAACTTATGACGGACGCTTCCGTCAGGTCAGCGTCAAGCTCACGCGGCCGGGCCTCGAAGTCCAGACGCGGAAAGGTTACTACGCAATCAACGCGGACTACGCCTCGCCCGTGCTCGACTACGAGGCTCCGGCGCTCGCGCTCCTCGGCGGCGGGCACACCGTAGACTCGTTCGCCGTCCGCGCCGCGGCCTTCAGCTTCCCCGAACCGGCGAAGCCCGGCCTCTTGCCCGTCGTCGTCGAAGTCCCCGCCGGGTCGGTCAGCTTCAACGTTGACGCCGAGAAGAAGACCTACTACACGGACTTCGCCGTCGTCGCGCTCGTAAAGGACGAGTCGCAGCGCGTCGTCAGAAAGCTGAGCAACCGCTACCTTCTTTCCGGGCCGCTCGACCGGCTCGACGCGGCGAAGCGCGGCGCGATTCTCTTCTACCGTGAGGCCGAACTCCCGCCCGGCCGCTACACGGTCGCAGCCGCCGTCTACGACGCGCTGACCGCTCGCTCCGGCGTCGCGACCGGCGCGCCCGTCGTCGTTCCCCGTGACGACGCTAGTGTGCCGAGGCTCGCCAGCGTCGTCATCATCGACCGCGCCGAGCGCACGAACGCGTCCGGCAAACAGTCGGACACGCCCTTCCGCTTCGGCGAGATGCTGGTCTATCCGAACCTCGGCCAGCCGCTCCGCAAGTCATCGACGAAAGAGTTGGCGCTGATGCTGACGGTCTATGCCGCGCGCGGCGAGAAGGCAGCGCCAAAGCTCACGCTCGAAATCGCGCAGGGCGGTCGAACGCTCGGCAAGGGCGCGCTCGAACTGCCAGCGCCCGACGCCGACGGGCGCATACAGTACGCAAGCACCATCCCGACCGAAAAGCTACAACCCGGCGACTATCAACTCGTCGTCACCGTCAGCGACTCGCACGGCACCTCGACGCGCGTCGAGCACTTCACGATTCAACCTTGAAGAAAGTGATGAGTGATGAGTGATGAGTGATAAGAAAAGCCGTCTTCTCTTTCTTATCACTCATCACTCATCACTTAGTTTGGGAATGGCTCGTCCGGGCGGGCGATGCGTATACGGTGGTCTGTGAATTTGAAGTGCGAGCCGGGCAGTTCGACCTTCGGCATGTGGCACGAGGCGCAAGCCTTCTGCGCGACGGGGCAGGGTTTTGCGTCGCGGTCGGCGTCGGCCTCCTGCTTCGCGACTTGCGGCGAACGAAGGCTCGCTTGCGAGCGGTGACAGGCGAAGCACTTCGAGTCGTAGAAGGCTTCGTCCTTGCGAGGGTTGTCGTGCGGGTCGTGGCAGGCCGTGCAACTCATGCGCGGGTCGAAAGGCTCGTGTCCGCGGCTGGTGAACAGGCGATAAGGTTGAAAGCGGACGCTGTGCAGACCTTGCAGCGCCTTGTTAGAGAGCACCTGCTCGGCGCTTCGGTGGCAAGAGCCGCAGAACTCCTGCGACAACTCGTCCGGACTCATGCGCGCAGGGTTGAAGATGTGCTTGTCCTTGAGGTCGCGCGCCTGCATCGCCGCGACGTGATCGCGGCCCGGCCCGTGGCACGACTCGCAACTGACGCCAGGAACGAGGTGTTCGAGTTGCAGGTTGGTTCCATTCACCGCCGCCGTGCCGTGACACTGGAAGCAACTGCGCGTCTCGTCGCCCGCGATGCGCCGGCCCAAGGCTTCGTCGAGAGTCGGCGGCGCTTTGCGTTCGTAGCCGATTGTGTAATCCAGCCCGTCAATCTCTTTGTAGTAGCTCAGGCGGCTCTCGTAGAACGAGCCGTCGAGTTTGAAGACGTAGGTCTGCCCGGCCTTGCCCTGTCCGAAGGCGTAGAGTATCGGCGCGGAGACGGTGCGCGTGCCGTCGGTCACGGAGTACGTGCTCTCCGCGCCCTGCCTGACGATCTGGAACGTGTAGGCCCCGGCGCGGAAGGCCATGCGCGGGTGCGTTGAGAGCACGCGACTGTCCGCGACCGTCTCGATTGCGCGTCCCATCGCCGTCGTGTGCTGGCTCGCGGACTCCTGCTCGTGGCACTTCGCGCACGCCTCTCGCCCGACGTAGCCAGCCTCCTCGAAGGGCTTGCTCGTCCGCCAAGGCGTCGGCGTGTAAGACGTGGGCGCAGACATCTGCCCGCGCGAAAGCAGAGGCACGCAGAGGCACGCGAGCGCGAACGCGAACGCCGCAAGCGTTTTGATTTTCCCGGTCTTGTTCATCAGAGCGCGTTCGAGCGGCGACGGGCCCCCGCGGCCACTCATGCCGCCCGCTCAGGGCTTGTTCGGCGTCGCCTCGCCCGGCGCTGCTTCGTCGCCGCCCGTCATCCCGTCGGCGCGCGGCTGCCCGGCGTCGGCCTGCTCGGCCTTCTTGTTCAGTTGCAGGAAGGTTTCGCGCGCGTGCTCGGCGTCGGCCTTTCGGTTTGCCTTGGCGTAGGCGCGCGAGAGTTGAAAGTAGATTTGCGGGTATTCGGGGGCCATGCGCTCGGCAAGCTCAAGCTCTTCGACGGCGCGCGCGTTCTGCCCCGTCTCAAGAAGCATTCGACCGAGGACGAAGTGCGAGAGCGGCAGGCGCGGGTAGAGCTTCGCGGCGTCTTCGGCGAAGGGGAGTCCGGCCTGCGGGTCGCGGTTCTTGAGTTTGATGTAGGCGATCTGTATGCGTGCGAGCGCGTGCTTCGGGTAGTTCTCGATCTCGTGCTGGAAGGCTTGGAGCGCGCCGTCGTCGTCGCGGTTGGCGAGCAGGAAGCGACCGTATGCGTACTGCACGTCCGGGGTTTTGGCGTAGTCGCGCGCGACAAGCTCGTACTCGCGCTGCGCATCGGCGATGTCCTTCTGCGCGGCGAAGTGCTCGGCGAGTCCGACGCGGCGTATGAGGTCGTGGTCAGGATAGGAGTTCGTGACCTCTCTGGGGAGCATCCCGCGGCGGAGCGCGGCGAGTCCGAGCGCGACGATCAGGTCGTCGGTCTTCAGCCCCTCGAACGAGAGCGTGCCGAGCGTCTGCTGCGCGTGCTCGAACTCGCCGCGGAGTATGGAGAGAAGCCCCTCGTGATAGCGCATCACGCGCGTCAACTCCTGATTATCGCCGACGCCGATGGTGCGTCCCTTCTCGATGTGTGTGAGCGCGTCGTCGTACTTGCCGAGTTGGAACTCGCACAGGCCGAGCATCGCCACGGGCGAGCCGGCCTTCGGCTGCTGGCGCGCGGCGACCGAGAAGGCGCGCGCCGCCTCCGCGTAGTTGTCCGCGTCGTAGTAGAGCGTGGCCAGATACCACCAGCCTTCAGTCCAGTCGGGTCTGAGAGCCAGTCCGCGCTTGTAGAGACTTATCGCCTCGTCAACGCGGTCGCCGTCGCGCGCTGCGGCGGCCTGCGCTGCGACCTGCTCAAACTCCTGCCGCGCCGCAGGCGAAGGCGTCGGCGTTTGCTGCGCGGCGTTCGTCGTCGTTTCGTTGCGCCGCTGCTGTGCGGCGCTGCGCTGCGCCGACGAGGGCGCAAAGGCGTAGAACAACATGCAGCAGGCAAGCGCCGGGACGAACACGCCGCGGCCACGCAAAGCGAGACGGCGGCCTCGACAACTCTTTTTCATCGCTCGACGGCCCTCGTCGCCAACTCTGTTTAGTCTGACGGCGGCAGCATTGGTTCTCATTTTGTAGCGCACATCTTTAAGCACTTCGTAACGTACTCCTTCACACTCCGCGCAGGCGTCCGGCCTTCTCATTTCGCGGCGACGCCCTCGCCCTCGACGACTCTGACGTAGGCATTCATGGGCGGGTTCTGGAGCCTGTCAACCTTCCCGCTCGGCCAGCGTATCTCGAC
>DATINM010000040.1:0-33546 GCA_035474235.1 Pyrinomonadaceae bacterium
CGCCGGTTGCGCCGCAAAGATGGGACGCTTCTTCCGGTGGAAATTAGCGGGAGGATGATTCAAGACAATGTACTGCAATCTATTATTCGCGACATCACCGAGCGCAAGCGGGCGGAAGAGGAGTTGGTGAAGTTGAACGAACAACTCGAACAGAGAGTCGACGGACGCACCGTCGAATTGCTGGAGATGAACGATAACCTGCACGCGGAAATCATCGAACGACGAAGGGTAGAACATGAGCGCGCTTCGATCTTGCGCCGCCTCGTCATGGCACAAGAGGAGGAGCGTCGCCGCATTGCGCGCGACATGCACGATCAGTTTGGGCAGCAATTGACCGTGCTGATAATGAAACTGGGAATGCTCAAAGATGACTGCGGCGAGCAGAAAAGATTGTGCGATCAGATTGAACTTTTGGAAGAGGTCGCCAACCAACTCGACGCGGACGTTGAGTTCCTAGTCTGGGAACTCCGTCCCACCGTCCTCGACGATCTCGGCTTGCCCGCCGCGCTCACCAACTTCGCGCAGAATTGGTCGAAGCACTTCGGCATCCCGGTTGAAGTGCTCACGCACGGCTTAGGGAAAGAGTCTTCAACGTCGGAGATCGATACTGTGCTCTACCGAATCGCGCAGGAAGCCTTGAACAACGTCGCCAAGCACGCCCGGGCCGCAAGCGTCACCGTTCTCCTCGAAGGCCGCGCGGACGCCATCTCACTCATCATCGAAGACGACGGCGTCGGTTTTGACACCGATAATACGTCTGGCGCGAAGGCCGGAGGTTTAGGACTGGTCGGGATGCGTGAGCGTGCAGCACTAGTAGGCGGCACAGCCGAGGTCGAATCCCATCCGCAGGAAGGTACGAGGGTCATTGTCCGTATCCCCGCGCTACCCTTGACGCAGAAGGAAGAGGCACATGAATAAGCTGCGTATCCTCCTCGCCGACGACCACGAAATGATACGCGAGGGCTTAAAACTGCTCGTCAACCGCCAGACCGACATGGAAACAATCGGCGAAGCCAACAACGGGCGCGCCGCCGTCGCGCTGGCGCGAGAGTTGAAACCGGATGTCGTTGTGATGGACATTTCAATGCCGGAGATGAACGGGCTGAAGGCGACAGAGCGGCTGAAAACGCTATGCCCCGAAATTAAGGTTTTGACTTTGACGCGACACGCCGACGACGCTTACATACGACAACTCTTACAGGCCGGGGCGTCGGGTTACCTGCTTAAAAAAACTGCATCCGGCGAGTTAGTGCGCGCCATCCGCATCGTCGCAACAGGGGGCACTTATCTCGATCCGGCAGTCACCGGGCAGGTTATCTCAGATGCCCTCGGAAGGCGCGCCGCCCGCAACGCTCCCGCCGACAAGAACTTGAGCGGGCGTGAAGAGGAAGTCTTACGCCTCACTGCATGGGGCTACGCGAACAAGGAGATCGCCGCCCGCTTGGACATCAGCGTGAGAACCGTCGAAGTGTATAAGACGCGCGCGATGGAAAAGATGGGCATGAAAAACCGCATCGACATCGTGCGGTATGCGCTACTTCAAGGCTGGCTCCAGGACAATTGAGCGAATTTGCTACTCTTCCCCATACGCCGTAAGGGATAATCCTTACAAGCCTCCCGCTGAACCTTACATAGTTTCTGGCGAACGTCCTACGCAGAACATGAAAGCTTCCTTCAAGGGTGATGCCTAGCTTCTCCAAGAGCTTTTTGAAGTCCCTCCGGCAGTTGTCATACATAAGTTGGTAGCCGTTCCTGGTACAGAAGACCAGTTGATGCTTGTGGCCTCGCAGATACTTGAACAGAACCTTCCGCAGTTCGACACTGAAAGGTATCGTCCGTTCCTTGCTTCCCTTCCCCCGCACGGTGATTAAGAGATTATCGAAGTCCACCTTTGAAGTTGGAAGCGTTAGAGCTTCTTCAACCCTGATTCCGGTATCAAGGCAGAGCATGGCGATAGTCCAGACCCTCACTTGAGCTATGCCTTTCGGCTTAAAGCCTATGAGACTCTTTACCTCCACGTCCGAAAGATAGGTCATTACCTTCCAGACTTCCTTTAGTTGTTTGACCTTCAGATGCTCGCTTATATGCCCGTTTTCATGGAGCCAGGATAGGAAGGAATTAACTCCCCGGATGTAGGTGTTACACGTTACCGTCTTCATTCCTTTCTCCCTCATTCCGGTCACGAAAGCATTTAAATCGGCTTTTGTGGGCACGGTTGCGGAGCCACAAAATCTTTGGTACGCTCTGAAACTTGAGCGGTAGAAGGTTATAGTCTTAGGGCTTGAACCCTTCAGGTAGGTACGTTCTTTTAGAAACTGCTCAAAGATTTCCGCCAAGGAAGTCATACGCTCAATTCTCCTAATGAATTGGCGTAAGTCCTTACAAATCAGCACCCGTAGCTCAGTTGGATAGAGCGTCTGACTACGAATCAGAAGGTCGCACGTTCGAGTCGTGCCGGGTGCATTAAATCAACCGGGGAGTGGCCGCAGTTTGGCGCGGCCATTTTCATTTTCGACCTGCCTCGCCAGCCCATCCCTGTCTGAATTTCTTTGGGGCGCATGAGAATGAACGCCGAGGAGAAGAGGCTTGAGGAGTCGCGCTTGCGCACGGCTCACTGGAAGCGCTGGGGGCCTTACGTCTCGGAGCGCGCATGGGGAACTGTGCGAGAGGACTACTCGGCGGACGGCGACGCGTGGGACTACCTGCCGCACGAACAGGCTCGCTCGCGAGCCTATCGGTGGAACGAGGACGGGCTGGCGGGACTGTGCGACCGGCACCAGTTCATCTGTCTCGCGCTCGCGCTGTGGAACGGTCGCGACCCGATCTTAAAAGAGCGGTTGTTCGGACTCACGGGCAAGGAGGGCAACCACGGCGAGGACGTGAAGGAGTATTACTTCTATCTCGACTCGACGCCGACTCACTCCTACATGAAGTTCCTCTACAAGTATCCGCAAGGAGAGTTCCCTTACGCACGGCTCGTCGAGGAGAATCGCAGGCGCGGCAAGCTCGATCCGGAGTTCGAGCTTTTGGACACGGGAATCTTCGACGATGACAGGTACTTTGACGTGACGGTCGAGTACGCGAAGGCCGACGTTGAAGACGTGCTCGCGCGTGTCACGGTCGCCAACCGCGGCCCCGAAGAGGCTACGGTTCACGTGCTGCCGCACATCTGGTTCCGCAACACATGGTCTTGGGACGGCGACACGAAGCGCCCTCGACTGCGCCGCGTCGAGGGATTGAAGGCGAAGGGACGCGGCACGGACTCGGCGCGGGCGAGCGCGTCGGTCGTCGAGGCCGCGCACGACGTTTACGGCGAACGCTATCTCTACTGCGAAGGCGAGCCGGAACTACTCTTCACAGAAAACGACACGAACACGCTGAAGCTCTTCGGGGTGCCGAACGGCGGCTGCGTAAAGGACGGCATCAACGACTACGTTGTCGGCGGTGCGCGCGACGCGGTCAGTCCCGCGCAAGTGGGGACGAAGGCCGCCGCTCACTACGTTCTGACGATCCCTGCGGGCGGCGAGGCGTCCGTGCGCCTGCGCTTCACGGAGGAGCCGCCGTCGAGCGTTGACGAGACGTTCGGCGAAGAGTTCGAGAGCACGTTTGGTGCGCGCCGCCGCGAATCGGACGAGTTCTACGCGGGCGTCGTCCCGTCGCACCTGAGCGACGACGCGAAGAACGTCATGCGACAGTCGCTCGCCGGTCTTCTCTGGTCGAAGCAGTTCTACAACTACGTCGTCAAGGAGTGGCTCGACGGCGACCCGGCGATGCCAGCGCCTCCGCCCGAACGCAAGCACGGGCGCAACAGCGATTGGAAACACCTCTACAACTCGGACGTGCTCTCGATGCCGGACAAGTGGGAGTACCCTTGGTATGCCGCTTGGGACTTGGCCTTCCACTGCGTCGCGCTCTCAATCGTTGATTCGGAGTTCGCGAAAGAGCAACTGATACTGATGCTGCGCGAGTGGTACATGCACCCGAACGGGCAGCTTCCGGCTTACGAGTGGAACTTCTCGGACGTGAACCCGCCCGTCCACGCATGGGCGGCGCTTCGCGTTTACAGAATCGAGAGGAAGCGGAGCGGCGGCGCGGGCGACCGCGCTTTTCTGGAGCGCATCTTCCACAAGCTGATGCTCAACTTCACTTGGTGGGTCAATCGTAAGGACGCCGAAGGGAACAACATCTTCGAGGGCGGCTTTCTCGGACTCGACAACATAGGCGTCTTCGACCGGAGCAAGCCTCTGCCGGGCGGCAGCACTCTGGAACAGTCCGACGGCACTAGCTGGATGGCGATGTACAATTTGAACCTGCTCGCCATCGCGATGGAACTCGCGCGCGAAGACCCGACATACGAGGACGTGGCCTCGAAGTTCTGGGAGCACTACATCTACATCGCCGATGCGATGAACAACGTCGGCCCCGACAACTACTCGCTCTGGAACGACGAAGACGGCTTCTACTACGACGTTCTGCACGAGGACGACGGCCAGCACTTTCCCATACGCGCTCGCTCGATGGTGGGCTTGATCCCGCTCTTCGCCGTCGAGACGCTCGACTCCTACGTCGTTGACCGCCTGCCCGGATTCAAGAAGCGCATGGATTGGTTCATCGAGAACCGGCCCGACCTGACCAGAAACGTCGCCTCGATGCGGCGGCTCGGCGTCGGCGAGCGCCGACTCCTCGCAATCGCCGACCGCGAGAAGCTCACGCGCGTGCTCCGGCTCATGCTCGACGAGCGCGAGTTTCTCTCGCCGCACGGCGTGCGCGCGCTCTCGCGCTATCACCTCGAACACCCTTTGATCATAAACATCGGCGGCGGGGAGAACCGCGTTGACTACGAACCCGCCGAGTCGGAGACGGGGATGTTCGGCGGAAATTCAAACTGGCGCGGCCCCGTCTGGTTCCCCGCCAACTACCTCATCATCGAGTCGCTGCAAAAATTCCACTACTACTTCGGCGACGAGTTCCGCGTCGAGTGCCCTGTGGGTTCGGGGCGCATGTTGACGCTTTGGGAAGTCGCGGTTGAGTTGTCGCGGCGGCTGTCGCGCCTCTTTCTGCGCGACGGCGAAGGCAGGCGTCCGGTCTTCGGCGGCTCGCGCAAGTTTCAGGAAGACCCGCACTGGCGCGACCACCTTCTCTTCTACGAATACTTCAACGGCGACGACGGCGCGGGACTCGGCGCGTCGCATCAGACGGGCTGGACGGGACTCGTCGCGAAGCTGCTGCAACAGAGCGGAGAATGAAATTCGGCGCTTGCGTATTCCGGCGGGAAGCGGTAGAAATTTAGAAAACACAAGCAGGGACAAAAGCCGTGGAGTTTTACGCAGCGCTCGTTCTCGCCTTGACACTGGCCGCAGTCGCAGCCGTCCTCTACTACTACGTGATGTTTCTCGAAGCGCGCGGTCGCCAGATGAAGAAGCATCTGGCCGAACTCGAACGCGCGAACGCCGCGCTCACGAAAGAGCTTCAGCAGACGAAGGCGCAACTCGAACGCGAGGTAGAGCAGAGCCGCGCGCTGTGGCCCGAACTGCTCGACGAGAGCGGCGACCTCTCGCGCAACTGACGCGCGCTGCCTGCTTCCGACTTGCCCGAATCACCTGCACCGGATGCGCGACGCGCGCATCCTTCGCTCACTCAACTTTCCCTTGCAACTTTATCTCGTGCGGCGCGTCGGGCGCGGCAGTGACTTCGATCGGCACATCCCACTTGAACGTCTTGATGCGGCACGTCCCCGTATTGTCTTCGCGGCAATAATAGAGCGTGAGGCGCACCCGAAGTTCCGAAGTGCCGGGTGTCATGGCACGCATCGGAATCCGCAACGGCAGCCCGACATCTTTTAAAGTTACGGACGAGACGACCGGCGGGTCTGCCCCCTTCCACTCCTTTGTAAAGAGACCTGACAGCGAGAGGTGTGTCTTGCCGTCTGTGACTTCGACCGCACAACGCTGCGGCGCGGTAGGGTTGACGTGGTAGCCGTTAGGCAACGCAACGTCAACGACGAATTTAACGTCCCACCCGGCGGCCAAACGCTGCGGCGCGACCTTGATCTCATTGGCATTCGGCCCCGCGGCATCGCCATCAGGCGACGCGACAGCAGCGCCCGAATTGGTCTTTGGCGGCTCTAGTCCGCGTATGACGAGCGTCGTCGTCTGCTTCGTCGCGATGTCAACGACGCGGACGGCGTGGTTGTTCGTGTCGGCGACGTAGAGGTGGCCGCGCGCGACCGTCAGTCCGCCCGGCTCGTAGAACGACGGCTGCGTGCCGTCGGATTGTCCGGGCTTGCCCGTGCCCGCAAATGTCCTGACGGTTCGCGCGCGTGGGTCGAGCACCTTGATCTTGTGGTTGTAGGTGTCTGCGATGAAGAGTTGCCCGCCGCTCAAGGCGAGTCCGAGCGGGTGTTGCAAACGCACGTCGTCGCCCGCGCCGTCGCGGTCGCCGAACTCGAAGAGGTCGCCGCCAACGAGCGTCTGAACCTCGTCGGCTGGCGATGAGAGCGAAGCGGTCTGCATCTTCACTTCGCCCGTCTTCGAGTTCACTTCACTCTCATTCGAGGCTGCGCGCACGGCGTCGCCGAGCGAGACGGCACGGATCGTGTTCGACTCGGCATCGGCGACGTAGAGAGTCTTCCCGTCGGTCGCGAGTCCCGAAGGCTGTGCGAACGCGGCCTCGTCGCGTGTGCCGTCGCCTCGCGCTTCGCGCCCCGTTCCGGCGAAGACCGAAAGCTGTTGCGTGCTCAAATCGAGCTTCCAAATCTGATGCGGCCCGGCCATCGCGATGTAGAGCGTGCGTCCGCCGAGTTGCAAGTCCCAAGGCGAACTCAAGGGCGTCGAGCGCGCGGGGCCACCGCGCACGCCCATGTCGAGCGACTGCGCGCCCGTGCCCGCAACCGTCTGAACGCTGCGCGCCTTCAGATCAACGCGGCGGATGAGATGATTCTCCGTGTCGGCGACGTAAAGAGAATCGCCGTCGAGCGCGAGTCCTTGCGGGCGGTTAAAAGTCGCAGTGTCGAACGCGCCGTCCTTCGCACCGTGCTCGCCCGTGCCGATTGTGTCCAGAAGAGTTCCGTCGAGGCGTGTGACGACGATGCGATTGTGATTCGAGTCCGAGATGAAGAGGCGATCCCTGTTCTCGTCGGCGAGAATCTTGCCGGGGAACGCGAGCGGCAAATCGCCGACCTTCGCACGCTCAAGCGCGAGTTTCAAAGGCTGTTCGTTGAGCGTGCCTCGCTTGCGCGCGTCTTCGACCAGTTTTGTAATCGCGCGGTCGAGCGCATCGTAATGTCCCTCGCCCGCGGCCTCGCCGACGATGTAGCCGTCCGTGTCAATCAAAACGAGCGTCGGCCAGGCGTTGACGGCGTAAGCCTGCCAGATGCGAAAGTCCGCGTCGTTGACGACGGGGTGTTCGAGTCCGTAGCGAAGTATGATGTGGCGAATGTTCTCTGTGTCCTTCTCGTTCTCGAACTTCGCGGAGTGGACGCCGATGACGACGAGTTGATTTGCGTACTTCGCTTCGAGCCGCTTGAGGTCTGGGATGATGTGCATGCAGTTGACGCAGCCGTAAGTCCAGAAGTCGAGCACGACGACCTTGCCGCGCAATGCGGCAATCGAGAGCGGCTTGTCCGTGTTCAGCCAGCCACGCCCGCCCTCCAACTCCGGCGCGCGCACGCGCGCATCCTGTCTAAGCGCCATCGCGAATGAATCCTCCGAC
Organism: Pyrinomonadaceae bacterium; assembly: GCA_035474235.1. Lineage (GTDB taxonomy): Bacteria > Acidobacteriota > Blastocatellia > Pyrinomonadales > Pyrinomonadaceae > QHXN01. Next base: position 7,711 of record DATINM010000040.1, read on the forward strand.
GCGGACGCGGAAACCTGCGCCGACGCATGACACGCGGCGACGAGCGCCACGACCAACATTGCGTAAAGCATTCTTCTCAACATTAACTCAAAATCCTTTTCGCCAGAGGCCGAATAACGTAGAGGCCCTCCGGCCACAGTCTTTATTCCGCGCCGGATTTACCGTCGAGGCCGAGGATTTGATCCAGACGCTCGACGGCGCGGCGCAGGTGCGGGATCGTTATCGAGCCGCCTACGACGAGCGCGACGTTGAAGGCGTCGAGGAATTCCTCGCGCGTCACACCGGCCTCGACGCACTGTTTGATGTGATACGTGATGCAGTCGTCGCAGCGCAAAACGGTCGAGGCGGCGAGTCCCATCAACTCCTTCGTCTTCTTGTCGAGCGCGCCCTGCTCGTAAGCCTGCGTGTCGAGCGCGAAAAATCGCTTGATGCCGAGGTGATTACTTCCCAAAAGGCGCTCGTTCATCTCCGCGCGGTAGCGGTCGAATTCGTCCATCGTTTCGTTCCCTTTCTTTGACGCCGGAGCGCTCCCCGGCGGCTGCCCAGTCCCCGCGCGAATTTACGCGCCGCACACGGTTTCGGTTTGCCGAACAGTTTAGCAGCCGCGCGCCCTTGTCTTAAATCTTCGCGGCGTGCTAGAACCGAGCCTTCTCTCGAACTCCGAAGAGAAAGACTCTCGGGGCCGCACAAAGTATGACAGCTTACTGCGAATTCGCGGCGGGCGACCCGCTGCACAAGCCTTATCACGACCGCGAGTACGGCTTCCCCCTTTCGGACGACGCGGCTCTCTTCGAGCGTCTGGTGCTTGAGATAAATCAGGCGGGGCTTTCGTGGGCGACCATACTTCGCAAGCGCGACGCTTTCCGACGCGCCTTCGACGGGTTCGACGTTGACGCCGTCGCCGGATACGACGAGGCTGACAGGCTTCGACTTCTCGCCGACGCCTCGATCATACGCAACCGCCTGAAGGTCAACGCCGCGATTGAGAACGCGCGCCGCATCGTCGCTCTGCGCGCGGAGTCCGGCTCGTTCGCGGGCTGGCTCGACCGTCAACACCCTCTGAGCAAGGAGGATTGGGTCAGGCTCTTCAAGAAAACGTTTGTCTTCACGGGCGGCGAGATCGTCAACGAGTTCCTGATGAGCACGGGCTATCTGCCGGGCGCGCACGAACCGGACTGCCCCGTCTTTCAAAAAGTTCTCGCGTCGAATCCGCCGTGGCTGATTTCAAAAATCAGCCGGCGAGATTAACGCGCGCCGCGCTGACGATTGAAGACCGACGTCCGCACAAACGCCGCCGCTTCATCCATCTCTTCGCTTCGTTTTCCTCCGCGGAAGCATTCGCCTTTGTCTTCGCCCCGCAGAGCATTTACTATCTATCCCTCAACGTATGAACGAGCAGGCTTTCGCCACACTTGAGTACGAGGATTTGCGCGCGCTGGTGCGACGGCAAGCGCAGACGCCCATGGGCCGCGAGCGAGCCGGCTCGCTCGCGCCGCTTCGGTCGCGCGAAGAGGTGCGCCGCGCGCTCCGAGCAGTCTCGGAGTGCACGGAGCTACGCGCGCGAGGCGTGCGCTGGTCGTTCGGCGAGTTGGCCGACCCGGCGGAAGCGCTCGCGCGACTCCGCATCGAAGGGACGCTTCTCGAACCTTTAACGCTTCTCGAACTCGCGCGTCTTTGCGAGCAGGCGGCGGACGCGCGCGCGTCTGTTCAGGCCGAGCGCGAGGCCGCGCCTCTCCTGTGGGAGACGGTCGCGGAACTGCCGCGCACGCTTCCCGGTCTTTCGGCGCGCGTCTCGTCGAAGATTCTTCCCTCGGGCGAACTCGACGACCGCGCGAGTCCGGAGCTTGCGCGCGTGCGCGCCGACATCGTTCGCCTGCGCTCGACAATCACGCGCTCGCTCGAAGCCCTGATGCGGCGCTCCGAGGAAGCGATTCAGGACGAACTCGTCACCGTCAGAAACGACCGCTTCGTCATCCCCGTCCGAAGCGATCACAGAGGGCGCGTGCGCGGCGTAGCGCACGGCTCTTCGTCTTCGGGCGCGACCGTCTTTGTCGAGCCGTTGGAGACAATCGAGGCCAACAACGAATTACAATCGCTTCGCGAGACGGAGGAACGCGAGGTCACGCGGATACTCTTCACGCTCGCGGAGGAGTTGCGCGCCGAGCTTCCCGCAATCGAGTTGGCGTCGGCGGCGGTCGCCGAACTCGACTTCGTGAACGCAAAGGCCGTCCTCGCCGCGCGCCTTCGCGCCGTCGAACCTGTCGTTGACGAAGCGAACACGCTCGAACTCGTCGAAGCGAGACATCCTCTGCTCGAAGAGAATCTGCGCGAACAAAATTTAGAAGTCGTGCCGGTCACGCTCCGGCTTGATGCCGGGCGGCCCGTGATGGTCATCTCCGGCGCGAACGCGGGCGGAAAGACCGTCGTGTTGAAGACGGCGGGGCTTCTCTCTTTGATGGCGCTCTCCGGCCTTCACGTCCCGGCGCGTGCGGCCCGCGTGCCGCTTTACGCTTCCGTGCTCGCGGACATCGGCGACAGCCAGTCGCTCGCCGCGAACCTCTCGACCTTCACCTCGCACGTCTCGAACATTCGCCGCATGATCGAACTGTGCGAGAGTCCCGCGCTCGTCCTTCTCGACGAAGTAGGCACGGGCACAGACCCGGAGGAAGGCTCTGCGCTCGGCGTCGCCGTCGTTGACCACTTCCGGCGCGCGTGCGGCGCGCACGTCGTCGCGACGACGCATTACAGCGGCCTGAAGATGTACGCAGCGAACGAAGAGGGCGTGATGAACGCGAGCGTCGAGTTTGACGAGCGCACTTTGCAGCCGACGTATCGTTTGCTCGTCGGCGTCGCAGGATCAAGCGCCGGAATCGAGATCGCGCGTCGCTTCAAACTGCCCGAAGAAGTCATCAACGCCGCGCGCTCGCGCGTTGACGACCGGACGCTCGCGGCAGCCCGATATCTCCGGCGCATTCAACGCGAGTCGGAGGAGGCCGAAAGCTTGCGCCGCGCGCTCGAAGAGGAACGCCGCGCCGTCGCCGAAAAGTACGCATCGCTCGACGCGGCTGCGGAGCGACGCGAGCGCGAGCGTCAGGCGGAGTTCGCGAAGACTCTTGAGCGCGCCGTCGCTGACTTCGAGCGAGAGGCGCGCGAACTCTACTCGAAGATCGAAGACCGTGCGCAGAGGGTTCGCGTCGAGCGCGAGGCCGAGCGCCGCGCCGCCGAACTCCGGCGCGAGTCGCAGCAAGTCCGCACGCAGGCGCGCGCCGCATCCGCACAACGCGCGGGCGGCGCACAAGTCGGCGGCGAGCACGGCGGCGTCCGCGTCGTCCGTCGCGCAGGCGATACGGAAGCGCAGACAGCTTCGCCTTCATCAACCGATGCTTCGGTCGAGCAGCGCGAGATTATGGTCGGCGACGAAGTTCGTCTGCGCACGCTCGGCATGAAGGGCACGGTCGAGCGCATCAACGGCGGCGAAGCTGAAATCCGCGCCGGCAATCTTCGCATGCGCGAAAAGCTCTCGAACCTCGAACTACTCGCGCCCGCGCCGAAGAAAGAAAGTGAAGACGAAACGCTCGCCGGTCGTCTCCGGCGAATGCAGCAGAGCGGCACGGAAGTAAAACTCAAACACTCGCGCGAGGGAACGGCGGACGCCGAACTCAATCTCATCGGCAGGACTACGGACGAAGCGCGCGACGAAGTTGACCGTTTTCTCGACGAGGCTTACTTGAACGGACACACGTACGTCCGAATCATCCACGGCCACGGCACGGGCGCGCTGCGCCGCGCGGTCGCCGAACTCCTGCGCACGCATCCGCACGTCGAACGCTTCGACCTCGCCCCCGAAAAACAGGGCGGCGCGGGCGCGACCGTCGTGGAGTTGAAACAGTAGGTGGAAAGGGTCGCATGAACAACCTGTCGGGAAACCTTTTACTATCGAGTGTCGCCCTTTTGTTTAGCGGAGCGCCGTCCTCTGCTCAAGCGCACCGGAAAGTCGAGGTACCGACAGAGATAGTTCAGCAGTTGATGAATGATTATGAAGGTTTATCGGCTGGCGATTTGAGAGCCGAAATGATTGACCTCAATGATGATGAACGACAGGAGTTAATTGTGCAGGGAGACTGCGCTGCGGTCGGTAATTGCTCGACTTGGATTTATCGCAAGACGAGGAAGGGTTATCAGCAGCTTTTGAATGACGAAGCACAAGTGGTCAAGTCGCGGCGCACCATAACTCATGACTATCACGACGTAGTTTTTGAAGTGCATGGCTCAGCATATGAATCCGAAATCAGGCTCTATAAATTCGATGGTAAACAGTATCAGCTAAAAGAATGCTTCTTTCGAGATTACAGCTTTTTAGATAAACGTGGTCGCTTCCACACAAGAAGGCGTCCGCAAATTACTCGGATGAAATGCGAGAGCGAGTAATAATTACTTTTAAGCGATGCGTTACCCGCAAACATTCATTGACGACCTACGGCGACAGGCGGACATCGTGCGCGTCGTGGGCGACTACGTGACCTTGAAGAAAAAGGGCGCGAACTGGATGGCTTGCTGCCCCTTTCATCAGGAGAAGACGCCTTCGTTCTCTGTCAACCCGTCGAAGAATATCTTTTATTGTTTCGGATGTGGGAAGGGCGGAAGCGTCTTCAACTTCGTGATGGAGTTGGAGGGTTTGTCGTTCCCGGAATCGGTGCGTGTCGTCGCGGAGAAGGCGGGCGTGCCTCTGCCGGAGTTGGTTGACGACAAACGTTTCGAGACGAAGCGCAAGGAATCGGACGAGGTAATCCAACTCAACGCTTGGGCGCTCGAATTCTGGGAGCGCAACTTGACGGAAGGCGGCGCGGAGTCGCGCGACGCGCGCGAGTACGTCGAAGGCAGAGGCATCAGCGAAGAGACGCGCAAAGCTTTTCGTCTCGGCTACGCGCCGAACAGTTGGGACGCGCTCGGCGGGTTTCTTAAATCGAAGGGCGCAGGGATAGGACAGATCGAGCGAAGCGGCCTCGTGGTCAAGAAGGACACGGGCGGTTACTACGACCGCTTCCGCGGGCGACTCATCTTTCCCGTGCTCGACGCGCAAGGAAGGCCCGTCGCGTTCGGCGCTCGCGCGATGCGCGCGGGCGACGAGCCGAAGTACCTGAACTCGCCGGAGACCGCAGCCTACACGAAGGGCCGTCACCTGTTCGGCCTGAGCGTCTCGCGCGAAGAGATAAGACGGAAGAAGTTCGCGATTTTAGTCGAAGGTTATCTCGATCTAATCATTCCGTTTCAACATGGAATCCGAAACGTCGTCGCGAGTTTGGGGACGGCGCTGACGGCGGAGCAGGCGCGTTTGTTAAGAAGGTTTGCGCGTAAAGTGGTCGTCAATTATGATGGTGACCGCGCCGGAATCAACGCGGCGAAGCGCGCCATAGAGGTTCTTCTGCCCGAAGATTTCGAGGTCAAAGTTCTGGTCTTGCCCGACGGCTCTGACCCCGACGAGTTCGTCCGCGCTCACGGCGTCGAGGAGTACAACAAACGCCGCGGTCAGGCCGTCCCGCACATACAGTTCGTGCTCGAACACGCGCTCGCGGGGCGCGACCTCCGAAACCCGGCGCAGAAGGCCGAGGCCGTCGAGGAGGTTCTGCCCGCCATCGCCGCGACGCGCAACACGATTCAGCGGCGCGAATACTTCGACATGACGATGGACGCGCTGCGCGTCGAAGAGGCCGGGTTGAGGCAGGAACTCTGGAAGACGGTCGGCGCGCGAAAAGGCGAGCAGGCGACCGACGCTGCCGACGTGAAGAAAAAGATTGTCCGCGCCGAGACACAAGCGCCGACGGTCGCCGAGCAGCGACTTCTCGAACTGCTCGTGCACGACGGCGAGCTTCGGCATCAGATGCTTCCGAACGTCGCGGAAGATGACTTCGAGGACTTGCCGACCGCGCCGGTCTTCCGCGCTTTGAAAGAGTTGGACGCGCGCGGCGCGGCGATTGATTTCTCGACGCTCGGCGCTCTGACCGAGGGCGACGCCGTAGCCGCCGACATCGTTCCGCTCGTCCTGATGCACGAGCCGGAACGCGCCGAGGGCGAGGCGACCGATCAATTCTTAGCGGAGGCAGATAGCTGCCTGACGGCGCTCCGGCTGATGAAAATCGACCGGCGCATCAAAGACCTTGCCACGGAGATCACGCGCGCAGACCGCGCCGGCGACGACGCGGCGCGCGACCGGCTCATCATGGAAGACCTCGAACTTAAGAGACGACGCACCGCGCTCCTACCTCGAATGCGCGGAGTGACGCCGGGCGGCCCCTCGATGCACTGAAAGGCCGCGCGGCGCAACCTTCGGCACGACTTCATTTCCCTTTTTGATGCGACGAGGCTCTGGTTAAAGATGGCGATGGAAGAGAAAGATCAGGAAGACGTGATGCAGCGCCTGCTCGAACTCGGCGGCGACAAGAAGTTTCTCACCTTCGACGATCTGAACCGCGAGTTGCCCGACAACATCGTCTCGCCCGACGACATCGAGGACGTTCTGCAAAAGCTCGAAGGCTCGAACATCACCGTCACAGACTCCGACGAGCGGCTCATCGAGGTCGCGACATCGGCGGTCGCGCCCGACGAGATTGACGAGTCGCTGGACGAAGACCTCGAACTCGACCTCTCCGCCGGCGCGTTGGAGAAGACGAACGACCCCGTCCGTCTCTACCTGCGCGAGATGGGCATCGTCCCGCTTCTGACGCGCGAGGGCGAAGTCTCAATCGCCAAGCGCATCGAGCGCGGGCAGATCAAAACCCGTAAGGCCATCTCGCGCTCGCCCATTGCCGTCAAAGAGCTTTGCAAGGTCGGCGAGGAACTGGAAGCGGGCCGCCTCAATATCCGCGACTACGTGACTTTCTCAGAGCAGGCTGAGTTGACGGGACAGGAAGACAAGGCCGACGAGTACTTGCGCTGGACGCTCGAAGGCGTCGAGAACATCCGCAAAATTTTCAAGGCGGGGCTGAAGGAGTGGGAGAAGCTCCGCGCCGAGATGAAACTCCTGCGCGGCAAGAAGTCGAAGAAGCTGCTGAGGCTCAGGCGCAAGGTCGCGCGAATGCGGCTTGAGATCGCGCAGGAGATGCGGCAGCTTAACCTGACCGAGCACGCGCGCCAGCGCCTCATCAACGCCGTCCGCAAGGTCGCGAAAGAGATTCGCATCGCCGAAAACGAGATCGCGAGCTACACGGAGAAGCTTGGGCGCAAGCGCGTACGTCCCGACGAGGAGAAGGAGTTTAAGCGTCACATCTCGAACGCACGCCGCCGCCTCCAACAGGTCGAGGCCGAACACAACGTCTCGCCCGTCGAGATCAAACGCTCCCTGCAAACCGTCGTCACCGGCGAGGCCGAGACCGCTCAGGCCAAGCGCGAACTCATCGAAGCCAACCTCCGGCTCGTCGTCTCGATAGCGAAGAAGTACACGAACCGCGGCCTTCAATTTTTGGACTTGATTCAGGAAGGCAACATCGGTTTGATGAAGGCCGTTGACAAGTTCGAGTGGCGGCGCGGGTATAAATTTTCAACTTACGCGACGTGGTGGATTCGTCAGGCAATCACCCGCGCGATTGCCGATCAGGCTCGGACAATCCGCATCCCCGTGCACATGATCGAGACGATAAACAAGCTCATCCGCACCAGCCGCGCACTCGTGCAGGAGTTGGGGCGCGAGCCTACGAGCGAAGAGATCGCGCGCAAGATGGACATCCCCGTCTCGAAGGTTCGCAAGGTTCTGAAGATCGCGCAGGAGCCTATCTCTTTGGAGACGCCCATCGGCGAGGAAGAGGATTCGCACCTTGGCGACTTCATCGAAGACAAGTCGATACTCAACCCCGCGGACGCCGTCGTCGCGACGAACCTGCGCGAGATAACGGACGAGGTTCTGGCGACCCTGACGCCGCGCGAAGAGAAAGTCATCAAGATGCGCTTCGGCCTCGGCAACAACGGCAGCGAGCACACGCTCGAAGAAGTCGGCCAGCACTTCGCCGTCACGCGCGAGCGCATACGCCAGATCGAAGCCAAGGCGCTCCGCAAACTCCGACACCCTTCGCGCTCGCGCAAGCTCAAGGCGTTCTTGGAGAGCGTCAGGCAGTAGCCTGTACAGCAAAAACTGCGGTAAACTGGCGGCAAGTCTAAATCATCAAATTCAGACTTGCCGCCTCTGTTTTTCAGCGAAAGATTGGCCGAAGAATGTCGAAGAGAGTTGTAGAAAGTTACCGGCGCAGGCTCGCGACCGAAGAGGGCTGGGTTTTGAAGCGCGGCGCAGGTTTGCGCGTTGCGCTGTGCTATCCGAACGTGTACGGCGTCGGGATGGCGAACCTCGGATTCCAGTCGGTCTATGAGCTTTTCAACCGAGTCCCGGATGTCTCTTGCGAGCGCGTCTTCCTCCCCGAAGATTCGGAACTGCGCGAGTACGAGCGCACGAATGCGCCGCTGCTCTCGTTTGAATCGCAGACGCCCGTGCGCGACTTCGACATCGTTGCCTTCTCGATCTCGTTCGAGACCGACTTCCTGAACATGGCGCGCATGCTCCGTCTCGCGCGCGTGCCTGTGTGGGCAAGTGACCGGACACACCACGACCCGCTCGTTTTGATGGGCGGCGCGGCGTCGTTCCTCAACCCCGAACCCATCGCCGAGTTCACGGACGTTGTCGCCGTCGGCGAGGGCGAGATTCTCGTGCCCCGTCTCGTCGATCTTCTGTTCGAGAACTCGGAAGAGGGCGGGACGAAGGAAGACTTGCTTCTGAAGCTCGCGCGCGTGGGGCGCGGCTTCTACGTGCCTTCGCTCTACGAAGTCGAGTACAACGCGGACGGCACGATCAAATCTTACACGCCGAAGGCCGAGGGCGTGCCCGCGAGCGTAGGCCGCATCGTCGCGGCTGAGAATCCGAAGGAAGGCTCGCTCCGCCGCGCGATTCGGCGCGGCGACGCTGAGATCGTCGAGAAGTTGAAAGAGCCGGAGGTCTTCGCGCCGTCATCTATAATCTTCGCGCCGGAAGCCGAGATGGGCGAGCGATTTCTGGTTGAGATTTCGCGCGGCTGCTCGCAGGGGTGTCGCTTCTGTTGGGCGGGCTACAACTACTGGCCGCCGCGCGTCGTGCCCGCGCGCGACATTCTCGCGAAGGCCGAAGAGTGGCGCTCGCGCACGGACAAGATCGGCCTCGTCTCGACGGCGGTGTGCGACCACCCGGAGATAAGCGAAATCCTCGGCGGCCTTCGCGCGATGGGCTATCGCATCTCGGTCTCGTCGCTCAGGCTCGATCAGATCGAAGACGAACTGCTTGATGCGCTCGTCGAGTCGGGCGACCAGCAGATCGCCGTCGCGCCTGAAACCGGCTCGGACAGGCTCCGCAAGGTCATCAATAAGAATCTTACGAACGACGAGATCGTTGACATCTGCGGCGCGGTCTTCGACCGGGGGATGCTGACCGTCAAGCTCTACATGATGACGGGTCTGCCGACCGAAAGGGACGAAGACCTCGAAGCGATGGTCGAACTCGTCACGCGCATCAAGGACAGGATGCTCGAAGCCGGAAAGAAGTTCGGACGCGCGGGCAAGATCATTCCGGCGCTCAACGGCTTTGTGCCAAAGCCGAACACGCCTTTTCAGTGGGAGCCTGTCTGCGAGGAACGCGAACTCAAGCGACGCCTGAAATGGCTCTCGAAAAATCTCGCGCGCATCCCGAACGTCGAGGTCAGGGTGATGTCGGCGCGCATCGCGCACGAGCAGGCTCTGTTCTCTTCGGGCGACCGGCGGGTCGCGCGCGTTATCGAGTCAACGGCCAGACACCGCGGCGACCTTCAGGCGGCGCTGCGCGAGACGAAGCTGGACGCCGCGTTTCACACGAGCCGCGCGCGCGCTTACGACGAAATTCTGCCGTGGGAGATCGTTGACTCAGGCATGGGCCGCGCGTTTCTTGAGAAGGAACACGCGCGCGCGCAGGTCGCGCGCTCGACCGCGCCGTGCCCCTCCGTTGACACCTGCACGCGATGCGGCGTCTGCCCGACGACATGGCTCGCCGCCGCGCCCGCCGGACTAGTCCAACTGCAAACCAGAAAAGTCTCAGCCGCCGCGGCGTGAAATTAAAGGATGAAGGCGGAAGGATGAACGATGAAAGAAAGGCTTTCTGCCTTCACTTTCGTCTTCATCCTTCCGCCTTTATCCTTATCCTTCCGCCTTCATCCTTTTAGTATTGTTGGTTGATGAAGCCGCTGCTGTGGACTGTGTGGTCGAACTTGTATTCGTAGATGTAGCCGGGCAGTTTCACGGGCCGCGTCCACTGCACGCGCACGGTGATGTGGCCTTCGTCTCTCTGCACGCCGACGTTCATGTCCGGCGGAAGGTCGTAGTCCGACGCGGCGGCGCGCAACTGCTGCGTGACCCACTCGTTCGTCTGCCCCGGCGGGTAAGCGGCCTTGTTGACTGTCTCCTGCATGAAGTCTTTGAAGCGATATGCGTTGAACTCGACGGGCGCGTAGTTGTACGCGGAGTAGCCAACGAGCGCGATGACGAGCAGGACGATCAGGAAGTTGAGGCGCGAACCACCGCGCTCGCCGCGCCCGCGCGGGCGCGCGAGTCTGTTGTTTACGATAGCCATTATTATTATCAGTTTTCTTTCTTAGAGCGTCGGGCGCGAAGGTCGGTCAGCGCCGATTGCGGCGTTGACCGACGCGCGTATAACCGAGTCGGGGACTTCCCTCCCGTCCACGACTCGCGCGCGACCGATGCCTTCGAGCAGAACCCAGCGGACGCTGCCGCCGACCGACTTCTTGTCCGCGCCCAACGCGCGGCGGATAGTTTCAACGTCGAGGTCGGAAGCACATGGCAGTCGTCCCGCGAGCCGCACGGCCTCGCGCAACGATTCTAGCTCCGATTCGTCCAACAATCCTAGCCGCCTCGAAATCTCCGCGGCGGCGATCATCCCGTGGCCGACTGCCTCGCCGTGCCGGAAGCGCTTGTACCCGGTCACGGCTTCGAGCGCGTGCCCGACCGTGTGGCCGAAGTTGAGCACGCGACGCGAGCGAGCGTCATTGCGCGCGACATCCTCGCGCTCGTCGCCCGCGACGATTCCGGCTTTGAACTCGCACTGCGCGGCGATGATTCGCGCCAACTCTTCTTCGCGCGCACCGACTTTCTCCCTGCGACTTTCTTCGACGCGATGTGCGTCGCTTTTTCGCCGCGACCTCAGCGCCTCGTCCTCCAAAAATCTTCGCGTGCGCTCGAAGAGTTTTTCGTCGCCGACCGCGCCTTGCTTGATCGCCTCGCACCATCCGGCGGTCATCTCGCGCGGCGGAAGCGTCCGAAGAGTCTCGGTGTCAACAAGGACGGCCGCGGGCTGATGAAACGCGCCGACCAGATTCTTGCCCGCGCGTGTGTTGACGCCCGTCTTCCCACCGACAGACGAATCAATCTGCGCGAGAAGCGTCGTCGGCACTTGCACGAACCGGACGCCGCGCAGGTAAGTAGCCGCGGCGAAACCCGCGAGGTCGCCGACCACACCGCCGCCGAGCGCGACGACGGCGTCGCTCCTCTCAAGCTTCGACTCCGACAGAAATTCGAGCGCGCGCCCCGCCGTCCGCAGAGTCTTGAAGCGTTCGCCGTCGCCCATCAGCCAGTGCGTGACGCCAAAGCCCGCCGCGCGTAGAGACTCGACCGCGCGCTCGCCGTAGAGCGCGAACACGCGACGGTTCGAGACGAGCGCGGCGCGGCGCGACTCAGACGCGAGGCTCGCGCGCGCGACGCGGCCCAACTCGGAGAGCACTCCCGCGCCGATCTCTATCGCGTAGCCCTTGCCGCCTTCGAGCCGCACGGCGACGCGCCTCGTCTTTCCTTCAAACGTCATCTTCGACTTCCAGTGCCGCGAGCGACGCCTCGGCCAGAAGGTCGAAGCTCAACTCGCCGCCCCACGCGAGCCGCGCGAGTTCTTCGACCGGATAGCGCGAGGCCGTGTTCCAGATGTCAATCAACTCCTCGCCCGCCGCGCGCGACTGAAACCAGCGCCGCCCGTGCCGCCCGCGTAAGTGCTCGCGAAGTCCCGCCGCGAAAAGCCGCGCGCGCAAATCGGTCGCCGACGCGAACCACTCGTCCGCGTCCACGAGCCGCGTGGACGCGTAATGACGAAAGCCGGTCGCGTCGGTGAACGTCGAGACGTACTCTTCGGCCAGTCGCTCGGAGCGCTTGTCGTTCGCCGCTTCGACGGCGAGCGCGTAATGAAGCCGCGCGCACGCGCGCCTCGTCTCGTACAGATCGAGCAGCGCAGAGAAGTGCGCTGTCTCGCGCGCCTCGGTCGCGCGCAAACCGTGTGTGGCGGCGAGCCACGAAGGCTCGCCGAAAAAGCCGGACAGCAAAATCGCATGCCCTTCTTCCGTAGCCGTGTCGGGCGCGCGAACAAACTCCGGGTGACGCGCCGCCGTGTCACGCGAAGTCCACGCGAACATCTGCGCGCGCGCTCCTTCGCGAAAAGTCTGCCGGTAGAAGTCCGGGCCGGACGTGCGCGCGCCGAAGACGAGGCGAACGTCCCGCGGCGGGCTGACCGCGAAGCAAGCCGTGCGTGCTTCTTTCAAAGGTCGGACTTCATCGTCAATCAAAAGTCCCTGCTGCGACTCGACGCGAATGCCGAGGCCCGCGAGCGTCTTTGCGTAGAGCGAGCGCAGCGCGCCCGCCGAAAAGTGCGCGTCGAAGCGTGTGCCCCGCTCAAAGAAAAACTGATCGGCGAAGTCCGCCGCACGCGCCGCGCCCGACGGCAACTCACGCGCCGACCAGCGCGCGAGGTGCGACAAGAAGACCGGCGCGGTGCTCTCCAAAAACGCTGCGGCGGACGCGGACAGCCTCTCAAGACTTGCGCCCGTGAAGCTCTCGTACAGCGCGCGCCTGCCGCCGAAGCCGAGTTTGCGAGCCGTCGCTTCGAGCGCGTCGAAGCGCGCGGCTCTCAAATCTTCGCACGCGCTCGAAGCGTCGAACCAACGCCGCGCAAGCTCGCGCCGTCGCGCGGCGTCCCCGTCGGCGGCGAGCAAGTCCGGCACTAAGCCGGCCTCGACCTTCGAGCCGTCCCGGTCAACCCGCGCAGACTCCGAGCACCGCCGAAGCTCTTCCGTCAACTCGCGCGCGGCTTCTTCCGCGTGTTTGACCGACGCCGCGCCCGCGAGCGCTCGAAGACCCGCGCGCTCCGTCTCGAAATGTTCGGGCGTCTCTTCGAGAGCACGCCGAAGGTCTTCGACAGATTCGCGCGTCCAGAGTTCGGCGTGGCGATCTTCAGTCGGACTTAGGTCGAGGTCGCGTTTGAGACCCGCGTGATGCTCGAACCGCTCGCGCGCGACCGAAGAGAAGTACGCGGCGTATTCGCGTCGGTATTCGCTCGGGTTCATCTCAGGCGGAGCGCGTGGCTCTCAAGCGTGCGCGTCGGAAAAGATTTTTGAGGTACGTACGTGCATGATGCCTTTGCGACGCGCACGCGCGGTCAACATTTCGGCGCGCGCCTCGACGACGACACGCACGCGACAAGCGGTCTTAAAGTTCGGTCTGATTGTATCACGGAGTTGAGAAGGGTTGGGCCGCGGGCGTCGCGCGTCGCACTCTGCGTTCGCCGCACATAAGTCGAGGGCGCGGCAAACTTGGGGAATGCCGCGCCCTCTTAATGTGTGGTCACTGTCCTCACCCCAGCAACCACTGAGACGGAGGATCCACCAACCGTCTCTCTTGCCCCACAATCTATATCGCAATGTCCATGCCAAGCGAGCGAAGAAAAATTAATGTTCAAAAGCCGCGAATTTACTAACCTTTCAATAAGCCGACGCGCGCCGGCGCGAGTAAAATTAGGAATCGAGTGTAAGTCTTACACTCGCCCTTGCGTAAAAATTTCTCGCCTCAGAGATTCAGCCTTCGCCGAGACTTTGTCGAATGACAGCGGCCAGACTTTCGGCCAGACGCTCTATCTCTTCCTGACTCTGCCCCTCGATCATCACGCGCGCCAGCGGCTCTGTGCCAGAGTAGCGGAGCAGAAGGCGTCCGCGTTCGCCGAGTTGCGACTGCACTTCGCGCGCCGCCCGCGCGACCTCCGCGACATCCTCGAAGGCGCGCTTCTCGCGCACGCGGACGTTGACGAGCACTTGGGGAAAACGCTCGAAGCCCTCGGTCAGTTCGTGTAGCGCGCGACCCGACTCGCGCATCGCGCGAAGCAGGCCGACGGTCGTAATCATCCCGTCGCCCGCGAGACTCACGCGCGGGAAGATTATGTGGCCCGACTGCTCGCCGCCGAGCGACGCGCCCGTGCGCAGCAACTCTTCGAGCACGTACTTGTCGCCCACGTCGGCGCGCAGCAACTCCACGCCGCGCGTGCGAAGCGCAAGCTCAAGCCCGATGTTGCTCATCACGGTCGCGACCACTCGACCGCCCGCGAGTTCGCCGCGCTCCTGCATACGTTTGGCGAGAACCCAAAGAGTAGCGTCGCCGTCGGCGAGCCGACCGCGCGCGTCCACGAAGAGTGAGCGATCCGCGTCGCCGTCGTATGCGACGCCGAGTTGCGCTTCCTCTTCGACAACTCGACGCCTTAGCGCGTCCATGTGGAGCGAGCCGCAGTCGCGATTGATGTTGCGACCGTCGGGCGCGTCGCCGATTGCGACGACGTGCGCGCCGAGCCTCGCGAGCAATGCGGGCGCGAGTTCGGAGGCCGCGCCGTTGGCGCAGTCAACGACGATGTGCAAACCTCCGAGTTCGAGTCCCGCGGCGACATCTCCGGCGAGATAATCGAGGTAACGTTTTCTCAACTCGGACGAGCGCAACACCGACAATTCGGAAACGGCCCGGCCTGCTCCGGCGTTGCCAACGTCAACATTTATTCCGACGTTACTCTCATTATTTATTCCAACGTTGCCCTCATCAACTTTCGCTGCGCGCTCGACCTGACTTTTTTCTTCCGCGCTCGCATCACGCGCCGCGGCGCGTTCGGCATAGATGTCGGCCTCGATCTGCCGCTCGGTCGCGTCGTCGAGTTTGCTGCCGTCGGGCACGAAAATCTTGATGCCGTTATCCTGAAAAGGATTGTGCGAGGCGCTGACGACGACGCCCACGTCCGCCGGGAGCGTGCGCGCAAGGTACGCCACGCCCGGCGTCGTGACGACGCCCGCCGATTCGACGTGAGCGCCCGACTCACGCGCGCCTTCGACAAGCGCGCGCTCGATCCAAGCGCCCGACTCGCGCGTGTCTCGACCCGTCACGACGCGCGGCGCGCGTCCGAGCTTTTCCGACAGGTGCCGCGCGAGCGAGCGACCCGCCGTGCGAACCGACGCGGCGTCGAGCGGGAACTGCCCCGCCTCGCCTCGCATCCCGTCCGTGCCGAAAAGTTTTTTCATCGAGATAATCATAAGAGTTCAAAGTTCAAGGTTCAAAGTTGAATAGGAGTTCAAGGTTCAAAGTTCAAAGTTGAAAACCGATGCTCTTAACTTTGAACCTTGAACTTTGAACCTTGAACCGGCATTCACTTGTTGACGATGAACTCTGAGGGGCTTGTCGATACGAGTTCGACGCGACCGTCGGCAATCGGCGGGAGAGATAGTCGCGGCGTGGTCGTGCCGTCCGCGCCGGCCTCGACGACGAGGCGCACGTCTTCGGGGCGAAGGGCATCGACGACGGAGCGCGGGCCGCTGAGCATGACGGTCGCGCTCGACGGCGTGACCGCGCCGCCGTCTGCCGCGCGCGCGGGGACGTTCGTGAAGCGGCGCTCCGACCGCTCCTCTGCGATCTCGACGCGGACTGAGACCGACGGGTCGAGCGGCGTGACCTTGTGGTCTGGGATGTCAACGGCGACCTGCGTTGCAAGGCTGTTGCGCTGTTCGGCGAGCGAGATGGTTTCGGTGTAAGCCTTCTCGACGGCCTGCACGTGGCTTTCGGGGCCGCTGACGCGCACCTCTTCGGGCGTCACCTGAAAGCCGAGGCGTTTGAAGCCGTCGGGCGGGTCGCCCTCGAAGCGAACCTCGACGGGCACGCGGCGCTCGACGACGGGTTCGAGGTGGAGCGTGACGCTTCGCGGCGTGATATCGGTGATGCGGACGCCTTCGGGCAAGTCCATCTCGACGTTGCGGTCGGTGAGGCGTGCGACGCGGTCGCCGGGCTTGAGGTCGGAGACGTTGGCGCGCGCGACGAGGCTGTGCGCACTCAGGTCTGCGAGCTTGCTCTGGCTGCCTTCGAGCGTCACGTCAACCTCTTCGACGGGTTCGTTGCCGATCTGCACGTTCTCCGGGAGTATGAAGTCGAGTTGCACTGCGCGCAGGCGCATCGAAGCGGGCGCGCGTTGCGTGGTTACGGCGTACCAGAGGCCGAGCGTGATGACGAACGCCATGAGCTTCAGCGTCCAGTCTTCGAGGAAGAACTCGCGCAGCCAACGCCGAGCGCCGTGCGATTCGTCCTTTTTTTTCGTCAGGTCGAGAGCCATCGTTCTGAAATTAGAAGCCCGAAGTTATAAGTTCGGAGGCCGAAGGTCACAGGTTAGAAGAGGTCTTTTCGCTGACCTCTAACCTCTGGCCTCTGACCTCGGTCGAAGTCTCGGCCTCGTCCGCCTTCACTTCCGCGGCGGCGGTCGCACGCCCACGCGGTTCGAGCGCGTCGAGTATCGCCGCGCGAAGCCGCGTCGCGTCGAGGCCGCGTCGTATGCGCCCGCCCTGCACGAAGGAGATGAGTCCGGTCTCTTCGCTGACGACGACGGCGACCGCGTCTGTGTCTTCGGTTATGCCGATTGCGGCGCGATGTCGCGTGCCGAGGTCTTTCGAGAGCAGAGGGTTTAAGGTCAGCGGCAGGAAGCACGCGGCTGCGGCTGCGCGGTGGCCGCGTATGACGACCGCGCCGTCGTGCAGCGGCGTCGCAGGGTTGAAAATGGTGACGAGCAGATCGTAGGACAATTCGGCGTCCATCTTCACGCCGCCCTCGATGACGTTGCGGAGGTTTACGCCGCGCTCGACGACGATGAGCGCGCCGGTCTTCGTCGAGGCGAGCGTCGTCGCGGCGAGCACTATCTCGTCGTAAACGCCTTCGCCGAACTGCCCCCGGTGACGAATCAGGAAAGGCATTCGGAATCGGTTGCCGAAAGATATGAGCGCCTGCCGGATTTCGTTCTGGAAGAGGACGATGATCGCGACGCCGACGTAAACGGGCGCGGGGCGGAGTATGAATTCGAGCGTCGCCAGATCGTAGCGCGCGGCAGTCCAATAGAGCAGCGCGAGTCCGCCAATGCCTGCTGCCATCGGCGCGGCGCGCGTCCCGCGTATCAGCCTCAGCAGCGCGTAAACCAGAAGGAAGACGAGCGCGATGTCCACGAGGTTACGCGGCTCGCGTAGGCTTCCCAAATACTGGCTCGGCGACTGCTGAAACATTGCTGGCTGTCGACTGTTAGCTTTTGAATATTAGCTGTCGGCTGTCGGCTACTCATGGCTTCTGACTAATGGCGCTCTTTCGGTGCTTTGCCTGAAGCCAATAGCCAGCAACGAAATAGCTAATAGCTATCCGATGTGCTGCGGTATCGGCTCGTCCGGCCCCGGCTCGCTCGGGCGCGCTGTCTCAAGAAAAATCATGTCAACCATCGGCTCGGCACGCTTGATGTTCTGTTCGATCTGACGGATCGATTTTTCTATCTCGTCGGTCTCAAGATCGTCGCGAAAGTTGACGTGCGCGTTTATCAAAATCTGCTTCGGCGCGAGGTGCATCGTCAGAAGTTCTACGACCTCGACGACGTTCGGGTGCGAGAGTATCGCTTGGCGTATCGCTTCGCGAACCTTCTCGGTCGCGGCCTCGCCGAGCAGCAAGCCACGCGACGAGCGCGCGAGTATGAACGCGACGACCGCGAGCACGCAGCCGATTGCGATTGAAGCCAGCCCGTCCCAGTACGCGCCGCCGCGCGGGCCGACCCCGTGCTCGGTCAGAAAGAGTCCGGTGGCGGCGATGACGATGCCGACGAGCGCCGCCGAGTCTTCAAAGAGCACGGTCTTCGCGGTCGGGTCTTTCGATTCGCGAAGATACTCCGCGAACGTCATCCCTTCGTGCCGCGCCTCGCGCATCTCCTGATAAATCGCGATAGAGATCGAGACGCTTTCAAGCACGAACGAGGCCGCGAGCACGCCGTAAGCCCAACCCAACCTCTCCGGCTGCTGCGGGTGATAGAGCTTGACGACGCCTTCGTAGATCGCGTAGGTCGCGCCGACGCCGAAGATGAAAATGGCCGCGATGAAAGACCAGAAGAAGCGCTCCTTGCCGTGGCCGAAAGGATGCTTCTCGGAGGCGGGGCGCTGGTAGAACCGGAGTCCGAGCAGAAGAAAAATCTGGTTCGTCGTGTCGGCGAGCGAGTGCAAAGCCTCGGCCATCATCCCCGACGAACCAGTGATGCCGGCGGCTATGAACTTGAACACAGCTATCAGCGCGTTGACGACCAGCGCGCCGATCACCGCCAGCATAGACGACCTCCGCCCTTGTGTGTTTGCACGCCTCCGCGCCGATTATGCTGCAAAAACCGGCGCAAATCAACGCGCCCGTTTCTTTAGGTGGTGAAGTAATCCGTGTCACCGCCCCGACCGCTATTAAATGCGGCGGGGCCGCGCACACGCCCACCTACGTGCACGCGGCCCCTCGCGCCAAGGCCCGGCGGGCCACGGCGGCGGCACAGTCTTTCCCCCAAGACGTGCCTGCGCTAATCGCTGACTAAAATGCCCATGTGAACCTCCTGTGTTATATTTCGTCGCGTTCCCGTCTTTGAAAAATCGGCAACGACCGGATGCTTGACTCTCTCACTACCGAGTGATGGGCGTCGCCAGTAGAAGGCCACGAGGACTTTTGGCGACAGCAAGCGGCAAGAGCAGTGTAGTCACATTCGTGACGGAAAGCAAGCGATGTGCGCCAACGAGAGCCTTACCAGGAGGAAACTCCTGATGGGTGGCGCTGCACGAGAGCGGCCCGTAAGGCTCGCTGAGAAGCTTCTTCAGATACGCCACGACCTCGGCTTGTCGCAGACCGAAATGCTTGGCCGAATCGGGATGGGTCAGACCGGCTACCGACATTACATCTCACATTTCGAGACGGGAAAGCGCGAGCCGTCGCTGCTAATCCTTTTGGAGTACGCCCGCGTCGCGAACGTCTATGTCGAGGCTTTGATTGACGACGATCTGGACTTACCGGCCAGACTGCCGAGCGTAAAGAAGCACGAAGGCGTGAGGCGTCGCGGCAAGTAAGCACGATTATTCCCACGTAGAAATTTCCTCACGCTTCCAAACTGAGCCGGGGTAACTTCAGGCTTTGACTTTGACGCGGCGCTTGATGCGACCGCGCAGCAGGAGGCCGACGAGTTCGCCCGCGTCGTTGACGACGGCGAGCGCGCCCGCGCCGTTTGAGTTCAAAAGTCGCTCGGCGCGCGGGAGCGGAGTCTGCGGCGCGACGAAGAGGTCGGGCGCGACGGGTCGCATCACGTCTCGGACGAGGGTTGTGTGCCAGCGCTCGCGCGGGAGTTCTTTGAGGTCGCGGAGCGTGAGTATGCCGTGGAGACTTCGCGCGCGGGCGACGGCGAAGACTTCCTGCCGGTGAAGCGGGAGAAGGTTGTCAACGAAGTGGCGAACGGTCGCGTCCGGCTCGACCGTGACGGGCGCGGTCATCGCGTCGCCTGCGGTTTGCAGACCCTTCCGACTGCGAACGACCGAGCGCGCCGCGTCGAAGAGGAAGAAGCCGACGAGCGCGAGCCAGAGTCCCGTGAATGGATCGCTGAGCTTAAGATAAAAGTAGCCGCCGAAGACTATGAGCGTGCCGCCGATGAGTTGGCCGCCGAGACTCGCGATGCGCGTCGCATCTTCCAACTGGCCTGTCTTCTTCCACAGAAACGCTCGCAGCACGCGTCCGCCGTCGAGCGGGTATCCGGGCAGAAGGTTCGATGCGGCGATTATGAAATTCCAGAAGCCGACGATTGAGAGCGCCGCGGCCATTGTGTCAAGACCCAAGACCTTCGAGACGTAGAAGCCGACGAGCGCGACGATGCCGATCAGAAAGCTCGCGCTCGGCCCCGCGATGGCTATGCGAAACTCTGCGCGCGGGTTGTCGGGTTCGCGTCGGAGTCGCGTCAGCCCGCCGAAAGGGTGCAGAACTATCTCGTCGCTCTCGATGCCTTCGGCGCGCGCAAGCAGCGCGTGCGAAAGCTCGTGGCCGAAGATCGAGAGGAAGAGCGCGAACGTCGTCACTACACCGACCGCCCACGCCGCTGGTTCATCGAGCCTGACGAACTGCGTCACAGTAGTCCCCGCGCGGAAACTCGCCGCGATGACCCAGGCCGACAGCGCGAAGACGACGAACCAGCGATAGTCAATGCGGACGGGTATGCCGGAGACGCGCGCCACTTGAATCTGCCGCTTGAATAAGCCAAGGAAATTCATAAAAAGAGTGATGAGCGATAAGTGATAAGAAACTGCATTCGGTTTCTCTTATCACTTATCACTCATCACTAAGCTTCAAAGGCGGTCTCGTCGAGCAGGTAAGACTGGTCGTTGCGTGTGACGCGGCGCAGGAGAAGCGGCTCGTCGAAGAGTTGGGAGAGGCCGCGCACAATCGCGTAGCGCGGCTCGTCGGGCATGTTCACGGCGAGGTTTGTCTCGCGTTGCAGGAACTCGGCCATGCCGTCGAGCAGAGCGCCGCCACCCGTCAGTATCAGGCCGCGGTCGTAGATGTCGGCGGCCACTTCTGGCTGCAACTCGCCGAGCGCGCGGTTGACGACGCGCGACAGACGACGGACGACGGCGTCGGCTGCGATGCAAACCTCTTCGCTCGTAATCTCGGCGGCGCGCGGCGTGCCGGTCTGCACGTCGCGCCCGCGGACGCTGAGGCTGCGCGCGGGGTTCTGAGGCTCGATTGCCGACCCGAGTTGCTTCTTCAGCGCTTCGGCTGTCGGCGCGCCGATGATTAGTCCGTGATGCCGGCGGAGCCGGCTGACGATAGCCTCGTCAATGTCGAAGCTGCCGACCCGCTCGGCCTGCGCGTAAACGATCATGCCGCGCGCGACGACGGCGACGTTTGTAGTTCCGCCGCCGATGTCAACTACCGCCGAAGCCTTCTTGTCTTCGACCGAGACGCCCGCGCCGATTGCGGCGGCCAAGCCCTCTTCAACCATGTAAACGCGACCGATGTGCGCCTGCTCTGCCGCCGCGAGCAGCGCGCGCTGCTCGACCTGCGTGATGCCGGACAGGACGCTCATCACAGCGCGTCGGCTGAAGTGAGAGGTTCCGCTGCGCGCGGCGCGGACGAAGTGGTCGAGCATCTTCCGCGTGCGCTCGAAGTCCGCGACGACGCCGTCAACGAGCGGCGTTACGAGCGTCACGTCGCGCGACTCGCGCCCCAACATCTCGTGAGCCTCGCGACCGTAGGCGACCGAATCGCCCGACAATTTGTTGACGGCGACGACCGCTGGCTCGTCAACGACGACGCCGCGCCCGCGCACCGCGATGATGACCGAGGTCGAGCCGATGTCAATCGCCATCGAGTCCGACACAAGATCGCGCAGCCCCTCGAACGACATCAGCGAGCGAGTCTTTCTCATAAACGTGTTCGACGACATAAATCTGTTTCCGCTCTTTTCTATCTCCGGCTTAGCGGGCCGCTTCTTTATTAAAATTCTTACGTGAGAGTATTAAGCCATTCGTCCAAAACTCAGTGTGCGGAGGGCTTCGCGGCAGTCCCCGTGCTGCCCGCGCTCGTGGGCGTCTGTCCGTAGTCAACCTCGAAGATGGGCACGGGCTGGACGCGGTTCTTGACGGTGATGGGCGGTCGCGGGTTGAACTTGCAGCCGGCCCTCTCGGCGGCGCGTGCCGCCGCGTCGCTCAGAAGGATTTGTCCCGGCTGCGAATTTTGTTCGAGCCGCGCGGCGAGATTCACCGTGTCGCCGATAGCCGTGTACTCGCTGCGGCGCTCCGAGCCGATGTAGCCGACCGTGGCGACTCCTGTGTGAAGGCCGATGCCGATGGCTATCTCGGCGAGGCCCTCGGCCCGCAACTGCTCGTTGATGACGACGATCTGCTGCTGCATCGCGACCGCGGCGGAGACGGCATTGCAGGCGTCTTCGGGCGTCGCCGTCGGCGCGCCGAACAGAGCCATTAGCCCGTCGCCGATGTATTTGTCGAGCGTGCCGCCGTGCGCGAAGATTATGTCGGACATCGCCGTGAAGTAGTTGTTCAAAAGCTGCACGACTCGTTCGGGCTGCGCGTGCTCGGAGAGGCGCGTGAAGCCGCGTATGTCGGCGAAGAGAACCGTCAGCGTCTGGTTGACGCCGCCGAGTTTGAACGAGTCGGGGTTCTCCAAAATCTGTTGGACGACGTACTCAGGCAAAAACCGGCTGTAGTTTGCGCGCGCGACCTCTTCGCGCGCGAGCCGCGCGTGCGAGCGCGCGTTCTCGACGGCGACCGCCGCCTGCGCTGCGACGGCGCTCACCAGTTCCAGATCGTCGCGCGTGAACGCTGTGAACGGGTCGAGCCGGTCGGCGTAGAGCGCGCCGTGGACGCGCGTGTCTGCGATGAGCGGCGCGCAGATGGTCGAGTGAACGCCCTGTGCGACTATCGAATGGACTCCGGCGAACTCAGAATCAGCCGCGGCGTCCTGAGACAGAAGCGCCTGACGGTCGCGCATCACCTTGCGCGTGATCGTGCGGCCTATGGGCTGGCGCTGCGCGTGCGTCGCGCGGTTCTCGTCGCGCGCGCGAATCGCCACGAGTTTGAGGTCGTCGTCGCCCTCGGCGTCTTCGTCCTTGAGTAGCGCGACGACGCGGTCGGCGGGCGTCGCGCTGAAGATGACTTCGCAGGCTTTGCCGAATATCTGGTCGAGGTCGAAGACCGAGCCGAGCGTCTTCGACATCTCGTAGAGCATGGCGAGTATCTTCGCCTTGCGCCGCAGGTCTTCGAGTTCGGCGCTCGGCGCTGAGGCGGCGACCGACGGCGCGGCGCGCGAGGCGAGCGCGGCGCGGATCACGTCGTTGGCCGAGACGAGCAGTTGCGTGTGGCCGAGCGGCTTGTCGTCGAAGTGCGCTTCCGGCGCTCGCCCACGCTCGTCCGAGAGGTCGAGTCGCAGTTGGCTCGCGCCTATCTGCACGAGGTCGCCCTCGCGCAGAGCGTGTTCGAGCCGCTGCTCGCCGTTGACGAAGACGTGATTGGCCGAGAGCTTGCCGTCAACGCTCCCGTCGGCGATGACGTATGCGCCGTTTCGGAACTTGACGTGCGCGTGGTAGCGCGAGGCGCGAGGGTCGTTTAGGACGGCGCTGTTATCGGGCGCGCGCCCTATCGTGCACACGCCCTGCGCCGAGAGCGGCAACTGCCACTCGCGCCCGCCGGCATCCGTGATGCGAAGAAGAGCCATACGCGATTCCTTTGACCAGAACGCTGCCGCAAAATTCTACATGCAAGTCAGTCGGGTGACAACGGGAATGAGAAGAGCGAGAGGTCTGAAGGTCAGTTGTCGAGCCGCGCCGCGCGCGCTACCTTCCGTCACGAACGTTTGAAGTCGCCGGGTTTGGCTTTTCAAAGTCCAACTGCCTCCGGCCTCTGTTTTATCGACCTTTGCTTATCTCGCATTCAGAGATTTGTGATATACGATTGCGGGACGAGAAACACCCGGTTCTCAATCAAAGAAAAGTTCGAGGAGGGAGTCTAATGCGTCAGACGATTCTACGCGCAGCCGTCACGTCTCTATTCATCGTCGCGCTCGCCACGGCGGCGCAGTCGCAGTCGCCTGCTTCGGCGGCGGGCGTCGCGCGATCTTCACAGCCCGACCCGCAGACGGTCGCGAAGCAGGAGACGAAAGTTTCCGGCGGCCTCTTCTCGATTGAAGAGATGCGCGGGCAGTTGAGCGAGCAGCGCGAAGAGATCGAGGAGTTACGCGCGGCGCTCAGAGAGCAGGCGCGGCTCGTCGGCGAGTTGCGCACGCGCGTCGAGCAGACCGAACATCAGGTCGCGGCTGATCAGCATTCAACGCCCGCCGTCGTCCGCGACGCGAACTACGCGACCGCCAGCGCGCCGAGTGCGTTGACGACGGCGGCGAGCGCGACCGCTGCTCAGGACTCGAAGCTTGAGGCGCGCGTCGCGCACGCCGAGGAACAGTCGAAGAAGACGAGCGAGACGGTCGCGAAGCAGCTAGGCTCGATGACCTTCAGCGGCGACCTGCGCCTGCGTTACGAATCTTTCTACGGCCAGCAGAACGCGCTTGCTTCGAGCGACGTGCCCGGAACGCTCGGCAACCCTCTGACGACGCGGCAGCGCCTACGCATGCGCGCGCGCTTCGGCGTGCACGGCAAAATCTCGGACGAGTTCGAGTGGGGACTTCGACTCACGACAGGCTCTTTCCCGGACGCGACCGTGACCAACCAGACGCTCACGGACTTCTTCACGCACAAGCCCTTCGCGCTCGATCAGATGTACATCACTTACAAGCCGAAGGCGCTCCCCGGCTTCCAGATTCAGGCAGGGAAGTTCGACACGCCGTGGACGCACACCGAACTCACTTGGGACAACGACATCTCGGTCGAGGGCTTGAGCGAGACTTACGCGCGCGACTTCAAAGGCTCTGCTTTTAAAAACTTCGCGCTCGTCGCGTGGCAACTGCCGATGCTTGAGCGCAACTCGGCGTTCGTGCTCGGCGCGGACGGGCGCGTTGACTTGAGTGCTTCGGGGCGCGCGGGGCGCGACCTCGCGCTCTACGGCGCGCAAGCCCGAACCGAGGTCGCGCCGTCGAAGAATTTATCGTTCAAGCTCTCGGCCTCAGACCTCTACTTCTCCGGCACGCAGCTAATCACACCCGCGCAGGTCTTCGGCACGAACATACAATTCCCCGTCAGCGTCACGATTCCGGCTTCGGGCACAACTCCGGCGCGCACCGTCACGACTCAGGTTTCCGTCCCGCGCGAGTTGCTCGTCGCGGGCAACGGCAACCTCGGCCTTCTGGTCGCGAGCACGAACGCCGTGAACCGCGACGGTCGTCTCTCTTCGGGCTACAACCTCGTTGACCTGATCGCGCGCGCCGACATCTCGAAAAGCAAACGCTGGCCCCTGATGCTTCTCTTCAACTTCGTTGACAACACGCAGACGCACGCGGTCGTCGTAGCGGGGCCGACGGGCGCGGACTCGGTTTTGCCGAACGACGAGGGGCGCGGCTACTGGGCGGAGTTTCAGGCGGGCAAGGACGTTCTGCGGCTGCCGGTCGAGAGGATCTCGCGCGGCGACGTGATGCTCGACTACACGTTCATGCGAATCGGGAAGGACGCGATACTCTCGCCCTTCAACGCCAGCGACATCGGCAAGTCAACGGACGCGCGCATACACCGCTTCATCGTCGGCTACGCGCTCGACCCGCGCGTCTCTCTCACGCTGACGGGCTTCTTCACGCAGCAGCCGAACGGCCTGAACGGCCCGTTCGCGCCGACGCCGCCCGGCTCGCTTAACCGGACGCTCAAGCGTTTTCAGTTCGACACGATCCTGCGTTTCTGACGCAGTCGCAATGCTGAACGATGAATTTGAAAACCGATCTGTCTTCAATTCATCGTTCAGCATTGCGCGTTCACAGTCTGCGCTACTGGTTGTCAACCCTCGACTCGATGGCGGCCTGTATGCTCGGTGAAACGTTGGAGAAGAAGTCGTAGCCGGTCAGAGCCTCGACCTGATCGACGCTCACACGGTAGCTCTTCCAATCGTTGTTCCTGATGCCCTGCGCGTTCGGCATGATTACCGCTATCGTCCGCGTCGATGTCGTCACCCTCGACACGTCGTTCGTCCCCGCGGGCAGAACGATTATCACCTTCCACGTCTGCGACGGAACTGAGACGTGGCCTCCCGCAAT
>DATINM010000041.1:0-1637 GCA_035474235.1 Pyrinomonadaceae bacterium
TCGCGCGCGACGCGGTAGCCTTCGCTCTCGACGTTGACCATGCGGACGCGGGTGCGGCCCGTGTCAGGCTCGCGTATGTCTGCGAAGGCGATGGGAATCATGCGCCCGCCTTGAATGCTGACCATCGCGTCGCTGCCGCCGGAGAGAAGGAAGCGAATCGCAGAGTAGCCGAGGTCGCGGCAGTACGCGGCGTCGAACGGGATGGGGTCGGCGCAGCGAAGCTCGTAGCCGATGTTTTTGTTGATGATCGTGACGCGAAGGCTGCGCTCTGCAAGTCGTCTCTGGACTTCGTTCTTGAGCTTGCGCGCGAGATCAACTTCGGCGAAGCGTATGTGGCCGTGCTCGTCGCGCTCAACGTCCTGAAGGTCTGCAAGCTCCGCCGGGTCGAGTTTTTCGATGAGACCTTCGGCCAGCACCGCGACGCCGTAACGCTTGCCCAACGCGCGGCGTTTGATGATCGCGCCCTCTACGATGTCGCATATTTCAGAGAAGGGAACAGTCTCGCGCCCCTCGAACTCCTCGCCGATGACCGTGAGCGTCGCGCCCGCGGCCTTGCCGATGCCGAGCGCGAGGAAGCCCGCCTTTCGCCCCATCGCGACGACGACGAACCAGCGTTTCGTCGAGCGCGCGTCCTCCAAAAGATTCTGCACGAGTTCGACGCCGACGTGGCGCGCGGTCTGGTAGCCGAAGGTCGGGATGTGCGGCGGCAGAGGCAGGTCGTTGTCAATCGTTTTGGGTACGTGGACGACCTTGATTGCATGATCGGAGTGTTCGGCGACGAAGCTCGAAGAGAGCGCGGTGTCGTCGCCGCCGATTGTGACGAGGTGCGTGATGCCGAGAGCGCGCAGAGTCTCGACGACGGCGCGCGTCGCCTGCTCGGATCTTGTCGGATTGTCGCGCGCCGTGCCGAGGACGGAGCCGCCTTGAAGATGTATGCGCGAAACGTCTTCGATGCGTAAGGGGCGGACGTGCGAAGCGTCCCGGCGCATGAGCCACTTGAAGCCGTCCTGCACGCCGAAGACCCGGAAGCCCTCGTTTATCGCCTCGATTGCGGCGGCGGAGATGACGGCGTTGATGCCGGGCGCGGGCCCGCCGCCGACGATGATCGCGAGAACGTTCGTGTTCGCCATTGCCGAAAGTCTTAAACCTCGATTGCCTTTGTCGAAAGCTGAAGTTTACCGGAGCGCGCCGCTTTATCAAACCGCCTCCGCGTCAATTTTATTCGGGCGGACATCAAACGATTTCGCCGCCGCATCAAAGACAGCGTCGTAAACTCGCTTCACTCGGATAAGGCATCGGCGCGGTCGCTCGCGAGCAGGTCGAAGCGCCGGGTTTCCGTTTAAGACCGTCAACGCGCGGAGGGATAATGAGGTCGGGATCGCTTTGCAAATTTTCAATCGCAATCTTTTTGAGCGTCATGCTTATCACGCCGCGGGCCGCATCCGTGCGCGCGCAACAGTCGCAGCCCGCGCAGAACGAGCAGGATGATGTCGTCAAGGTTGACACGGCTCTGGTTCAGTTGCACGCGGTCGTCACGGATCGGAAAGGGCAGGTTGTCGGCAATCTCAAGCAGGAAGACTTCACTGTCACGGAGAACGGCACGCCGCGTGAGATAAAATTCTTCTCGCTCGAAAACG
>DATINM010000042.1:0-49021 GCA_035474235.1 Pyrinomonadaceae bacterium
ATGCTTCAAAACGTCCCCGCAACCGTCGAGCACATCAAAACGGAACTCGGCAAGGTCATCGTCGGGCAGGACGAGGTGGTCGAGCAGACGCTGGTCGCGCTGATGGCCGAGGGGCACGCGCTTCTGGAAGGCGTGCCGGGCACGGCGAAGACTCTGCTGGTGAAGACGCTGGCGCGCATAGTCGGCGCGGACTTCAGCCGTATACAGTTCACGCCCGACCTTATGCCTTCGGACATCACGGGCACGAACGTCTTTAACACCGCGCAGTCAACGTTCACGCTGCGACGCGGCCCCGTCTTCACGGACGTTCTGCTCGCCGACGAGATAAACCGCACGCCGCCGAAGACACAGGCCGCGCTTTTGGAAGCGATGGAGGAGCGGCAGGTGACGATTGACGGCGAGTTGCACCGGCTCTCGCCTCTCTTCACGGTCTTCGCGACCGAGAACCCCATCGAGTACGAGGGCACGTACCCTCTGCCCGAAGCGCAACTCGACCGCTTCCTTCTAAAGATTCTCGTCGGCTACCCGGCAGCGGACGAAGAGGCGCGCGTCGTCGGCAACTGGGACTCAGGGTTCAACGCGCGAAGGCTGGAACAGGTTGACATCGTTCCTTTGCAGGAGCCGGACGCGATCATGCACTGCCGCGCCGAGATTCAGTCGGCGCGCGTCGAGTTGGGCGTGCAGAAGTATCTGGTTGACATCGTGCGGCGCACACGCGAGCACCCCTCGGTCGCATACGGCGCGAGTCCGCGTGCGAGCGTCGCGCTCCTGCTGTGCTCGAAGGCTCTGGCCGCGATGCGCGGTCGCGACTTCGCAACGCCCGACGACGTTCGAGACATCGCGCGCCCGGCGCTTCGCCACCGCATATCCTTGCGCGCCGAGGCCGAACTCGACGGCGCGACCGCCGACGCAGTAGTCACGGACATACTCGGCGCGGTCGAAGTGCCGAGGTGACCACGCGCGACTCGTCTCGGGAAGACCGGGATGAAGCGAAGCCGGGACGAAACGAGGCCGCGGCGAAGCGAGAATGAGTTCGAGGCGAGACGATGACGGATTTCGTTGCGAAGGATGCGGACTACGAGGCGCGCGTGCGTGCCAGTTTCGCGCGGCAGCGCGTGATGGAGACAATCGGCGCAAGGCTTCTGAAGGTCGAGCCGGGCGCGGTCGAGATCGCATTGGCGTTTCGCGAAGACCTGACGCAGCAGCACGGATACCTGCACGCGGGCATTGTCGCGGCCGTCGTTGATTCGGCCTGCGGCTACGCGGCGATGTCGCTTGCGAGCGCGGGCGCGGAAGTTCTCTCCATCGAGTTCAAGCTCAACCTGCTCTCGCCCGCCGCGGGCGAAAGGTTCGTCGCGCGCGCGCGCGTCAAGCGTGCAGGCCGAAACGTCACGGTCTGCGCGGGCGACCTGTTCGCCGTCGCGGGCGATTCGGAGAAGACGGTTGCGACGATGCTCGCGACGATGATGACGGTCGCGGCAAATTCATCCTGATGCGCTTCGTCTTCACAAAACTTTTCTACGCGCTCCTCGCGCTCGGACTCGTGCCGCTGTCGCTCTCGTGGGGACGGCCCGCGCTTCGCTGGCTGACGCTTGCGTTCGACGCGGCGCTCCTGTTTGCAGCCGCGCTCGATAGCCGCACGAGCCGCCTGCCCGCAGGGCTTGAGATCGAGCGAGAGTTCGGTGGTCGCTTCCACATCGGCGCTGAGACCGAGGTGCTCATTCGTGTAAGCAACAACACGCCGCGCTCGTTCAAACTCAAGATCAAGGACGAGTACCCGCCGGAGTTGAGGCTCGTCTCGCCGCGCGAGGCGGAGTTGACGGTCGAGCCGCTCGAATCAAAGACCTTCATTTATTCTTTGAAGCCGCCGCGCCGCGGCCGCTTCGAGTTCGGGCGCGTCGCCGTGCGACACCTTTCGCGGCTCAAGCTCGTGTGGCGCGAAGACCACGCAGGCTCGCCGGCGGTCGTCAAGGTGTATCCGAACGTCCGTCGCGCGCGCGAGGCGGAGTTAAAGGCTCTGGGCGCACGCTCGCTCGTCGCGGCGCAGCGTCGCGCGGCGTGGCGCGGCGAGGGCAGAGATTTTGAATCGTTGCGCGAGTACGTACCGGGCGACGAGTTGCGCCACGTCTCTTGGAGCGCGACGGCGCGGCGCGGGAAGTTGACGACAAGACAGTATCAGATCGAGCGCGACCAGACGGTCGTCGTCGCGCTCGACGCGGGAAGGTTGATGACGGCGCGCATCGAGGACGAGTCGAAGTTCGACTCGGCCATAAACGCGGCGCTCGCTTTGATGAGCGCGGCGCGGCGCGCGGGCGACCACGCCGGACTCGCCGTCTTCGGTCGTCGCATAAGGGCGTTCGTCCCGCCGTCGAAGGGACGCGAGCAGACCGACGCCGTGCTCGAAGCCCTGCACGCCATCGAGCCGGAGTTGATCGAGCCTTCCTACACGCGCGCCTTCGAGTTCGTCGCCGCCAACTGCAAGCGCCGCTCGCTCGTCGTACTCCTGACAGACCTCGTGGACGAGGAAGGCTCGCGCGAGCTTCTCACCTCGCTGCGTATACTCCGCCCGCGCCACCTCCCGCTCGTCGTTACCATAGCCGACCGCGACCTGCGCGCATCGGTGCGCGCCGCGCCTTCAAACGCGCGCGAACTCTTCGCACAGTCGGTCGCCGAAGAGATCATGCTCCAGCGCGAGTCGGCGCTCCGCCTCGTCGAAGCGCAGGGCGGACTCGCGCTCGACGTGACGGCGGCGGCGCTCGTCCCTTCGCTTCTTGAAACCTACATCCGCGTCAAAGAGCGCGGCCTTCTGTGACGCGCACACGGCCCGCCGGGGCGAGTCCGCGCCGTCCACATCACACACACTTGCAAAAGGTACAAGATTGTGAACATTCGCAAACGACTCGCGGCGTTGACGCTCGCGGTTTTGGTGGTGGCGTGCGCGCAGCCGCGGGCTTTCGGGCGGCAGCAGCAACAGCAGGAGCCGCAGTTGCAGCCGTCCGAGGTCGAAGAGATAAAGCGTCTGGCGGAAGAGGCGCGCAGGCTCGGCGCTGAGGGGCGCAACCTCGAAGGCGCGGAAGTCTTCGAGCGCGTGATCGCGCTCATGTCGAAGGGCTTCGGCCCGGAGCATCCGAACCTCGCGACGCTGCTCGGACAGTTGGGCGACGTGTATTACAAGCTCGGCCTCTACGCGCGGGCCGAGCCGCATTATCGTCGCGCGCTCGCCATACGCGAGAAGGCTTTCGGCCCCGACGATCTTCTCGTCGCGCAGTCGGCCAACGACCTCGGAATGCTCTACGCCGCGAAGGGCGACTTCGACGCCGCCGAGCCGCTCCTGCGTCGCACGCTCGCCATCGAAGAGAAGCAGTTGGGCCCTGAGCACGCAAACGTCGCCTCTGCGCTTAACAATCTCGGCGAACTCTATCGCTATCGCGCCGACTACGCGCAGGCCGAGTCGCTCTACCTGCGCGCGCTCTCGATTGACGAGAAGGCGCTCGGCCCCGAAGACCCGGCGCTCGCGCCGACACTCACGAATCTCGGCGCGGTCTATTACTTCAAGGGCGACTACGCGCGCGCCGAGCCTCTGTTCCTGCGCGGCCTCGCCATCGTCGAGAAGGCCGAAGGCGCGGACAGCCCAAGCCTCGTCGTCTCGCTCAATAATCTGGCGTCGCTCTATCACAGCAAGGGCGACGCGAAGCGCGCCGAAGAGACTTACCTGCGCGCGCTCTCGATTGAGGAGAAGGCGTACGGCCCGGACAGGCCGGAGGTCGCGATGATGCTCAACAACCTCGGCGAGCTTTACCGCGAAACGGAGCGGTACGAACTCGCCGCGCCGATGTACGAGCGGGCGCTCGCCATACGCGAGAAGACGCTCGGCCCCGACCACCCGGACACCGCAGAGGTTCTGGACAACCTTTCGCTGCTCTTGCAGGCGCGCGGCGACTACGTGCGGGCCGAGGCTTTGCGACAGCGCGCCCTCGCAATCGTCGAAAAGGTTTACGGCCCGCAGCATCCGCTGGTCGCCGGCACGCTCATCAATTTCGCGGCGCTCTACACACTGAAGGGCGACACCGCGCGTGCCGTCGAGTTCAACGAGCGCGCCGCCGAGATAAACGAACACAACCTCGCGCTCGTCCTCTCGACCGGCTCTGAGCAGCAGAAGCAGCTATATCTCGACACGCTTGCGGGCGACACGTTCGGGGCCGTCTCGCTGCACGTCCGCAACGCGCCCGACGACCCGCGCGCCGCACGCCTCGCGCTGACGACGATACTTCGGCGCAAGGGGCGTTCGCTCGACGCGATGGCCGACGAGGTCGGGGCGCTGCGCCGTCGAGCAGCGCCGCAGGATCGTGCGCTGCTCGACCAACTCGCCGCCGCGCGCTCGAATCTGGCCGCGCTCGAACTCTCGCCGGACGCGGCGGCGCTCTCGCCCGGCGAGCGACAGTCGAGCGAGGCGCGGCTCTCGTCCGAGGTCGAGCGTCTCGAAGCCGAAGTCAGCCGCCTCAGCGCCGAGTTCCGCGCCGCCTCGCGCCCCGTAACATACGACGCCGTGCGCGCCGCGATTCCTTCGGACGCCGCGCTCGTCGAGATTTTCTCTTACCGTCCTTTCGACCCGAAGAAGGAGTTGGAGAAATTCGGCGCGGCGCGCTACGTCGCCTACGTCGTGCGTCCCGACTCGGCTTCGCCGCGTTGGGCCGACCTCGGCGACGCCGCAGAGACGGACGCCGACGTGACGCGCCTGCGCGCGGCACTGAAAAACCCGGAGCGTGCGGACGTGAAGGAACTCGCGCGACGGCTCGACGAGCGAGTGATGCGTCCCGTGCGAAAACTTCTCGGCGACACACGTCGCGTCTTCCTCTCGCCCGACGGCGCTTTGAATCTCGTGCCCTTCGCCGCGCTCGTTGACGAGTCCGGCAAGTACATCGTCGAGACTTACTCGATCACGTATCTGACGAGCGGCCGCGATCTTCTTCGCTTGCAGGTCAAGGCGGAGCCGGGCGGCGGCACGCCCGTCGTCTTCGCAGACCCGGCCTTCGACCTCGCCGCCGAATCGCCCGCGTCGAAGACATCGACGGGCGAAGCTGGTCAGCGCGGCGTTGACCCGGCGAGGGGCTTGCGCTCGTCGGACTTGTCGCAGGCCATCTGGCCGCGTCTGAAGGGGACGGCGGGCGAGGCGGAAGCCCTGCGCGCGACGCTCGACGGCGCGCAAGTCCTGACCGGCGCGCTCGCGTCCGAGGCGGCGCTCAAACAGGTTCGACGCCCGCGACTCCTGCACGTCGCAACCCACGGCTTCTTTCTGCCCGACCAGCCGGAGTCGTCGGTCGAGGGCGCGCGCGGGATAAAGTTGGGCGGCGCTGCGAGCGCGCCGAGTCCTGCGAATCGGACGACGCGCGAGAATCCTCTGCTGCGTTCGGGACTCGTGCTGGCGGGCGTGAACCGGAAGCAGAGCGGCGAGGGCGAGGACGGCGTGCTGACGGCGCTCGAAGCGGCGGGGCTTGACCTGTGGGGCACGCGGCTCGTCGTTCTCTCGGCGTGCGAGACGGGCTTGGGCGACGTGCGCAACGGCGAGGGAGTTTACGGGCTGCGCCGCGCGCTCGTGCTCGCGGGCAGCGAGACGCAAGTAATGTCACTGTGGCAAGTCTCGGACGCGGGCACGCGCGAGTTGATGACCGCTTACTATCGACTGCTTCAGACGGGCGCGTCGCGCACAGAGGCGCTCAGACAGGTGCAGCTTTCGATGCTTCGGGGCGAAGACTTGAGCGCGGGCGTCGGCGAGCGCGGCCTCTCGATTGGCGGCGATTCGTCGAAGACACGGATGAGCCACCCATACTTCTGGGCGGCGTTCATCCCTTCGGGCGCTTGGACGAACATGGACGGCGTAGAGGCGCGCTCGCATTAGACGCATCGACCGGATGGCAGACGCGCGGCGGCAGAGACGTAAAGCCGTGGGCCGCCGCACGCACGCGTGTTTATTTCTGCGGCGCTTTCGTTTCGCCGCGCCCCGCGAGCAGAAGATACGAGTAGAGCGCGACGCCTGTGACGGCGGCGACCGTGAACTTCATCGCCGAGGGGATTTCGGCGGGCGAGATGAAACCCTCAATCGTCGCGGCGACGGCGAGCAGCGGCACGCAGCCCGTGATGAGATAGGCGGCCTCGCGTCCACGCAGCCGCAGGTTGTCCGAGCGCGGCAGGTCGCCGGGGAACAGAAGCGCCGTGCCGAAGAGAAGACCCGCGCCTCCCGCGATGAAGATGCAAGTAAGCTCGATGACGCCGTGCCCGGCCATGAATGTGAGAAGCTCGGTGCCGTAGCCCGCGCGGAACGTCAGCGCCAGAAGCGACGCGTTGAAGATGCCGTTGAAGGCCATTGCGTAGAGCGTCCCGACGCCGAGGAGCGCGCCGTAGGCGAACGCCTTGAAGGTGACGTAGATGTTGTTCGTGGCGATTGAAGTGGCCGCGATCTGGTTCGCTTCGTTTGCGCTCTTCCACCAGCGCGGCTTGTGCTCAAGTATCCGCTCGCGCGCGTAGGCCGGAACGCCCGCGAGTTCCGAGAACTCGGCGTCGTGCATCGTGCCCGCGAATCCGATTACAGAGAAGAGCATGAAGACCGCGAAGGCGAGCGCCGTGAAGCGCCACGTTCGGCGGAACGTCTGCGGAAAGTCGCGCGCAAAGAAGTCGCGCACGCGGCGTCGGCCCTCGGCTGCGTCGGCGCGGTAGATTCGACCGTGCGCGCGTATGACGAGACTGTTGAGGTAGTTGACGAGCCGCGGGTCACGGCTCTCGGCGCGCGCAATCGCCAGATCTGAAGACGTGCGTCGATAGATGCGACCGAGTTCGCGCACTTCCTCGCGGTGAAGACGCCGCAGAGAAGAACGGTCGAGCAGTCTCAACAAATCTTCGAGACGCTGCCAAGCGCCCTTGCGCTCTTTGATGAAACGGTCGGATGAAGGCATCGAAAACTCTCGGCGTTGCGCCCTTTGTTGAAACGGTCGGACGGGCGTCCGGCTTTCGGCTTCGACTTTACCATAAAGTCGTGCGCGCGCGCGGCGTCCGTCACTTTTAGTCTAGTTTTGCGTAACGTCGTCGGCAATCCTCGGAGCTAATCTGTCGTGGCTTGAGGCGAAGTTTACTTTCCCGGAGTGGGCTGTTCGCGCATGAGTTCAAAAACCGGAAGACGAGGCGGAGAGCGCCGCGACGAACGCGACAATGAACGCGCCCCGTCCGGCGTCGCGTTCATGCTGCGCGCGCTCGGTCACAGAAACTACCGACTCTTCTTCAGCGGCCAGAGCATCTCGCTCGTCGGCACGTGGATGACCCGGATTGCGACGAGTTGGCTTGTTTATCGTCTGACAGGCTCGGCCCTGCTGCTCGGCGTCGTTGGCTTCGCGGGGCAGATTCCCTCGTTCGTGCTCGCGCCGTTCGCGGGCGTGCTGGTTGACCGATGGAACCGGCACCGTCTGCTCGTCGTGACGCAGGTGCTCGCGATGCTGCAATCGCTCGCGCTCGCAGTGCTTGCGCTCTCCGGCGTCATCAACATCCGCCACGTCATCTGGCTGAGCGTCTTTCAGGGACTCATCAATGCCTTCGACATGCCCGCGCGACAGGCATTCGTCGTCGAGATGGTCGAGCGCAGGGAAGATTTGCCGAACGCGATAGCCCTGAACTCATCGATGGTCAACGCGGCGCGTCTGGTCGGGCCTTCAATCGGCGGAGTCGTCATCGCGGCTGTAGGCGAGGGCTGGTGCTTCATGATCGACGCCGTCAGTTACATCGCCGTCATCGCGTCGCTTCTGGCGATGACGGTGACGCCGCGCTTTACTGAGAAGATCAGGGAAGCAAACATGCTCCGCCAGTTACGTGAGGGCTTCAGCTACGCCGCGCGCTTCGCGCCGATACGCGAAGTGCTTCTGCTTCTGGCGCTCGTCAGTCTGGTCGGGATGCCGTACACGGTCTTGATGCCCGTGTTCGCGAACGAAGTCCTGCACGGCGGGCCGAACACGCTCGGCCTTCTGATGGCTGCGTCGGGCGTGGGCGCGCTCGCCGGGGCGATGTTTCTGGCGGCGCGAAAGTCCGTGCTCGGACTCGGCACGCTCATCCCTTTGACTGCCGCAGCGTTCGGCGCGGGACTCGTCGCCTTCTCCTTTTCGCGCGTGCTCTGGGCGTCGCTCGCGCTGATGGTCGTGACGGGACTCGGCTTCATGGTGCAGATGGCCGCGAGCAACACTGTGCTTCAAACCATCGTTGACGAAGACAAGCGCGGGCGCGTGATGAGCTTCTACACGATGGCCTTCATGGGCACGGCTCCCTTCGGCAGCCTGCTCGCCGGAAGCGTCGCCGAGCGCGTGGGCGCGCCGCACACGCTCCTGTTCGGCGGCGTGGGCTGCGTCGTCGGGGCGATCTGGTTTGCCTTCTCGCTCCCGGCGCTCCGGCGCGACGTGCGACCAATCTACGAGCGAATCGGCATACTCCCCGAAATGGCGGCTGGCATTCACACGACCTCGGAGTTGAGCGTCCCGCCGGAGACATGAACGGAGAGACGTTTGAAGTTTTCGAGCGCCCGCAAGTTGTGCGCTCGGACGACGCTTCCGCAAACGGGAAGCGGTTATGAATCTTAAGAGAGGCAGTTATGAAATTTAAGACGCGCCGCGCGACAACGTTTAGATGGCTCGCGGCCTTCGCGCTTGCGGCGACCGCTGCGGCTTACGCGGCAAGGCCCGCGGCGCACGCGGTCGCGACCGAGCCTGCGACTGCCGCGCAGGACGTAATCGGCCTCGAACGCCGCATCAGCCTTGTCGAGCAGCGGCTCAACTCGATTGAGCTTAGCGTCAATCGCATCGAGCAGCAGACGAGGTACTCTTCTTCCGTGCCGCCCGCGAGCCGGAATCTGCGCGACACGGAACTCGAACTCCTGCGCTCGCAGGTCGAGCTTTTGCAGCGACGCGTCGCCGAAGACGAGTGCGGGCTGCTAAGAGTTGACGAGAGGACACTCTCGCCTTCGGCGCGCGATGCACGACGCAAGGCCGCGGCGGAAGGCGACGAACCTTGCCGCCTGAACGCAGACGCGGCGCTGCGCCTTTCGTCGCGGCAGTAGTATGATTCGCCGCGCGTGCGCGTTGAAGAAAACGGAATCGGGTGAGCGTGGCGGATGGATCGAATCGTCGAGTGTGTACCGAACTTCAGCGAGGGGCGAAGTGCCGAAGTGGTCGCGCGCCTCGCCGAATCGGTCGAGTCGGTCGAGGGCGCGCTCGTCCTCGGCACACACGTTGACCCCGACCACAATCGCTCGGTCATCACATTCGTTGCGCCGCCCCGCTCGGTCGTCGAGGCAGCCGTGCGTGTGGTTGCGCGCGCCGCCGAGTTGATTGACCTGAGCCTGCACGCCGGACAGCATCCGCGCATGGGCGCGTGCGACGTTCTGCCGTTCGTGCCCGTCCGCGGCGTCACGGTCGATGAGTGCGTCGCGCTCGCGCGGCTCGCGGGCGAGAGAATCTGGCGCGAGCTTCAGATACCCGTTTACTTCTACGAGAGCGCCGCGACGAGGCCGGAGCGAAAGAATCTGGCCGACGTGCGCCGCGGCGGGTTCGAGCTTCTGCGCCGGGAGATCGGCACGAACCCGGAGCGTGCGCCCGACGTTGGCGCTCCCGCCGTCCACCCGACCGCGGGCGCTTGCATCGTCGGCGTGCGTCCCCTTCTGATTGCTTACAACGTCACGCTCGACACGCGCGACATCTCGGTCGCGAAGAGAATCGCCCGTGCGATTCGAGAGCGCGACGGCGGGCTGCCAAACTTGAAGGCGCTCGGCTTCGAGCTTGAGAGCCGCGGCGTCGTGCAGGTCTCGATGAACCTGACGGGCTACGAGCGCACGAACATTCATCAGGCGTTCGAGGCTGTGCGGCGCGAGGCCGAGCGCCTTGGCGTCCGCGTCATCGCGAGCGAGATCGTCGGCCTCGTCCCGCAGGCCGCGCTCGACCGCGCGGCGGCGCACTTCCTCCGGCTCGAAAACTACTCGCCCGACCTCGTGCTCGAAAACCGCATCGCCGCCGCGCTCGAAAGGAAGAAGGCAAGCGAAAAAGGAGAAGACGGATGAGCCTCGCTCCATTCAGTCGGTCTTGCGATCTTCGGTTTGGTACTACACAACTTCACGTCACAAAAACTATTCAAGAGTTTGAGCGACTCTGAGAACCCATTGTCGCTGTTTGACAGAAGGCGGAAGTGACTGCGCGCGGTTGATGAATCGTCGGCGCGCGTTTAATAATGTGCGCGCCCGATTTCTTCGAGATACGCGCGTACAGTCCGAGCGACGCGAGTTGGAGAGCGAGGCGATTCCTTCACCGCCGCCCGCGCGGGAGGTTCTCCTTCGGTAATAATTTTCGATGACCTCAATGGACGAACACGACACGAGTCGCGACCGGGTAGTCGCGGCGGTAGCCGAATCACCCGGCCTCGGCGAAGACCGGTTGCGTCTCATCCTCGACGCGCTGCCCGTGCCCGCCGCCTACGTTGACGCCTCCGAGCGATACCGCTTCAACAACAAGGCGCACGAGAATTGGCTCGGTCGCACGCGCTCGGAGCTTTACGGGCTGAGCGTGCGCGAGGTCTTCGGCGACACACAGTACGAGGAGTTGCGCCCGTTCGTCGAGCGCGCGCTCGCGGGCGAGGAGACGGTCGTCGAGAAAGAGTTCGAGTATCCCGACGGCTCGCTCCGCGCGGTCAGGGTCACGTTCGTTCCCGACGCGGGCGAGGGCGGCGGCGTGCGCGGCTTCGTCGCTGTAGTCAAAGACCTGACGAGGCAGAAGCACGCAGAGGCGTCGCTGCGGTTCCGTTCGAGGCTGCTGGACACGGTCGAGCAGGCCGTCATCGCGACAGACCTCGCGGGCAAGATCATCTACTGGAATCAACACGCGGAAAAACTCTACGGCTGGTCAGCCGAAGAAGCAGTCGGGCGTGACATCGTTGAGATAACGCCCGCCGAGTCGTCGCGCGAGCAGGCCGCCGAGATCATGTCGCGGCTCGTGGCGGGCGAGACGTGGTCGGGCGAGTTCGATCTGCGTCGCCGCGACGGCGTGGCCTTCCCCGCGTTGGTGACGGACACGCCGATTCACGACGAGGCGGGCAGGTTGGTCGGCATCGTCGGCGTCTCCGCGGACATCACCGAGCGCAGACGCGCCGAAGCAGCCATGCGCGAGGCCGAGAAGAGGGCGCTCAGCGAGTACGAGACATTGCTTCAGCGACTCTCGCACCTCGCCGAATCGCTCGGCACGGCGCGCGACCACCTGCACATCTTCCGCGACCTGCGCGACTTCGCCGTCGTCAGCGTCCCTTGCGTCGGCATCTTCATCTCGCTCTACGACGGCGCGCGCGACGTGCGTCTGGCGAAGTACGCTTGGGGCGACGGCGAAGAGGTTGACGTGTCGCAACTGCCGCCGATGCCCGTCGCGTCCGAAGGGCCGAACAGCCGCGCCGTCCGCACACGGCAGGTCGTCATCACGAACGACTACTGGGAACAGAAGCAGAAGAACATGGGGCAATTGGGCGTGCTCGTCGGCCCGGACAACGGGCTGCGCCCGCAGTCTTCGCTCGTCGTGCCGATGGCGACGATGGGGCGCATCGTCGGAACCGTCGAGGTTCAGTCTTACGAGAACCACGCCTATCGAGAGGAGCACGTCACGGCGATGAAGATGGCCGCCAACCTCGCCGCGGTCGCGATTGAGAACATGAGGCTCTTGCAGTTCGAGAGCAGCGCGCGCCGCGCCGCCGAAGAGGCGAACCGTCTGAAGGACGAGTTTCTCGCGACGCTCTCGCACGAGCTTCGCACGCCGCTCACGGCGATACTCGGATGGTCGAGCATGCTCCGCGACGCGCGGCTCGACGAGCCGACGCGCTCGACCGCGCTCGAAATCATCGAGCGCAACGCGCGCACGCAGCAGCAGATCGTTGACGACATACTCGACGTGTCGCGAATCATCACGGGCCAGTTGCGACTCGA
The DNA here is from genome assembly GCA_035474235.1 of Pyrinomonadaceae bacterium. Classification (GTDB taxonomy): domain Bacteria; phylum Acidobacteriota; class Blastocatellia; order Pyrinomonadales; family Pyrinomonadaceae; genus QHXN01. Next base: position 11,981 of record DATINM010000042.1, read on the forward strand.
AGCCGAGCCGACAGACCTCCGCGCGGTCGTCGAGGCCGCGACCGACACCGTCCGCCCCGCCGCCACGGCCAAGAGCATCAACCTTCGCGCGACGTTCGAGCCGGACACGGAGCCTGTCATGGGCGACCCGCGGCGCTTGCAACAGGTCGTGTGGAATCTGCTCCTGAACGCGGTGAAGTTCACGCACATCGGCGGCGAGGTCTGCGTCCGCGTCGAGCGCGAAGGAGCGCACGCGCGCGTCGTCGTCTCGGACACGGGCGCGGGGATTGCGACGGACTTCCTGCCTTTCATCTTCGACCGATTCAGGCAGGGCGACCAGTCAACGACGCGCACGCACGGCGGACTCGGACTCGGACTCGCAATCGTGCGCCACCTCGTCGAGTTGCACGGCGGAACAGTCCGCGCCGAGAGCGAAGGCGCGGGGCGCGGCTCGACCTTCACCGTCGAACTCCCCTTGTTGCGGAATGAAGAACGCGCGACGCGGAACGAAGAACGAGCCGACGACATCGGCGTCAAATCCGCGATTCGCGATCCGCGATCCGAAACATTGGGCGGGCTTCGAGTGCTCGTCGTTGACGACGAGCCGGACGCGCTCAATCTTATAAAGGTGATTCTCGAAAAGAGGGGCGCGAGCGTGACGGCGGTCGAATCGGCGGACGCGGCGTGGCGCGCTCTCGAAGACTCTTCGCACGACCTCCTGCTGTGCGACATAGGGATGCCGGGTGAGGACGGCTACCAACTCATACGCCGCCTGCGCGCGCGCGAGTCGGCGCGCGGCGTCAAGACCCTCGCCATCGCGCTCACGGCCTACGCGGGCGAGTCCGACCGCGCGCAGGCTCTCGAAGCGGGATTCCAACTCCACGTCGCGAAGCCGATTGACCCCGCCGGTCTTGTCTCGGTCATCGAAGGACTGATTAAAGGAAGTCGAAAGTAAAAAGGCAAGGCGGCTCGCGCGGAAGGCAGAAGTAAAAAAGGCAAAAGAAGGAACGACGGTCGGCGCGTTTTTCGTCGTCGCCGGTGGGCGACGGGCGAACGCTCCTTCGCCGTCTTCTCTTTTGCCCTTTGCCTTTTTACTTCTGCCTTCTTTAGAAGTCGCCTTTGCAGGTGTCGTGACCGCAGTCGCAGTCAATCTGTATGTTGTGTTCGGTGCTCTGGCAGTGGACGCTGCAAAACTTCTCGCCCTTCTCGACGGGGCAAGTGCACGGCGGATTCTTGCACGAGTTCGCGGGCTTCACGTCGGTCTCGTCGGCCATCTCAGGTCTCCTCCCTTGTTGTCGCGTTTGAAAAAGACGACTCGGTTCTATGTCAAATCGCGCGGCGAGTCAAGAAGCCCGGCGGCTTACAAATTACTTCTGAGGAAGTTGACGATCTTCCAGCCGTCGAGATAGACCCAAGGGCGCTGGCCGCTCGTGTAGTGCCCGCACGGGAGCCAAGACACTTCGAGCGGGACGCCCGTGGCTCGGACGCGCTCGATCACGTCGCGCGAGAGGTCTTCGGGGAACGTCAGGTCGTGGCGCGCGGCGATGAAGCGCATCGGTCGAGGGCGCTGGCCCGTGAGGCGTCCGGCGAACGACGCGGGACTTATCGCGAGCCATGCCTCGCGCAACTCTTCGAGCGTGAGCACGCCTTCAATTCCTTCGCGCACGTGCCGTGTCGAGATGCCGCGCCAGACAACGTCCGCGACGTAGCCGGAGACGTGGTTGAAGACGCCCGCGTCAAAGCCCTCGTCGTGTACGAAGGCGAGGAAGGCCGTGCACGAACCGATGCTCGTGCCGGCGACGCCGACGCGCTCGTAGCCGCGCTCGCGAAGCCATGCGAGGCAGGCGCGCGTGTCCAGAACGGCCTGACGCATTGACTGTAGCGTGCGCCCGACGTTCGGAGAGACGAGATAGTCCGCGCGCTCCAACCCCGCTGGCCGGCGGTCTTCGTGAAAGGGAAGCGTCAGACGAAGCGACGCGATGCCGAGACGCGAGAGCAGACGGCACAGCGCGACGTGGCTCTCGGCGTCGGCGTTCCACTGCGGCAGCACGACGACGGCGCGACGCGGCGCACGGCCCCCGTTTTTTTTCTCGCCGCTTCCGGTCGCGCTCGCGCCGCGCGACTTCCAGGAATCTCGCCCCGGCTGTTCATGGAAGAAGCGCGCGCGCGCAACGTTGTTTTCGGGAGACGGCGTGCGGACGGCGCTCGTCCACGTCAGGCGTTCGCCTTCGAGCGCGAAGTCCGAGACGCGTGGCAGCGCGTAGAAATCCTCGCTGTGGAGAACGGCCTCGCGCGCGTACCGGAAGAGCGTTTCGCGCGGGTCGTCGCCGTTCAAATGTTCGGCGACGAACTCCGCGCCCCACTCGAAAGGGCGGACGACGCGATTCGTGTCGCGCGCCGCGTGCCGCCGCTCCTGCGCCCTTATGAAACGTCCAAGCAAGATTTTAAGTCCGAACCCCTCGAAGAAAATTTTTGAAAGCGTGAGTGTCGAATCGTAAAAGCCGCGACCGCCCGATGGCAAGCGGCGGCAGTTGGCGAGGGGACGTGCGTCTTGTGTTCTATACTTTCGCACGCGGACTTTGGGACGGACGGGAAAGGACGAGAGCAAGACCGACGAGCGAGAACGGACGGGGACAGAACTTGGGCGAGGACGGATGAGAGCGGGGCCTGCGAATGCTTGCTTGGTATCGAGCGAAGTTGAATGAGCACGGATTTATCGCGGCGACGGTGCTGCTTGCGCGCGTCGCGCTTGCGAGAATTCGTGCGACTCTTGCGAACAAACTTTTGTCTGCGCGCGTCGAATGCCCTTGCTGCGGGTGGGAGGGGCGCAGGTTTTACGACTACATCGAGGCCGGCTTCGTCGCGAGCGCCGTCGAGTGCCCACGCTGTAACAGTCACCCGCGGCACAGGGCATTCGCCGTCTGGCTCAGGCGCGAGTACCTCGTCGGGTCGAAGCGCGGCGCGGCACTCATCTTCGCGCCGGAGCGCGCGCTCGAACCGGTCTGGGAGAGCGCGGCGGGGCTGAAAGTTTTGAAGACCGACATCGAGCCTTCGCGCGGCGTTGATCTGCTCGCCGACATTCAGCGCCTGCCGTTTGCGACGAACTCGTTCGACATCATCTGGTGTCAACACGTCTTGCAGGAAATCCCTGACGACCGCGCTGCGATAGGCGAGATGCGTAGAGTTATGAAGGAGGACGGCGACTTGATCGTTTCTGCCGCGCGAGGACAGGTCGCGCACACACGCGAGTTTGGGGAGGCGGAGAAGCACCCGCTCGGCTTCCTCCGAATCTACGGCGACGATTTCGCGGAGAGGCTCGCCGCGGGCGGGCTTGAAGTGCGCGCGGCGGCGCACGGGCTTTCGGAGGACGAGCGCGCGAGGTACGGGATCGGTTCCGGCGAGGGATTCTTCGTCTGCACGAAGCGCGCCCCTTCGTGAGCGGAAGGCTTCGCGGCCCGCGGCCCGCGCGCGCCGTCTGCGGCGGCGAGTGACTTCAACTTTCGGAAGAACGAGCGCGCGCGGTCGTACCACCACGTCAGGCCAGAAACCCGCGCGGCGAACGTCGCAATGTCGTCATCGCCCGCGATGACGACGCGGCGGAGGTCGAAGAGGTCTGATCTCATGTCGTTCGCGCCGAGTTCGCCCGTCAGCGCGCACGAGTAGCCGAGCGCCTCGGCCAACTCGCGCACGCGCACGCCGGCCCTGCCGTGCGGGTAGGCGAGCGCGGGGCGCGCCTCGCCCGTATGCTTCCTGATCGCGGCGAGCGAGTCGCGCAGTTCTGCGCGCGCCTCCTCTTCGGCGAGCGCCGTTAAGTCCGGGTGTGTGTGGCTGTGCGAGCCGATAGTGATGCCGGGCGCGGCGGCGAGCGCGCGGATTTCGGGCCAAGACAAGTGTCGACGACTGTCGAGCGGCGTCCACTCGCTGTCGAACCGCGTGTTGTCCCTCTCGGACGCTTTCTCAGTGATGACGAAGACCGTCGCGGCAAGCCCCCGCTCTTTCATGAGCGGCGCGACGACGGTCAGGAAGTTTCGCATCCCGTCGTCGAACGTGAGCACCGCGGCGTAGTCGGGCAGCCTGCGCCCCGACTCGCGCGCGGCGAGGTAGTCGCCGAGCGACACGACGCGGCAGTGGCTTTGCAGGTAGTCGAGATGTTTGACGAAGACTGCGAGCGGCACGTGCAGATTCAACTCGTCCCGCGACGGGCGAGGCCACTTGGTGACGCTGTGGTAGCAGAGGAAAACTGTGCGGTCGCGGTGCCACCATGCGGCGAGTCTGGTGACGCCCGCGCCGCGCAGGACGGCGAAGAGGATCTTCTTCATAAACCACGCTCGAACGGACGACGGAATCGGGCGCTCGTTTGCAGACACTCACGACCGCGCCGGGCAAAGAGTTTTACGGAGGGCAGTCCCTTCGAGCGTCTGTGGCAAGCAGCCGCTCACTGCCATCTAAGAGCGATTGGGTGGCGAAGCTTACTACAAACTCTTCCGTCAGCCAAATTTTCGCGCGGAAAAAAATAAGACGCCGCGCCCCTTGCCGGACGCGGCGTCTTCCCCTTTGAAGAAGTCCTTTCGGGACTCATCGCACGCCGCCCTCTTTGCCGTTGGCCGCGTGCGATTTGACCTTTGAGACGCGCGCCGCGCCCGAAAGGTTTGAAAGAAAATCCCTCGGCGCTCGAAAATTTATCCGCCGCGACGGGACTTTAAGGTGCCGCGCCGCCGTCAACGAACGGGCGCATCTGCCCGACGAAGCCGTCGAGCGGGGCGATGCTGTAGAGCACAATCTCGATGGCCTTGTCGGGGAAGCCGGATTCGAGCGTGAAGGTGTAGCCCGCGAAAACGTCGTCGGTCTCGTCCGCGCCCCAGTAGAGAAAGTTCGTGTTGCTCATGTGTAGAAGAGTGCGCGAGAGGCCGTATGAGTCTTTCGCCTTGTTCAAGTTTACGTAGCCGCCCTTGACGTGCGGGTAGATGCGGAAGCCGATAGTCTCGGAGTCCGTCACGCTGACGATGATCTCCATGAAGTCGGAGTTGGTCAGCCCGTCGCGCTTGACGGCGACGAAGTTAAAAGGGTTCTTATCGCTCTGGTGGAAGTCAATGCCTATGCCCTTCTTCGGGCCGGAGACGGCGAGCAGTTGCCGGAGTCTCTCGCGCGTGGCGACGCGCGCGGCCTCCTTCTCTTGCGGCGTCTGCGCGGCGGCGGCGCATGCGCAGGCGATCAAGACGAGCGCCGCCGCGAACAGCTTTCGTTTCATCGGGGACGATCCTCCAAAACTTAGTCGTGGGAAAGAACGCGAGGGCGAGACTCTTGTAAAGCCACTTGCGCCCGCGAGTCAACCGTCCGGCAGTTGAAATCCGAATCCGCGGCGTGGTTTGAGAACCGCACGGTCTTGAAACTTCAAACGCCGGACTTGCGCCGACGCTCGCGCAGGCGTCTGAGCATCTGCGGCGAGAGCAGCGCGGCCTGCAAGAGCGAACCCGTCGAGAAGCGACGAGCGAGCGAGCGGAAAAGTTTGGCCGCGCCGGGCGTGTAGGCGAACCACCAAACGTCCTGTAGAACGGCGAGGCGGTTGACGTGTACGTGGTGCGGCGCGACGAGTTCGAGAAGCCCGAGGCGTCCGTGCGTGCGTCCCATGCCGCTCTGCTTCACTCCGCCCCAGGGCGTCTGCGCGATGCCGTGCGTGTAGAGAACTTCGTTGACCATCACCGTGCCCGCCTCGATGCGCGAGGCGATGCGGCGGCCTCGCCGAATGTTGCGCGTCCACACGCTCGCCGTCAGCCCGAAGTGGCTATCGTTGGCGAGCCGCACGGCCTCGTCCTCCGTCTTGAAAGTCATGATGGGGAGCACCGGCCCGAACGTTTCGTCGCGCATGACGGCCATCGAATGATCCACGTCCGCGAGCACGGTCGGCTCGTGGAACGTGCCGCGCTCGCCCAAGCCGGGCGAGCGCGAGCCGCCCGTGAGGACGCGAGCGCCGCGCGCAATGGCATCACCGATGTGCTCCTCGACCGTTCGTAGTTGTCGCTCTGAAGACATCGCGCAGATGTCCGCGCCGTCGCCGACCGCCTGCCGCAACTCTTTCACCTTCTCGACGACGCGCGAAGTGAAATCGACGGCCACGCGCTCTTGCACGTAGCAGCGCTCGACCGACGCGCACGCCTGTCCCGCGTTTGCGAACGCGCCCCACACCGCCGCGCTCGAAGCCGCGTCGAGGTCTGCGTCCTCGAAGACGACAAAAGGGTCTTTGCCGCCGAGTTCGAGCACGACCGGCGTGAGTTTGCGCGCCGCCACTTCGGCGACTCGCCTGCCGGTCGCGACGCTTCCCGTAAACATTATCTTGTTCGCGCCCGCCTCGACGAGCGCCGCACCCGTCGAGCCATCGCCAGTCAGGATTTCCAGAACCCCTTCGGGCAGCCCGGCGCGCTTGAACACGTCGCCGATCTTGAGCGCGACGAAGGGCGTCAACTCGCTCGGCTTGAGCACGACCGAGTTCCCGGCCATCAGCGCCATCACGACTTCGCCGAGCGGGATCGCCCAAGGGAAATTCCACGGCGAGACGACGGCGACGACGCCGAGCGGGCGGTACTCGACGGTCGAAGAGCGGCCCATGAAGCGGTAAAGTCCTATGTCGATCTTCTCGGGCTTCAGAAGTCGTTCCGCCCCGCGCGCGAAGAACTGCATCAGGTCGAGCGTCGGCACGATCTCCATCGCAATCGCTTCAGCCGCGGGCTTGCCCGACTCGCGCGAGATGAGACGCGCGACCTCGTCCATCTCTTCGAGCACGAGCGCGCGAGCGCGCATCACCAGCCTCGCGCGGTCGCGGAAACCGAGCGCGCCCCAAGCCTTCTGCGCCGCGCGCGCTCGTGCGACCGCGCGAGCGACCTCTTCCGCCGAGCGAACAGGCACGCGCCCGACCTCTTCGCCCGTCGCCGGGTCGTAAGAGATAACCTCGCGCGTCGCCGTCGCCGTCTTCGCTTCTGCCTCCGTCATTTCTTCGGCCTTCGACGTTTCTTCGGCCTTCGACGTTTCATCAACCTTCGATGTTTCGTCCGTCCTCGTCCGTGTGATTTGAGTCGCCATCGGTTTGTCCTCGACTGCCGGCGCGAATTATGTCGCGAAACGCGCGTCGAGGAAAGCCTTTGCCTGCGTCGTCATCCGTCTCAGCGTTTCCGAGACGCCGCGAGTCTCGGTTAGAATCGAGCCGAAACATGACGAAGAAACGGGGAGAGTTTAGAGATGACAAGACCGCAACTCGCGGAGTTCATGCGGCGCATGGAGCCGAACTCCGTCGCGATACTTCCGGCGGCGCGCGAAGCGACGCGCTCGAACGATACCGAATATCGCTTCCGGCAGGACTCGGATTTTTATTACCTGACCGGCTTCAACGAACCCGAAGCCGTCGCCGTCGTCGCGCCGTCGCGGAGTGAACGCTTCACGCTCTTCGTCCGCCCGCGCGACCGCGAGAAGGAGACTTGGACGGGCAGGCGTGCCGGAGTCGAGGGCGCGAAAGAAAGATTCGGCGCGGACGCGGCCTTCCCCGTCGAAGAGTTCAACGCGAAGCTCGCGGAGATCTTAGACGGCGCGTCTAGTCTTTACTACCGGCTCGGCAACGGCAACCCCGAACTCGACCAGACGATCATTCGCAGCATTGCGCAGATGCGCTCGCTCGGTCGGCGCGGCGTGCGAGCGCCGCAGGCAATCGTTGACCCCGGCGCGCTCATACACGAGATGCGACTCTTCAAGACCGAAGAGGAGATCGCGCTCATGCAGCGAGCAGCCGACATCGCCTCTGATGCTCACCGCGAGGCGATGCGCGCCGCGCGCCCCGGCATGAAGGAGTGCGAGATCGAGGCCCTCATCGAGTACACGTTTCGCAAGGGCGGCGCGTCGGCTCCGGCCTACAACTCAATCGTCGGCGGCGGCGCGAACGCGACGATTCTCCACTACGTAAACAACGACGCCGAACTCAAAGACGGCGATCTGCTTTTGATTGATGCGGGCGCGGAGTTCGAGGGCTTCGCCTCCGACATCACACGCACCTTCCCCGTATCAGGTCGCTTCACGCGCGCGCAACGAGACATCTACGATCTCGTGCTCGAATGCCAGCAGCGCTGCATCGAGATGACCGCGCCCGGCGTGACGATGGATGAGATGCACCGGCGCTCGGTCGAGATTCTGACCGAAGGCATGGTCAGGCTCGGACTCCTGAAGGGCGACGTTGAGAAGCTGATCGAGGAGGAAGGCTACAAGAGATTTTATATGCACCGCCTCGGCCACTACCTCGGCATGGACGTGCACGACGTTGGACTCTACCAGCGCGACGGCGAGCCTCGCCCCGTCGAGGCCGGCATAGTGATGACGGTCGAGCCGGGAATCTACGTCGCCGAGGACTCGGAAGACGTACCCGACGAGTACCGCGGCATCGGCGTCCGCATCGAAGACGACGTGCTCGTCACAGCAAGCGGCTACCGCGTGCTGACGGACAAAGCTCCGAAACAGGTCGAAGAGATCGAGTCGCTGATGGCTCGCTGACTCGCGTCGGCTCTATTCTTCAAAACCTTCCTTTAACTCCGCGACTATCTCGCGCGCGGCCGCGCGTGCGCGCTCGACCTCGTCCGTCCTGAACGAGACAGCGCCGACGACGGCGTGACCGCCGCCGCCGTAGCGCTCGCAGATCGTGGCGATGTTGTGGCGGCGCGGGCGCGGGCTAAAAGGGTTCGAGCCGACGGAGATTTTCGTTCGGAAGGGGCCGCGCGTGACCGCGACCGAGTAGGTCGTCTCCGGGTGTACGTAGTACGGGATGAACTTATTGAAGCCTTCCAGCCCTTCGTCAACGAGGTCGAAGTTGACGACGCCGCGCTCGTATCGGGCCTTTCGGCGGATCGTCTCGACGGTTTCGAGGTGGCGCTCGAAGATTGGGCGGAAGCGGCGCTGCACGTCTTCGCCCGTCGCCACTTCGTCGAGCGGGCGCGCGACGAGCGAGCGTATGACCTGCTCGATGAAGTCGTCGCTGGCGTCGTTCTCGATGACCTGCATTAGTTGGAGCGCGGGTTCTTTCAATTCGACGGGCTGCGCCGCCGTTTCGTAGAACGCGCCGTCAATCGTGTGCGCCCAACTGACGAGAGGCGCGAGCGATTCGTCCTCGAAGCCGAAGCGCTCATGGGCTGTGCGGGCGATGAACTCGGTGCAGGACTTGCTCCCGGCGTCCCAGAATTTTTTGCCCGAAGTGTCTGCGCGGAAGTGCGCCTCGTCCTGCGTCGAGAGGAACGCCGACTGGTGGTGATCGAACCACCACGTCAGGCGTTCGGACGGGCTGTACTTGAAGTCAACGATTGCGTTCTCGTCGCCGTCGAACATCGTCTCGTCGAAGAGCGCGCCCGCCGTGTGCAGAAGCGGCGCGTAAGAGACTTCGGCGTCCCGTTGGACGCGCGCTCGATAGAAGCGCGTGAAAGTGGCGGCGGAAGCCACGCCGTCAAAGCAGTGGCCGTGGTAGAGAAGGCTGAGTCTCATCCTGTGTTTGTCGATAGAAAATTCAGTCTCGATGAAAGCGGGACATGATAGCAAAGGCAAAAGTCAAAAGGAAAAAGGCAAAGGAAGGGTGCTCAGATTTTGGGTGTTAGGTACTGGCGAATTGAATGCCGACCAGAACCCAATACCTAAAACCTGAGCACCCTTCCTTTGCCTTTTCCTTCCTGAAGTGGCTACGGCTTTTTGACTTCCGCCTTCGCGGGTTCTTCCTTGCAAGGCTCGACGGCGCTCTGCTCCGAGAGGCCGAGGCGCTGGCGCACGAACTGCTCCACGTCCTTCTCGATCAACTCGCCGCCGACGACCCAGGTCTTCTCCGTGAGCACGTCGCCCGACTTGTTGAGCTTCGACGGTTCGAGGAAGACGTTGAAGGGCGAACCCCAGCGGCGCGGGTCGCCGACCGTCTGGCGATAGCCGTAGTGCGTCGTCTTGTCGCGCTCGTCGCGCGATTCGGATTCTACGACGACCGCGTAGGGCGCGCCGCCCTGCGGCTGGAAGTACGCGCGCGCGTCGTCGGCTGTTGCGTACTCGCTGACGGCGACAACGTCGAAACCGTCGGACTTGTACTTGTCGTAGAGCCGCGCAATGACGGGAGCCTCAGCGCGCCAGTTCGGACACCACGGCGCGAAGTAAACGACCGCGACGAGTTTCTTGTTCTTCAGAAGGTCGCGCAGGTCAACCGGCGAGCCGTCCTTCAGGCTCTTGAACGTCCAGTCCTTGTAGCTGATCTTCTGTTCGAGCAGAGGCGCGTACTCGTGCCCGTCCGCCGTGTGCTGCATACCCGTCGGCGGAAGCTGCGCCGGGGTCGAGGCGGGAGCGGGAGTCTGCGCGGGAGTCGCGGCGCTTTGAGCCGCGCCCGGCGCGGACGCGGGCGTGGCGGCCTGCGCAGGAGTCTGCGCGTGAGATGTCTGCGCGCACGCGAAGGCGAGCGCGGCGAGCGCAATCGCTTTGGTGAAGGCGTTGCAGTTGAGATTCTTGAACATGATGCTTTTCCTTAAACTGCGGAGTCTTTAAATTCTTCGTGTGAGAGTATCGCCGCGCGCACGGTCGTTACTCGTTCTTGAGCGCCGCCGTCGTCGCCTGCTCGTCGAGAAGCGGCGCGACCAGCGCCTCGAACTCGGCGCGGGTCTTTTCGCCGATGATCTTCTGGCGGACGCGGCCTTCGCGGTCAATGATAAAGGTCGTGGGCAGCACGCCGACGGCGTACTTCGACGCGACGCCTTCGTCGCCGAGAGCGACCGTGTAGTTCTGTCTGACCTCTTTCTGGTACTCGCGGACTAGATCGGCGGAGTCGCTCGTCGTGACTCCGACTACGCGCAAACCGCGCGAGGCGAGCGCGCCCTGCATCTCGTTCAGACCGGGAATCTCCGAGCGGCACGGCACGCACCATGTCGCCCAGAAGTTCAGCAGAACGACCTGCCCGCGGAGGTCTGAGAGTTTCAGAGGCTTGCCGTCCGTCGTCTTCAAATCAACGTCGGGCGCGGTCGTGGCCGCGGCGCTGTTCGACGCTCCGCCAGCGTTCGACGTTTGCGTCGTCTGCGACTTCGCGTTCGCGTCGCCCGCGTCCGTCTGCTTGACGATGTTCTCGGCGTTCGGCAGGTAGCGCGACGCGACGCTCGCGATCCGTGTAAGACTGTTCGACGCGACCATCAGGCCGATGACGATGAGCAGGATGCCCGAAGCGACTTCGACTTTGTGAAGGTGTCGGCGGAATCGCGAGTAGAAGCCGAGGAACTGGTTGAGCACGAGTCCCGTCAGGAGAAACGGCACGGCGAGTCCCGCGGCGTAGAAGGCCGAAAGTATTAGTCCGTTCTTCCAACCGCCGCTCGCCGCCGCCAGCCCGATGATGCCGCCGAGAATGGGGCCTATGCACGGCGTCCACCCGGCGGCGAACGCGACGCCCAACAGCGCCGCGCCGAAGGGCCCGCGCGGCTTCTCGTCGGAGAACTTGCGCGTGTCGCGGTAGAGCGCGCCGATCTTCAAAACGCCCATCATCTGAAATCCGAAGGCGATGATGACGAGGCCGCCGACGATTCGCACCCACGGCGTCGAAAACAGAATGTTTCCGATCCACCCGGCGGTCGCACCCAGAAGTATGAAGATGAGCGAGACGCCCGCATTGAATGCGAGCGAGTTGAGGATGACAGCGCGCCGCGCCGCCGCGCGCGAGCTTTCGCCCTCGCCCTTCAGGTGCTCGACGCTCACGCCCGAAATCAGAGAGATGTAGCCGGGCACGAGCGGCAGCACGCACGGCGTCAGGAATGACAGCAAGCCCGCGGCGAACGCGATAAGAATGGTTATGTTGTTCGAGCCTTCCATAGCAGTTCAAGAGATTACAACAAGCCGCCCGAAATTGCCGCCCCGCGCGACGCTCGACCCGGTAAAGAAACGGTAAAAAGTTCGGCGTCGTTTGCAGGCCGCGGCGTGAAGTACGCAACACCGCGCGACGCTTAAACAGCGTCTTGCGTCAACCGGTCGCGTTCCGTAAAAGTCCCTTTCAACAACAGTACGACCAGCAGCAGCGGGATGAATATCAAAGCCTCAGTCACGCTCGCCTTGAGCATTTCAACAAGCCCGAAGCCGTGGAGTACCTCAGACACGCCGACCAGTCCGAGCTTGAACCTTTCGTTCGTTAGCGGCCAAAGCAATTCGACTCCGCCGCCAAGCTTCGTCGCCGCAAAGTCCAAAAGTCCGTGCGACATGAGGGCCAGACCGTACCCGGCTGCCTCTCTCCAACGCGAAGCGCCCATCACGGCGAGGATAATCAGCCCGACTACGAGCGCGAAGAAAAGCGAGTGCGTCGGCCCTCTGTGCCAACCGTGATCCTGAGTCATTCTCGCTACGATGAAATCGAGGTCGGGGCAGTTGGCAAGAATCGCGCCGAGAAGCATCGGCAGCCACAAGTCACTCTTCGCATTGCTGTGCGGTCGAATGACTGCGACGACTCCGGCGCCGACGCAGGCGTGTGCAACGGGTAAGGGCATACTCTTTCCGAATCAAGCGGTCTGACTACTGCGTCGGTTCGTCGAGCAGCTTCGGAATCATCCGTGCGAGTTCGTCCTCCTCTAAGTCACTTGCGCCGATGGTCAGCAAGCGGACGCAGCCACGCCGGTCGATGAGCACGGCCGTCGGTATCGAGTAGATGGCGTATGTGTGGCGCGTCTTCGTGTCGTCCGAGACGCCGAAGCCGTAAGAGATGTTCTGCTTGCGTTTGAACTCGCGGAGGTAGGCGAGTTCTTCGGCGCGCGTCGCCCCGCGTCCCTCGACGTTCCCCTCGAACTCCGTGAGTCCGATGACGACGAGGCCGCGTTCTTTGTACTTGCGGCTGAGCGCGTTGATCTTCGGCATGGAGGAACGGCACGGGCCGCACCACGTCGCCCAGAAGTCCAAGAGCACGACCTTGCCGCGCAGTGCGGCGAGGTTTACAGGTTGCTGGTCAATCCACTCGGTTACGTCAATCTCCGGCGGCGCGGCCTGCGCGAGATCGGGCAGCGTCGGCGGCGCGTCGTAGCGCACGCCCTGACGGAGCAGAAGCTCGGTCGCCTGCGAGTAGAGGTACGCCGACGGCATTGCGACGGCGCGAGCGCGCATCTCCTGTATGACCTGCAAAGCCTCTGCGCGCCGGTTCGCCTTGCTGAGTGCGCTCGCGAGAAAAGCGCCCGCCGTGTAGATGGTCGTGTCGCGGTGCTGCGGGTCGCCGCCCGTCTCGGCGGCGAGTTGGATCGCGTCGGCAAAAGCCTCGCGAGCGTGCGGCTCGGAGCGCGCGTACTCGCCCTGATTGTAGTAGGCCGCGGCGAGAAGGATGCTGATGCGTTCGAGGTCTGCGATGCGGCGCGGCGTGGCGCGCTTGTATGCGGCGATCATGGCTTCGGCGTCGTCGTCGAGGTTGAGCGCCGCGGCGTTCTGCGCGGCGACGACGCGCGCGCGCTGCTTCTGTTCGTCGGTCGCGCCGCCCGCGTCGTCCAGAAAGTGTCGCATCGAGTCGAGCGCGGCGTCGCCCTTGCCCGCGAGCGCGTAGAGAAGGCCGGAGTAGTAAAGGTCTGTCCCGTGGAGCGGCCCGCGCGCGACGAGCCGCTTGACGTTTTCCAGCGCCAGTGCCTTCTGCTCGCCGACAACACGCTGTTCGAGCGACTTGTCGTAAGGCACATCGTTCTTTCGCAGTTCGTCGAACTTGCGCTGCGCGTAAACCGCCGCGTCGTCGTAGAGCGCCTTCGCGTCATCCGCCTTCGAGCCTTCGGTCTTCGAGCCGTCCGTGGCCGTGGAAGACTTGTTCGCGCCGTCCGGCTGTGGGTTCGGCTTAACGCCCGACTGCGCGCGGGCTTCACCCGCCGCGAAGACGAGCGCGGCGAAGACGAGTGCGGTGGTGAAAATTCTCTTCATAAACTGTCCGGCACACTCCTTATAAACTGTCCCGGCCTAACTCCTTGAAATTCAGTTGCCGCGCGAGCCTGCGAGTGCGCGCGTGTATCGCGCGGGCGAGAAGTCTTTGAGTGCTTGCGGCGGCCACACGGTTGTCCCGCCCGCGACGAGTCCGGCGACGATCTCGCCCGTGACGGGCGCGAGAAGGATGCCGTTGCGGTAGTAGCCGGTCGCGTAAAAAAGATTTCTCACCTCGCACGACTCTCCGATAAGTGGCCGCCCGTCCGCGGTGCGCGGCCTCAGTCCGGCCCACGAGTCCGTCAGACCGAGCGACTCGACACGCGGCGCTATCTCAGCCGCGCGCGACGCGATTGAACGGAGGCCGCCCGCCGTGACCGACGAGTCGAAGCCAGCGCGCTCGCTCGTCGAACCCGCTAGCAGGCGACCGTCGCGGCGCGGCACGATGTAGGCGCGCGGGCTGTAAACGACGTGGCGCACGAACGGCGTCGCGGCCCGTGGTTGTCGAAGGCAGAGCATCTGCCCGCGCACGGGTTCGACCGTCGGGTGCGCCCCCGTGTCTTCGCGTGCAGGCTCGTCTCTGGTTTCGGAGACGAGAAGCGGCACGCGGCAGGTGCGCGCGCCGGCGGCGAGCACGACCGCGCCCGCGCTCAGAAAGCCGCGCGACGTATCGACGCCAGCGGCGCGGCCCGCGACGACGCGCACGCCGCGCGCCTCGGTCTCCGTCAAAAGTCTCGCGCCGTGACGTTCGACGCTCGCCGAGAGCGCCTTGACGAGCAGACGATTCTCGACCTGCCAGTCGCGCGGGAAGCTGAGGGCCGCGCGCACGCGATTTGAGATTTGAGGTTCGAGCCTTCGAGCCTCTTCGGCACTCAGCCGCTCGACTTCGAGTCCGGCGCGCGTCTGCCACTCGAAGCGCCTTTCCATCTCGTCCTCGTCCTCTTCCGCGAGCGCGAGGTAGAGCGTGCCCGTTCGGTCGAGTTCGATGTCAAGTCCCGTCTCTTCGAGCAACGCCCCGGCGAAGTCCGCGTACATGTCGCGGCTCGCGCACAGGAGCTTAAACATCTCGTCGTCACGGTCGGCTTCGCACTGCGGCGCGAGCATCCCGGCTGCCGCGCGCGAGGCAGCGCCGTCACAATTATTTTCGACGACGACGACGCGCGCGCCCCGCCGCGCAATCGCGCGCGCGGCGGACAGTCCCGCGACGCCGCCGCCCACGACGACAACGTCCGCCCCCGACTCGTCACTCTTTAGCATTTCGAGAGAAGTGCTGGTATGATTTGGAAAAAGTAAACAGTTTTCGGTTTTCAGTGTTCAGTCGAGGCCGAACTACCTCGGCTGCCTACGCCGTTTTCTGAACTGAAAACTGAAAACTAAAAACTGAAGACTGTCATGACACATACTATCACACTCATTCCGGGCGACGGCATCGGCCCCGAAGTCGCTTCGGCGGTCGTCCGAATCGTCGAGGCGGCGGGCGCGGAGATAACTTGGGAGACGAAGTACGCGGGCGCGCAGGCGCTCGAAAAATTCGGCTCGACGCTGCCCGAAGACCTTCTCGACTCGATCAGGCGCAACAAGGTCGCGCTCAAAGGCCCGATCACGACGCCCGTCGGCAAGGGCTTCACTTCCGTCAACGTCGGGCTTCGACAGGCGCTCGACCTCTACGCCAATCTGCGCCCCGTGCGCGCTTTGCCGAACGTGCCGTGTCGCTATCCGGAACTCGACCTCGTCGTCGTGCGCGAGAACACCGAAGACCTCTACGCGGGGTTGGAGCACGTCGTCGTGCCCGGCGTGGTCGAGAGTCTGAAGATCATCACCGAGAAGGCTTCGACCAGAATCGCGCGCTACGCCTTCGAGTTTGCGCGCATCGAGAGCCGCAAGAAAGTGACTGCCGTGCATAAGGCGAACATCATGAAGCTCTCGGACGGACTGTTCCTCGAATGCTTCCGCAACGTCTCGCGCGACTACGCTGAGATCGAGGCCGACGACAAGATAGTTGACAACGCGTGCATGCAACTCGTCATGCGACCCGAACAGTTCGACGTGATGCTTCTCGAAAATCTCTACGGCGACATCGTGTCCGACTTGTGCGCGGGACTCGTCGGCGGCCTTGGCCTCGTGCCCGGCGCGAACATCGGCGAGCGCGGCGCGGTCTTCGAGGCCGTGCATGGCTCTGCGCCCGACATCGCCGGACAGAACATCGCCAACCCGACGGCGCTCTTGCAGTCCGCAGTTCTCATGCTCCGCTACATCGGCGAGCGCGAGGCGGCTGATCGCGTCGAGCGAGCGCTGCTCAAGGTCTATCGCGAAGGCAAAGTCCGCACGCGCGACGTGGGCGGCACGGCGCGCACCAACGAGTTCGCGCGCGCCGTCGTCGAGGCGATGGAGTAATGCGCCGTTGCAGATTTCTTTGCGGCCGGCGTCCGCATCAAAACTCTTGACAGCCGGCTCTCACACGTCATAGAGTTCCGCCCGCTTCCTTCTAAAGTTCGCGTCGGACAACTGCCCCGTAGCTTTTGCGCGACTCGGCGTCGGAGTCGGACGTGAGATGCGCGCGGGACTTGAAATTTATTCTCCCCGCTCTGGCGGCTCAACACTCGCGCGCCGCCTTTCGTC
Source organism: Pyrinomonadaceae bacterium (assembly GCA_035474235.1). Classification (GTDB taxonomy): domain Bacteria; phylum Acidobacteriota; class Blastocatellia; order Pyrinomonadales; family Pyrinomonadaceae; genus QHXN01. The sequence goes on from DATINM010000042.1 coordinate 28,475, forward strand.
CACGAAGCCGGGCCTTGCGCTGCCCGCCGCGGTCACTTCTGTGTGCCGCAGCTTCTACGTTAACCGCTCAGCAGTCCCACAAGGAGAAAGTTTATGTCTCGTCCGCGCTCAAAAGTTTTTCGTGCGAAAAAGTTTTTCGGCGTCGTGCTGACGCTCCTTCTCGCATTCGCGTTCCTGCCGTCGCTTCCGCGCCGCGCTGGCACTCGCGTCGCCGCGCAGGGCGGCAGGGGCGAACCGCTGATTCCGACCATCGCGCCGGGGTCGGCCTACCGGCAGACGAATCTCATCTCGGACATACCCGGCTTCGCGCCCATCGAAGACCCTCTACTCGTCAACCCTTGGGGACTTACGGTCAGAGGCACAAGCCCCTTCTGGATCGCCAACAACGGGACGAGCACGACGCAACTCGTCAAAGGCGACGTGAGCGGCGCGCCCGTCGTCCTCAACGCCAGCCCGCAGACCGTCAACATTCCGGGTGGACTGCCGACGGGCGCGGTCGGCAACTCGACCTCAGACTTCCAGATCACAGCGCCCGGCGGCGGAAGCCCCGCCGCATCCAACTTCATCTTCGACTCGATCACAGGCAACATCATCGCGTGGAACGCCGCGCAGGGCACAACGGCGAAGAACGTCGTAAGCAATCCGGGTCACGTTTACACCGGACTCGCCATCGGCTCGAACTCCGGCGGCAATCGTCTCTATGCCTCGGACTTCGCGAACAACCACATAGACGTATTCGACGGCACATTCACGGCGACGACCGTCACGGGCGGCTTCATTGACGCGACGATACCTGCGGGCTTCGCCCCCTTCGACATTCAGAACCTCGGCGGCTCGCTCTACGTCGCCTACGCGAAGGTCGGCCCGGACGGGAAATCCGTAGATGGCGTCGGCAACGGCTTCGTGCGCAAGTTCAACACGGACGGCGTGCGAGATCTGACGTTTGCCATCAACAACGGCGCGCTCAACGCGCCTTGGGGGATGACGATTGCGCCCGCCTCTTTCGGCATCTTCGGCGGCGCGCTCCTCGTCGGCAACTTCGGCGAGGGCAACCCCTCAATACACGCCTACAATCCGACCACGGGCGCGTTCCTCGGCACGCTTCAGGACGAGTCCGGCAACGGCATCGTGATTGACGAGCTTTGGAGCTTGCAGTTCGGCAACGGCGGTTCGGGCGGCGACGTGAACACGCTCTACTTCACCGCGGGCACGTCGGAAGAGGAGCACGGCCTCTTCGGCAAGCTTAACCCGACGACGGCGCAGGCCACGTCGCTCATACAGTTCGCCACCGACAACTTCGCCGTGGACGAGGCCGGCGGCCACGTTGACTTCACAGTCATCCGAACGGGCGACAGTTCGGGCACGGCGACGGTCAACTACAACACCTTCGACGAGTCGCAGGCCGGCCACGCATCGCAGAAGTCCGACTACGAGATCGCGCTCGGCAAGTTGACCTTCAACCCCGGCGAGACATCGAAGAGCTTCCGCATCCTGATCACGAACGACAACTTCGTCGAAGGCGACGAGACCATCAGCCTCGCCCTCTCGAATCCTGTGGGGACGGGCGTGGGCCTCGGCGAGCCAAGCGAGGCGGAGGTGACGATTCTCGACAACGACTCGTCGGCCTCGACCGCGAACCCGATTGACGACGCTTCGTTCTTCGTCCGACAGCACTATCTGGACTTCCTCAACCGCGAGCCGGACGCTTCGGGGTTGCAGTTCTGGACGAACAACATCACCTCTTGCGGCTCGGACGCGAACTGCGTCGCCGTCAAGCGCGTTGACACGTCCGCCGCGTTCTTCCTTTCGGTCGAATTCCAGAAGACGGGCGTGCTCGCATACCTCGCGAACAAGGCCGCGTTCGGCGCTTCAGCATCGGGCAGCCCCGCGCCGGTCTTGTACGGGCAGTTCGAGCGCGACGTACAAGCGTTGCAGCAGAATCTCGTCTTCGGCCAGCCCGGTTTCGACGCGCAACTCGAAACGAACAAGCAGGCATATTTCGCGGACTTCGTTGCGCGCCCCGACTTCGTTGACAAGTATCCGACGACGCAGACGCCCGCGCAGTTCGTTGACGCGCTCTTCGCCAATGCGGGCATCACGCCCTCAACGACCGACCGCAACACGGCGATAAACGAGTTCGGCGCGGCCACCAACACGACCGATCAGGCCGCGCGCGCGCGCGCCCTTCGCGACGTGGCGCAGAACACGGCCTTCGCGACTGCGGAGTTCAACCGCGCGTTCGTGACGATGGAATACTTCGGCTACCTGCGGCGCGACCCCGACACCGCGGGCTTCAACTTCTGGCTCAACAAGCTCAACGCGTTCGGCGGCAACTTCGTCAACGCACAGATGGTCACGGCCTTCATCTCGTCGAGCGAGTACCGCCAGAGGTTCGGGGCGAGCTAGAAAAGGCGAAAGGCAGAAAGCAGAAGGCAGCCGCGTGCTCAATCGTCGCGCGGCTGCCTTCTCTCGTCAGTCTTCGTTCTTAACTGCCTACTGTGCCCTCCGCCTTCCGCTCTCTGCCTTCTGCTTTCAGGCGATGGCCTGTCCCTGCGGCGCTTCGATGTCGCCGGCGATGACGACGGTGAGATGATCGGGACGGAAATATTTTCGTATCGCCGCGTTCACGTCCTCGACCGTGACGGCGCGGACGAGTTCGGGATATCGCTCGACGTAGTCGAGTCCGAGGCGGTAGAACTCCGCGTTCCAGAGCGCCGACGCGAGTCCCGCGTTCGTCGAGAGCGAGACCTTGAACGCGCCGATTGCCGAAGACTTCTCGTCTTCGAGTTCGTCGGCGCGAATGCCTTCGCGCACGTACTCGCGCAGGACATTGAGCGCGGACTCCAACGCGCGCTCGACGTTTCCGGGATTCACCGAGACTGCGATGTACCAAGGCCCGGCCGCCAAGCCCGGCGCGCGGAAGCGCGAGCCGATGCCGTAGGTCAGCCCTTCGGCGTCGCGCACCTGAAGGCCGAGGCGCGAAGAGAGCGTTGACTCGCCGAGCGCGCGGTTCGCGAGCACAGCCGCGTAGTAGTCAGACGCGTCGCGCCTGAGCGGCGCGGCCGAGCCGAGCAGAACGTCAACGTTCGCCTTGTCCTTGACGACTACGAACTCGCGCAGCGCGCCCGTCCGCGGCTCCGGGTCTCGGACGCTCACGTCAACGCTTTCGGGCCCGCCGAAGCCCTCGAAGGCTTCGCGCAGGACTCGCGCCGCATCAGACGCCCGGACGCCGCCCGCCACCGAGAGGATCAACGAACGCCCGCCGTAAAACTTCTCGTAGAACTCGCGCACGTCTTCGACCGTGATCGAGCCGAGGCTTTCGATGAGCCGCGCGCCGCCGTGGACGAAAAACGGATTCTCCTCGTCGAAGACCGTCTGCGAAAGGCGTTCGTATGCGCGCAGGCGCGTGTCCGACTGCTGCTCCTGAATCGCGGCGATGGTCTGCTGCTTCAGCTTCTCCAATTCTTCGCTTGGGAACGAAGGCTCGCGCAGCATCTCCGCGAGCGTCGAGGCAAGGGCGGGGAAGTCTTCCGAAAGCGAGCGCGCCTCGATCTGCACTGCGAACGTGTCGGCCTCGAACTCGATGTCCGCGCCGACCTGTTCGAGCGCGCCCGCGAGTTCGAGCTTGCCGCGGCGTCGAGTGCCACGCTTGAGCATCTCCGCCGTGATGCGCGCGAGTCCCGGCTTCCCGCGCGGCTCGAAATAAGAGCCTGCGCGAAGGCTCCCGCGCAGCGCGACCGTGGGCGTCGCCGCGTTCTCAAGCACGAGCACGACCGCGCCCGTCTCCAACTCATCGCGCCGGACGCGCGATGCGAGACCCGCGCCGGAACTCGACACGGACGCGCCGCCGCGCGCGTCGTCCGAAGGCTCGCGGTGAAACTTGTAACCGTGCGGCCTGAGCGCAGACTTTATCGAACTCGCGCCCGCGCCGTTCGACGCGCCGCCCGCCGTTTTCGGTATGAAGTGGCCGACCGTTCGATTGTCTTCCGTGAAATATTCGGCGGCGGCACGGCGCATGTCTTCGTCGCGGACGCGCGCGATGTTCTTCGCGTAGCTGTCGAAGAAGCGCCAGTCTGCGACCGCCTCGGCCTCGGACATCTGCATCGCGACGTTGTGCGTGCCGTCGCGCTCGTATGCGTCGTGCGCCGCGACCTGACGCTTCGCCTTCTCGACCTCTTCCGTCTTCAAGTCTTCCGCGGCGCGGCGAAGCTCGCCGTGAATCACCTCCTCGACTCTCTGAGGCTCGACGCCGGGCGCTGACGTAGCATAGATGTTGAAGAGTCCGGGGTCGCGGAACTGGTCAACGCGCGCGTCAACCGAGACGGCCATCTCAGTCTCGACGAGCGACTGATAGAGGCGGCTCGTCACGCCGCTTGCGAGCGCGGCGGCGAGCACCGCGAGCGGGAAGATGTCGTTCTCAAGAGGCGGCGCGGCGGCGCGCGCGGCGAGTTGAGAGTTCGATAGTACGTTCGTGTGACCGAGCGCCGCGGGCACTCGGAAGGCGATCTGCACGAGCGGCAACTCGCCCGCGCGCCGGACGACGATTCGGCGCTCGCCCTGCTGCCGAGGCTCGTCCGTGTAAACCTCCGGTATCGGCAAAGGCGACGCCGGCACCGACCCGAAATGCTTGTTCACGAGTTCGAGCGCGCGTCCCCGCTCGAAGTCGCCGACGACGATGACGGTCGCGTTGTTCGTGTGATAGAAGGTGTCGTAGAACTCTTTGAGCCGCGCGGTCGGGACGTTCTCAACGTCCGAGCGCCAGCCGATAGTCGGATGATGATACGGGTGCTCGCGGAAGGCCGTCGCGTAAACGGCCTCGTCCAGAACCAACGCGGGTTCGTTCTGGCCGCGCTCAAGCTCGTTGCGAACGACGGTCATCTCCGACTGCCGATCTTCGTCGGCGATGAAGGAGTTTCGCATCCGGTCTGCTTCGAGCCGGACGGCGAGTTCGAGCGAGTCCGACGGCACGGTTTCGAAGTAGTTGGTTCGGTCGTACCAAGTCGTGGCGTTGAAGTCCGCGCCCACCCTCTGAAGCGTCGCGGCGACCTGCGTGCCCGCGCGCTTGTTGAATGTCGGCGTGCCCTTGAACAGCATGTGTTCGAGCAGGTGCGTCGCGCCCGTGTGCCCGACGGCCTCGTTGCGCGAGCCGACTTTGTAGAGGACTAGAAAGGTCACGACCGGCGCGACGCGGTTCTCGACAAGCAGGAGCTTCAGCCCGTTCGCGAACCTGTACTCGCGCGTCCCGCCTTCCTCCGCGACGAACTCAATTCCATCCGGCAAACGCTCCAAACGAACGCTCAAAATCTTCTCCTTCAAAATTCATTTCAAGTAGAGACGAACGGCGCGGGCGACCCGGACTCTTCGCCGTGCCGCCGACGCTTTCCGCAGTGCGACGACGCCCCGCAAGTTGTGACTCGATGCGCGCCCGTCATGCTAACAAATCGGCGCGGTCGAGTGAAATACGAGCCGGCAATCGCCGCCGAAGAGTTAGGGCGAGTCGTGGACGCGGGGCGCTTCGCAATTCGACGAAGCGCGCGGCGGCTGCCCGCATAAAAGACACGCGCGAATAAAATCGAATCGTAAACTCTAACGCCCAGAACCGTCCGAGCAGACCTCGCGGCACGCGGCCAACGAGTCGGCGCTCGGTTAACGATGTCGTCTAATTCGATTACTTTATGGTATCTTTCGGCGAATCGCAGTGACGTAAACCTCCGGCAAAAGCGGCGGCGGGGCATCTGGCATAAGAGTTGTTGCTATCTTCGGCCAAGGAGGATAGACAATGAATCTGATTCAATCCAAAGGCAAAATCTGGAGGGCGGCGTTGACGCTCTCTCTGCTGTCCGGGGTCGGCCTCGCGATGGCTTCGACGACGCAGGCACAGTACGGCATCGGCCAAACTTATCAGTACCAGCGTGACCAGAGAGACCGCGACAGGGATCGTGGCGACCACCGCGGGCGCAACTGGGATCGCTACGGCAACTACGGCGGCTCGTTCCAACTCCGGCAGACTGCGCTCAACGCGGGCTACAACGAGGGCATCAAGCAGGGCCGCAAGGATCGCAACCACCGCGGGCGCGACTTCCGCGACAACAGCGCTTACCGCAGCGCCGACCACGACTACAACTCGCGCCTCGGCGACAAGGAACTCTATCGCCGCTACTATCGAGAGGGCTACGAGAACGGCTACAACGACGGCCTCAACGGCTACTGATAAAAGCAGCGCCGGGTCGAATCGAGGATGCTGTGACCTTTGGTCGCGGCATCCTTTTTTTGCGTGCGTGCAACGCCCGGCGCGACTCTTCAGCGGCCCGGCGGCGACGCCTCGCACACCAGCTTTATCGCATAAAGCACTTGACATAAATTCCGCCGGCGGTGTATTTTCGCCGAGGCATGGCAGTCGTCCACCCTTTCGAGAAGACAGCAACCGATGAACCGCCCGCGCTGCACGACCGCGCGATGGACAACCTTCGCTTCATACGCGAGGCGATGGAGCGTGCGTCGTCCTTCACGGCGGTGCCCGGCTGGGGGCAGGTCGCAATCGGCGTGACGGCGATGTTCGCGGCGCTCGTCGCCTCGCAGCAGAGATCGTTCGCCGAGTGGATCGCCGTCTGGCTCACGGAGGCCGCCGTCTCCGCAGTCATCGCGGGCTGGACGATGTATCGCAAGGCTCACGCGTCCGACACTTCGCTGCTTTCGCGTCCGGGGAGAAAACTGATCATCAACCTCTCGCCGCCGATGTTCGTCGGCGCGCTCCTGACGGTCGTCTTCTACCGCGTCGGGCTGACGAATCTTCTGCCCGGGCTGTGGCTGTTGCTTTACGGAACGGGCGTCGTGACGGGCGGCGCGTTCTCGGTGCGACCAGTGCCGCTCATGGGGCTGTGCTTCATGTTCGTCGGCGCGGGCGCGCTGTTCCTTCCGAAGACGTGGGGCGACGCGCTCATGGCGGCGGGCTTCGGCCTGCTGCACGTCATCTTCGGACTCTACATAGCGAGGAACTACGGTGGCTAGACAAAACGCACTTGCGAAGGATCGGAGTAAGTCGAAGGCGGGAGCGCAGACGCCGCATCAGGATTTAAGCGAACAGCGTCGCGTCAGCAAGGGTGCCGACGGCCCGGCACACGCAGCCGAACTAGACCGGCTCATACACGAACGTATCCGTCTCGCAATCATCAGCGCACTGGCCGTCAACGACTCGCTCACCTTCAACGACCTCAAACAACTCCTGAACACGACGGACGGAAACCTGAGCGTGCACGCGCGCAAGCTCGAAGAGGCGCAGTACGTCGTCTGCAAAAAGTATTTCGACGGGCGCACGCCAAAGACCGAATACAGGCTGACGGCGGCGGGGCGTAAGGCGCTCGAACGCTACCTCGGACACATGGAGACAGTCATACGCGCGGCGCGCGGCGGCTGAGTCGAAGGCTGAGTAGAGAGGGGCCGGGCCGGACGGCCCCGATTTTTTACGCTGTCGCTTTGCTGAGCAAAGGGCTTTCCGGTGCAGACAAGGCGGCATTCAAAATTCCCGGGGTAAGACTGACGTGGGAGGGTAAGTCTTCTTGAACACGAACGTAAATCTCTCAGCGCCGGTCGGCGTGCTCTGCTTCCTCGGCGCGAGCTTCGTCATGTTGGTACTGGGATTCGTGGCGCTGCACGCGCTCGTCGTGCGGCGCTTCGGACGGGCGCGCGTGACGCTCGTGATGCTCGCGGGGGTTCTCGCAATCTACTTCGGCCTCGTACTCGTCTTCTCGTTTGCGAGCGGCGAGCGGGTTCTGGCGCGCGGCGAGGAGAAGCACTTCTGCGAACTCGACTGTCACCTCGCGTACTCGGTCGCCGACGTGCGGCGCGCGAAGACTCTCGGCGAGGGCGCGAACGCCGCGACGGCGCGCGGCGAGTTCTACGTCGTGACGGTGAAGACGCGGTTCGACGAGACGACCATCTCGCCGAACCGCGGCGACGGCGAACTCTACCCGAACCCGCGCAGCCTGACGGTCTTCGACGGGCGCGGGCGCGCGTACACGATCTCGGAAGACGGTCAGCGCGCTCTCGCGGCGTCGGCGGGCACGCCGCTCGACACGCCGCTGCGCCCCGGCGAGTCGTACACGACCGAACTCGTCTTCGACCTCCCGGCGGACGCGAGCAATCCAACCTTGCTCATCAACGAGAGCGATCTGCCGACGCACTTCATCATCGGCCACGAGAACAGCCCGCTTCACAAGAAGATCGAGTTCAAGCTCTGACCGCCGCGTCCCGCGTCCTTCGCGTTCTCGTGTCCGAGCGCGACGCGGCACGCGCGATGTACGCGAATGGCTGTCCGGCGTGCGCTGAAAAATCATCCCGGCAGGTATTCGTCTTCAAGGAGAATTCAAGTGGAAAAGTTCGACGTTGTTGTCGTGGGCGCGGGACTCGCGGGGCTACAGACGACGAGATTGCTGGCGCAGGGCGGCGTGCGCGTGCTGCTCGTTGATCGCAAGCGCTCGCTCGAAGATTCGGTTCACACTACGGGCATCTTCGTCCGGCGCACGCTCGAAGATTTCTCGCTGCCGGAAGACTGTCTCGGTCGCCCGATCAGCCGCGTTACGCTCTACTCGCCCGCGCGGCGCGCGCTCACGATTGAGAGCGGGCACGAGGAGTTCCGCGTCGGTCGGATGGCGAAGCTCTACACGCGTCTGCTCGAAGAGGCGACGGGCGCGGGTGCCGTGTGGTTTCATTCGACGCGCTACGCTGCGCTTGAGTCGGCGGGCGCGTGTGGCTCGCGCGTTCTGCTTGAGCGCGGCGGGCGCTCGACGAGCGTCGGAGCGCGCTACGTCGTAGGAGGCGACGGCGCTCGCTCGCGAGTGGCTCGCGACTTGGGACTCGACGGGAACAGCGAATGGATCGTCGGCGTGGAAGACGTTTTGGAGGGCGTGCCGCTCGAAGGCCCGCCGCAGTTCCACTGCTTCCTCGACGCACGACTCGCGCCCGGCTATCTCGCATGGGTCGTGCAGGACGGCGAAGAGACGCACGTCGGCGTCGGCGGCTACGCCGCGCACTTCGACCCTCTGCGCGCTTTGGAAAGATTCGTCGAGAGCGTCGCCACGCTCTTCGACTTCTCGCGCGCGCGACGGGTCGAGCGGCGCGGAGGTCGAATCCCTGTGGGCGGCGTTCTGAAGAGAATCGCGAACGAGCGCGGCCTGCTCGTCGGCGATGCGGCGGGCGCGGTCTCGCCGCTCACCGCCGGAGGTCTCGATCCTTGTATGCGGCTGTCGAGTCTTGCGGCGTCGGTCGTCGCCGAGTGTGTCGAGGCCGGCGACTCGTCGGCGCTCGCGCGTTATTCGGGCGAGCACTTTCGCTCGCGCTTCGTCTCGCGTCTCTGGATGCGGCGCGTGCTCTCGTCCGCACGAAGCGATGCACTGCTCGAAGCGGGCTGCGCGCTGCTTCGACTCCCGCCGCTCGACGCGTTCGCGCGCCACGTCTTCTTCGGTCGAGGCTCTTTCCCCGATGTCGAGCGGCAAACGGCGCAGGAGCTTTCTTCGTCGCGCAGGATCGCGCGCCAGCCTTCGGCTTGAGTTAAAATCGCGCGCCGCTTTTGCGCGCGGCCAGAGCGTGCAAACGATTCGGCGTCGAAACAGACGCGCCCTCAAAACGGAAGGGAGTTAGCGCATGACAGAGCTTGGAGTTGAAAGCGCCCGCCGCAACGCGAAGGCGGAACGGTTGTTCTGGCGCAGGCAGTTCGGCGTCGAGCCGACGCGCGCACAGGTGCATTTCGACATTGCTTTCGGCATCTTCATTCCCGTCCTCTGCTTCATCTTCGATCCTGTGGTGTTCCGGGGCAGCCTCATCGGCGATGGGGTCTATCAAAAGTTTCAGTTCTTCGCATACACGGTCAGCGCGGTCGAGATCTTGACGCTCGGCGCGTGGCTGTTCGCCGGGACGAGGGGCGGCGCGCGGGCGTATCTGTACGGCGGAATCCTGTTCGCGGGCGCTCTCTTCTCATTCGTGCTGGGCGTCTCGATTCTTCCGTTCACACTGCTTGGACTCCTATTCTTCGTAGGCGTGTTTGGCTTCGTGCCATTCGTGACGGCGCTCGTCTATCTGCGCAACGGTCTGCGTGCGCTGGCAGACGCCCGCTCCAATGCGACGCGCGCGGGCGGAGCGACGGCGTTCGCGCTCGGCGCGGTCTGCGTGCTCTGCGTCCCCGCCGCTACGCAGTGGAGCGTCGCGCAGGCGACGACATCTGTCGTCAATGAAGTGCGCGCGGGCAAAGAGTTGACGCCGTCGGCGATGCGTGCGATGCGTCTGGCGACGACGATCTCCGGCGCAACTTATGACGAACTCGTTTGGGACTACGAGAAGGAGACTGACGCGGCGCGCAGGGCGCGGCTCGCGAAAGTGTACGCGGAGATCACGGGGCATAACATCGGGCAGCGACTCGCACGGCTGACGGACTGAAGCGGTTGCAATCAAGGACTCGTCGCCGTTGCGGGCGGACGAGTTTGACGCGGTTTGCGAACTTCTCGGCGATCTTCTTGCCGAACAGAACGTCTCGCGCCTTGCCGCTCGTGACGACCTTCATCGTGCGCGGGTCAATGACGATGAATGTGAAGCGACGCGTGAAAGTCTTGCGCGCGATCTCGACGACAAGCTCTGCGTCACCGCCGTTGCGCGTCAAGACCATGCCCCACGCCTGAAACTCCTTGCGCTTTCCGAGCGAGTCCTCGACCTCGCGCCCGCTGACAAAGACGGAGTCCGAGTGGACGCCTATGAAGTGCGCCGCCCGAATGATCGCGGCGGAGTCTGTGACGCGCTGACTCGCGTTCCTCTTCGGTCTGCTCTCGCTTTCGCTCTCAACAAAATCCTTGTCGTTGTCTTCGTCGAAGGGCGAGTCATTCCGCTCGCCGCCTGTTGCCGTTGCGGTTGCTGCGAAGTGCCGTGCAAGTCAGCCGGTCTTACTTTCCACCGCTCCCCAGTCCGTCAAACATCGGCTCATCACTCGTCTTTCGACGTTCCGACCCACGCGCCCGCCTTGTACTGTTTCGGTATCTCGGCGGTCGGCGCGGGTTCTGTTTGACTACAAGCGCGCGCGGTCGTGCCGGCTGCCGCGCGCGACTCAAGCGCCAGCGCGCGGACTTTTACACGTATTCGAGGCGGCGGCCCGGCGTTTGCAAAAAATCGGCACGCAGGCGTCGAGCGAGCGAGGCGAGAGAGTCGGCAGCGAGAATTTTTTGACGCGGCAAGGACAAGGCTGATTTCAGATGAATGTGCGCGGGTGTTCGAGTTGGCTGCTGGTCGCGTTGCTTGTTACGCAGGCGGCGTGCGGTGGACTGCTCGCCGGCGGCGGGTTCGACAGGTTGGCCTCGCACGAATCGCTTCACGCCGGTACGGGCTTCAACCTCTTCAGCCCCGAACAGGACGTTGAGTTGGGCAAGCTCTCAGCCGAAGAGGTCACGAGGCAGTTGCCTCTGCTGCGCGACGAGCGCACGACGCGCTACGTGCAGAGGCTCGGCGAGAGGCTCGCGGCGAAGGCCCCCGGCTACCGCTTCACGTACAAATTCTTCGTCATCTCGTCGCCGGAGGTCAACGCGTTTTCGCTACCGGGCGGCTACGTCTTCGTCAACTCGGGCGCGGTCGCGGCGGCGCGCGACGAGGGCGAACTCGCGGGCGTGCTCGCGCACGAGATCGCGCACGTCGCGCTCAGGCACGGGACGAATCAGGCGTCGAAGGCTTACGTCGCGAAGACCGGCAGAGACGTGCTCGACGCCGTCACCGGAGGCCGCCGCAACGAGGTCGGCGCGTTCGCAGACGCGTTCGCGGGCAACTGTGCCAACGTTATCTTCATGAAGCTCAACCGCTCCGCAGAGCTTCAGGCCGACGCGGAGGGCGCGCGCATGATGGCGGCGGCGGGCTACGACCCGCACGACATGGCGAACTTCTTCGCGCGCCTCGGCGAGCAGAGCAACGAACACGCGCCGGAGTTTCTGAGCGACCACCCAGACCCCTTGAGCCGCGTCGCCGCGCTCGAAGAGATTATCCCGATGCTTGGCCGCGCCCCGCAGCCATCGCGGGACACAGCGGAGTTTCGCGCCGTCAGGTCGCGACTGATGGGTAGAGCTTAGGGGATTGCTTATCCGGCGGCGGTCGAAGGAGAATTTCCCCTCCGCACAGAATTGAGTTTTCAGGGATTGAGCTTTAGGCGTTCGCAGTTCGACGTTTGGAATGAAGAAAGGCCCGGCGGGATGTCTGCCGGGCCTTTCTTCATTCGTGATCGTTCGCGCCGTTTTCGGCTCGCCGGTGCGGCTAGCGTCGGGGCGAGCCTGCGCGCACTATGCTCCGCCTGCGCCGGACTATGGGCTTGCGCACGTGCAGGAGTTTCTTATGCCGGTTGTTGAGGAGCGCGACGAAGGTCTGGTGGTGGTTGAAGCCGAGCAGTTTCGACGCGCGCGAGACGATGCCGCCCGAATCGCGCAACGCGCGCTCGATCAACTCGGCCTCGTAGCGCAGGACTTCGCGCTTGAGCGAGAAGCCGCTCCACCTCTCCTCTACCGTCGCACCGCCGTCGCCATCGCGCGATGGTGCGACGAGCGCGGCGGGCGAAGACGCGAGCGCCTCGACCGTCCGAAGCGCGCAAGCGTTCAGGCGACCGAGCGTCGAAGGATTCTGCGAGTTCGCGAGAAGCGCCGACGCGCGCTCGAATATCTCGCGCAACTCGCGCGCGGTCATCATGCCGCCGAGTTCTTCGGCGAGCGTGAGCGCAGCTTGTCCCGCGCCGTCGGAGTTGCCGCCCTGCTCGGCTGTCTCGACTGCGCGCCGCAAACTTAAGTTCGCCTCGGCGGCCCGCCCCTCGCGCGCGAGCGCGAGGCCGCGCGTCGCGAGCGCCTCGGCCAGCAGCGACTTCTCGCCGCCCGCTTCGAGTGAGCGCGCGGCGCTGCGAGCGAGTCTCTCGGCCTCCGCGAATTTTCCTTCGGCGATGAGAACGCGAGCACGTGTCTCGTCAACCTGAGCGGCGCTCCCGACATCCTTCAGCCGCGCGAAAAGCTCGCGCGCGCGCCGGAGATGTTCGTGCGCCTCTTCGTATCTGCCGACCGTTTGGAAGAGGAAACCTAGATTGTTCTCGACCCGCGCGAGGTAGCGCGTGTGCCCGGCCTGCTCGAAGTGATAGCTGGCGGCGGCGTACTCGATGAGCGCCTGATCGAGTTTCGCCGGACGGTCTTCGGCGCGCGCAAAGTTTTCGAGGGCGGTGGCGCGCTGGTTGTGAAACATGCCCTTGAGCGCGTCGCTTCCGCCCGCCTCGACGAGCGGCGCAGCCTCGTCGAGAACTTCGAGCGCGGTGTCGTAGCGATTCGACGTGCGCTCGACCGCCGAGAGGCGTATGAGCGCCGACGCTCTCGTCTCGACTTCCGACGCGGGGAGGCGACCGAGCGCCTCGCGCAGCATCACACGCGCCTCGTCGAATGCGCCCTCGCGCCAGTAGCAGTGGCCGAGTTCGATCTGCGCCTCGGCGGTCTTCTTCACGTCGCCCAGGCGCTCGAATATCGCGGCGCTCTCGCTGACGAGATTCTTCGCCAACTCCTGCGAGCCGTCCAACTGCTTTGCGCTGCCGAGACAACTGGTCAGCCGCGCGGCTTGCAGCAGCACTTCGGCTGCCGAGTCCGGGGCGAGGCCGTCAACGTCGGGGCGCTCGCCTACGCGACGCCAGAAATCGCCGAGAGCCTCGCGTGCGCTCTCGTAGTCGCCCGCTTCCTCGTAGGCCCTCGAAATCCGGCAGCGGAGCTTCGCGCCTTCCTCAACGAGAGTCTTTGTCCTCGCCGACCTTTCACGCGAACCCTTCGCTAAACCCATGTGAGGATGTCCTTTATCATCTGCAAAAGTATTTGCATCTCTGTCCTTTTGCGAGCAAACTATGGCGCGCAAAAAAAACGCAATAGATCGGGACGAATAAGTCCATATCCCCTCACGGCTTTTCACCGAAGCCTTTAAACCACCAACAGGAGAAGATCATGAAAAAAGTAAGCTACTACCTGACCGCCGTTCTGCTGACCTTTGCGCTGACCGCTATCGCCTACGCGGGGCAGATGGACACAACGATAGTGCCCCCGACGCCGTCAGGGCAGATGGATACGAGAGTAATTACGCCGGAAACGCCGGAACAAAAGGATACCTCGCCCTCGACTGAGGCGAGCGGCAGCGCTATCACGATTGAGACGCTGGCAGAACTTGCTTTGGACATCTACCAGTCCGTGAAACCGTAACTTTAAGTCAAGCCCTCGACCGAAACTTCACGCGGCGCGCTGGGAGCTTTCTCGCGCGCCGCGGCCTTCGTGTGTCCGAACGTGAGCGCCGATAACGGGACTGCCAGACGAGGCGGCACTCAGGCGTGGCAGCTTAAACCTACGGCGCGAGGAAAGCAACAAAATTTGCACGTCGCAGACTTTTTCGAGCGGCGTGCGGAGAATCATTTTCGAGTTCGACCGCGACTCTCGGTGCGAACACTTCAGCGTGGTCGAACGTTGAAACTCGCCACGGCGGGCCTCAATTGATGAGGTCGAAGTCAAAGAGTCCTTCGGGCGGCGACGTTTGCGTGCTTGTCGTTTATTGCGGCTCGTGAGAGCAAGGAGAATGAGGGCGATGACGGGACGGCGGCGTGCGGAGTTTACCGTATAAAAGGAGATTGCGCCGCTTGCCCACAAGGAGCAGCGGCGCAACCCCGAGTCCCTAAGAACCGCCGAAGCGATCCGAGGGGAGTTGGCAGCAACGTATGTACACGCGTTTGCTGCCTGTTTGTATCCCGAAGCGTGCGCCAGCGGTGGCTCACCTCCGGTCGGCACGGACTCACTTCCGCAAATCTCTCGCGACTCCCCGAAGGGAACGCGGTGCCGTTCGGTTTTTGTTCTGGTGGCTTTTCCTCCACCTCCAGTCTACGTTCTGGACAACGAGGCTCAACCGAAGTTGAGCGGCGTTCGCTGCTCCGAAGTTGATCATTCTTCGCGAGCGCCGTCGCGTTTTTATCCGCGCGGCCCGGACGAATCTGCCGACCCGTCCTGCGCAAGCCTTTCGGCTTCGGCTGGGGCGTCAGTGGCAGCAACTCAACCGCCGGTTGCTGTCCTCAAGCGTCGCGTCGCCGCGTCGCCTGCCGATCCCCTCGCCGGTCGCGACTCCCTTGAGAACCGCGACGGGAGGCGGACTATAAGCACGCGTGCTCGGCGTGTCAAGACATTTTTTCAAAAAAAGTTTTCCGCCGAATTGCCTCAATTATTCGGCGGTTTCGGCTCATGCGAAAAGTTCATCAACAGGCGATTTCCACAGGTGGAAATTTCATCCGCAAATCGTGTCGAGTTCGCACGCGATTTTTTCTACGCGGCGAAAAAGTCAACCTGCTTCAGACGCGCGTCGTCGGCCCTTTCTTCCAGATGAGAGAGTCAACGCTCCAAATGCCCGACCCGACCGCGGCGATGTAGAGGAAGATGAAGCAGAAGAGCACGGCAGGCTCGCCCTGATTAATTATCGGCAGCGGGTGGTGCGGGAAGTGCGCCATGAAGTACGCGACGGCCATCTCGCCGCTTGCGAGAAACGCGGCCCAGCCTGCGAGCAGTCCGATCATTATCAGCAGACCGCAGACCAACTCGATCACGCCGCCCACCAAGAGCAGCGGCGGCAACGGGCCGGCAGGCTTGCCCGGCATCGCGGGCGTGCCCAGAAGCTTCTGCGTGCCGTGCAGCAGGAACATAAAGCCCGCGATGATGCGCATGAGCGCGTAGATTTGCGGCGAAAAGCGTCCGAGATATTTTTCCATCGTCAAATCCCTTTCCGTGTCTACAGATTTATTCTCGTGCGCCGCTTCGCAGTCGCGAGCAGCGCGTGGCCGTCGCGGGGGCCGGCTTCTAGCTCGGTTGGTCGAGCGTGTACTCGAATTCGTAAGAGTGTTTTCCGCCTTCGACGTTGATGGTCATTTGTCCGGCAAGCCCCGCGAGTTGGTCTGTGCCGGAGTCGGGCACGACCTTGATTGAGAGTCGCTGCTCGCCGCGCGCCATCGTGCCGCTGTGCTGCAAGGCGAATGCTCCGGTGCGTCCGTCGAGCGTGCCGCTGACTCGCTCCAGTGCGACGTAGCCCGCGGAGCCTTGCGTATCGGTGCGGACGGCGAGCATCTGCCCTTTGCTCGTGGCTTCGAGTCCGCCGCCGAACTTCTTTTCGATTGACATCCTGCCGACCGTCGGGACTTCCGCGTCGCCGTCTACCAGCGGCGTCAGCTTTACTTCAAACGTGCCGCTCGCGTGATTCGCCACTAACGCCTCCTTCGCCTGTCTGAGAATGACGGAATGATATCTCATCCGCGCGCCGCGCCGAAGCCGCCTCCGGCGCTTTGTCGAAAGGCGCAAGCAGTCCGTCGAGCGCGTGCCGCGCCGCCGTGCCTGCGAATTTTCCGCGGGTCGTTTATAATCTTCTTTCGGGAATTCATCAGACGTTCGCACTAATTCAGGGGAGTAAAGATGGCCGCCGACAAAATGACGAAGCGCCCGGAACGCGTGAAGTTCGACGGGCGCGTTCTGTTTCTGACCGAAGACACCTCACTCATACGCCGACAACTCGAAGGCGGCGAGGACCTGGACTTTGACCCTTCGCGTCCGCTGATGAACAACATCTCGACCGACGAGATAACGCCCGGCTGGGTCTGCTTCTACTACGACGAGACGCTCGGCGAGTACGTTTACGTAGGGATGCGCGAGCAGGCGGTGAAGAAGGATGAGGTTAAGAACGGAAGATTCGCCGTCGTCGTCTCAGGACTGTCGAAGGGCTGCGGCTCTTCGCGCGAGACAGCGCCGTTCGCCGAGAAGGCCGCGGGACTCGAACTCGTCGTCGCTCGAACAATCGAGAAAATCTACGGCCAGAACTGCCAGAACATAGGGCTTCTCACCTCGACCGACTTCGGTTTGATTGAGCGCATACGTCGCGGCGAAGAGATTCCGCTCGCTGAGTTCACGCGCGGACTCGACCCGATCTCGCAGCAGATTGTCGAGTACGGCGGACTCTTCAACTACAACAAGGCGCGGCTCGCCGGAGAGGTGACGCCGCCCGCGCTTGAGACGAACCGGCGACCGATGAACATCGTCGAGAAGATCGTCGCGCGCCACGCGTTCGTAAGCGCGGGTCGTATCGGAGTCGAGGCGGTCAGGCCCGGCGACGCCCTGTTCGCGGTCGCAGACGTGCGCTTCTCGCACGAGTACGTCACGCCGATGGCCGAGTCGCTTTTCAAACAAGCATTAGGCAAAGACGCGCGCGTCACTGAGTCCGCGTCGGTTTACGCCTTCCGCGACCACCTGACTTTTCTAGGTCGTGTGATGCCCGACGACAAGAAGAAGTTAGGACTGCTAGAGCGCGCGAACGGACTCGCCACGACGCAGGAGAGTTTCACAGAGCAGCAGGGCATACGTCTCTACGGCGGGACGGAGGAGCGCGGCTCGGAGGCCATCTGCCACAACGCCGTCGTCGAAGACATCGCGCTGCCCGGCCAACTCGTCATCGGGACGGACTCGCACACCTGCATGGCCGGCGTGCTCGGCTGCTTCGCTTTCGGCGTAGGCTCGACCGACATGGCGAACGCCTGGTACACGAAAGACATTCGCGTCAAAGTCCCCGAAGTCGTCCGCTTCGTCCTGAGAGGGCAAAAGCGCGCCGACGTTTCGGCGAAGGACGTGATGCTGCGTATACTCGCGACCGACTACATGAAAAAGGGGCGCGGCATCGGGCAGGTTTTGGAGTTCGCGGGCGACGGCCTGAAGGATTGGCCGATTGACGAGCGCGCGACGCTCACTAACATGGCCGTCGAGGCCGGAGGCTTCACAGGCATCATCGAGCCGGACGAGGTGACGCTCGAATACTTAAAACGCATGCGCGGACTCGACGAAGAAGAGATTCGCAGGGGCTTCCTCCGCAGCGACGACGATGCGGAGTACGCCGCGAGTTTCGAGATTGATCTTTCCGAGATTCGTCCGATGGTCGCCACGCCCGGCGACCCGCGCAACGGCGTCGCCATTTCTGAACTCGGCGAGGCTGTCAGGATTGACATCGCATACGGCGGCTCTTGCACGGGCGGCAAGATGGCGGACATGGACATGTATGCGGCTGTGTTGAAGCGCGCCGTCGAACAGGGTCGCCGGGTCGCGCCCGGCGTCCACCTTTACTTGCAGTTCGGCTCGCAGAAGATAAAGGAGTATGCGCGCTCGCGCGGCTACGTCGAGATTTTCGAGCGCGCGGGCGCCGAGTTGATTGATCCGAGTTGCGGTGCTTGCATCAACGCGGGGCCGGGCGCGTCGAAGTCGCCGGATCAGGTCACGGTCAGCGCGCAGAACAGAAACTTTCCCGGTCGAAGCGGCCCCGGCAAAGTCTATCTGGCGTCGCCGTTCGTCGTCGCGGCCTCGGCCATTGCGGGCCACATCGTCGAGCCTGACGAGTTCCTTCGCGAGCGCGACGAGGAGTTGGCCGTCGCATGAAGGGCATCGGCACGGGGCGCGTCCGCGAAGACCACTCGCCGAAGTACGAGCGCGTCGAGCGCGAACGCCGCTTCCTTTTGCGCGAGCTTCCGGCGGGATTGAGCACGACGGACGCGCACGCGCAGATAACCGACAACTACATCACGGGCACGCGTCTGCGGCTGCGAAAGTCGCGCTGGCCCGCGACGAACGAGTGGACTCTGAAACTCACGCAGAAACACGCGCCCGCGCCGCCGGATTTTTCGCGCACGCTGATTACGAGCATCTACCTCAACGAGTACGAGTACGAAACCTTCTCCGTCTTCGAGGCCAACGAGCTTAGAAAGAATCGTTACTACTTCGAGCACGAGGGCCGCAAGTTTTCCGTTGACGTGTTCCTCGGCCCCTTGCGCGGACTCATACTCGCCGAGACCGACTTCGACACCGACGAGGAGATGGACTCCTTCACTCTTCCGCCGTTCGCCTTCGCGGAAGTGACGCGCGAAGAGATGTTCACGGGCGGCCGCCTCGTCTCGCTGACGGCGGACGAGATTCGCGCGGCGCTCGCGCGCCGTCAGAGTTCGGAGCGCGAGTGATCGAAGTTTGAAGAGATGTCTTCCGCGTCCGTTAACACGACCGTCACGATCTACACCGTCGGCCACGGTCGCCACTCGTGGGCGGACTTCCTCGCCCTTCTGCGCGAGTACGAGATCGAGTTAGTGTGCGACGTGCGGAGCGCGGCGCGCTCGCGCTGGCCCCAGTTCAACGGGCGCGTGCTGGCCGAGAGCTTGAAGGACGCGGGCATCGGCTACGAGTGGCTGCCCGAATGCGGCGGCAAGGTCATCGCGCCGACCGAAGACTTGAACCGCGGCCTCGACCGCATCATGGAACTCGCCGCGGACGCGCGCGTCGCGCTGATGTGCTCGGAGTCGCAGCCTTTGACGAAGCACTCGGAGCCGCGCGCCAACTGCCACCGCGTCGGACTGCTCGGGCCCCCGCTTCGTGCGCGCAGCGCGCGGCTCATACACATTCTGCCCGGCGGCGGCGCGCTCGAAGTTGACGAGTCGTCGCTGCCCTCGATCTGGTGAACCCGCATGGAGACGAAAGAGAAGGCGGAGGCCGAGAGGCTCAAGCAGAACGAGAACGTTAAGCGCGCGCTCAACCAGACGGGCGGGCAGGCGCTCAAAGAGAATGAGGCGCGCAAGGAAGAGGCGAAGCAGCCGCCGCAACCAGAGAAGCGGCACAAGTTTTGGGCGGGCACCTATCTTCTTCTGCTCCTCGCGCTCGGCGTGCTCTACTACGCTCTGCGCCTGAACCTCGTCGGCGGGCTTCTGTCGTTCACGACCGTTTACCGCACGCCGCTTGAGCGCACGGTCGTCGGCGCGATGGGCATCGTGCTGGTGCTCACCGTTTCCAGAGGCGTCAACGCCTTCTTCATCATCACGCTCGAAGACGCCGTCTCGCGCTACAATCTCGGGCGCATACTCCGTCTGCTGACGGTGGTCGCCGTACTTCTCATCGCGCTCTCGGTTCTCTTCGCCAACTGGTACACGGCAGCCGTCAGCTTCGGTCTTCTCTCGCTCATACTCGGCTTCGCCTTGCAGACGCCGACGACGAGCCTGCTCGGATGGGTTTACATACTCGTGCGCGCGCCCTACCGCGTCGGCGACCGCATCAAGATCGGGAGCGCGACGGGCGACGTGATTGACGTGAGCTACCTCGACACGACGCTCTGGGAGTTCGGCGGCGACTTCCTCTCGACCGATCACCCTTCGGGCCGCGTCATCAAGTTCCCGAATTCCAACGTGCTGAATCAGGCGGTCTGGAACTACTCTTGGCCTCTCTTCCCGTACATCTGGAACGAAGTCACTTTCAGCGTTGCCTACAACAGCGACCTCGAATTCGTCGCGTCGATCATGAGCGAGGTGGCCGAAGAAGAGATCGGCGAGGACATGCGCGAGCGCATACGAGTCTATCGAGAGTTGCTCGCGCAGACGCCCGTCAACCAGTTGGAGGTGCGCGAGCACCCATCCGTCATCTTCCGCGTAAACCAGAACACGTGGATCGACGCGACCGTCCGCTACCTCGTCCAGCCGCGCGAGGCCGG
>DATINM010000043.1:0-42421 GCA_035474235.1 Pyrinomonadaceae bacterium
TTCAAAGTTCAAAGTTAAGAACCTCGTCCCCAACTTTGAATCTTGAACTTGAAACTTTGAACTCGATAACGAGGTTTTAGAAATGGCTGAAGAGATAAAGCAGCAGGACGGCGCGAAGATTCGCATACAGTATTACCGCAGCGCCATCGGCTTCCCGAAGACGCAGAAAGAGGTCGTGCGAAGCGTCGGGTTCACGAAGCTCAACCAGATACTTGAGCGCCCCGACACGCCCTCGATGCGCGGCATCGTCGAGAAGTGCCCGCACCTCCTGCGGATTATTGAATAATAGTTTTTCGGTTTTGAGTTTTCAGAAAGAAGCGGAATACAGCTTTATATGAAAACTGAAAACTGCGAACGGAGTGAGCAATGGCCATCGGTCTGAACAACCTGCACCCGGCGAAGGGTTCGACGCACAAGAAGAAACGCGTGGGGCGCGGCCCCGGCTCCGGTCTCGGCAAGACCGCCGGGCGCGGCAACAAGGGACAGAAGTCCCGTTCGGGTTACTCCGGCAAGGTCGGCTTCGAGGGCGGGCAGATGCCTTTGCAGCGGCGTTTGCCGAAGCGCGGCTTCACAAACATATTCCGCAAGCAGTGGATCGAGGTAACGCTCGCAACCCTCGAAGAGCGGTTCGAGGCCGGCGACGAGATCACGCCGCAGACGATGCACGACCGCGGCGTCATCGCCAAGGGCAAGCGCGACATTGTCGTGCTCGGCACGGGCGAGTTGACGAAGTCGCTCACCATCTCGGCCCATCGCTTCACGAAGGGCGCGCGAGAGAAGATCGAGCGGGCGGGCGGGACTGCGAACGTCATCACGCCGCAGCACAAGCCCGACGCGCTCGTCCCCGTCTCCGAATAGACGCCGCGCGCTTTTGAAAAGGCCGACGAGCAAGCGCACGCTGAGGACGACGGGAGGCGACGGCACTCTCCTCTCGTCTTCAGCGTTGTTTGATTTACAGGAGCGGTCAGCACTCAGCGTTCAGCGGTCGGCTTTGATATCATTTACGATGCTGCGACTACTGAATTCGACACCGTACGCCAGCGGGGTCAAAGCTGATAGCTGAACGCCGAGTGCTGAAAGCTTAAAAATCATGGAAAAGTTTTTCGCCGCCATACGCAACATGTTCACGGTGCCGGAACTGCGTAAACGCATCCTGTTTACGCTGGGCCTGCTGGCCGTCTATCGCCTCGGCGCGCACATCACCGCTCCCGGCATTGACCGCGACCAACTCAAGCACGTCTGGGATCAAGTCGGAACGACTCTGCTCGGCGTGCTCGACCTTTTCTCCGGCGGAAACTTCCAGACCATCTCGGTCTTCGCTTTGGGCGTGACGCCCTACATCACCGCGACCATCATCACGCAGTTGATGACGACCGTCTTCCCGCAACTCAAACGCTTGCAGGAAGAGGGCGAGGCGGGTCGCCAGAAGATCAACCAGTATAACCGCTACCTCACGGTCATACTCTGCACGTTCCAGACCTTCATCGTCGCGCGCTGGCTTCAGGCCAACGCAGTGCTGCCCGTCAGCCCGATTGTTAAGGCTCCGGTCTTAAGCTCGTTCCTCGACTTCTACATCCTGAGCACGATCATCACGCTCACGACGGGCACGATCTTCGTCATGTGGCTCGGCGAGCAGATAACCGAACGAGGCATCGGCAACGGCGTCTCGCTCCTCATATTCGCCGGCATCGTCATCGGCCTTCCCTCGCGCGGTGTCCCGCAGGTCGTCGAGCGACTCCGCAGCGGCGACACGTTCGCGGTCATCGGCGTCGTTGCGATGATAGCGGCGCTCATCGGGCTGATAGCGTTCATCGTCTTCGTCGAATCCGCGCGGCGCAAAGTGCCGATCAGCTACGCCAAGCGGCACGTAGGCCGCCAACTCGTCGGCGGGCAGCAGACGCACATGCCCATCAAGCTCAACATGGGCGGCGTCATCCCCGTCATCTTCGCCTCGTCTGTGCTCGCCATACCGCAGACGGTCTTGCAGTTCGTCTCCTTCGATCCGAACGTGCAGAACTGGCGCTACAACGTGCACAACTTCTTCCAAGGGTTCCACGGCGGCGACCCTTACTACGAGTTGATATATCTTTCGCTCATCGTCCTGTTCACGTTCTTCTACATCACGATCATCTTCAACGTCGAAGAGGTTGCGGACAACCTGCGAAAGCACGGCGGCTTCATCCCCGGCATCAGGCCGGGCCGAAATACAGCGGAGTTTCTGAACACGATCCTGACTCGGCTGACGACCGTCGGCGCGCTCTATCTTGCCTTCGTCGCCTTCGTGCCGCAGTTGATGCTCTCCGGCTTCAACGTCGGGCGTCTGCCGTTCTTCGGCGGTCGGGTCGAGGAGTTCGTCACGGGCACGCCGGGCTTGGGCTGGATTCCGCACGGCATGGGCTATCAATTTTACTTCGGCGGCACGAGCCTCCTGATTCTGGTCGGCGTCGCGATGGACACGGTCGCGCAGATCGAGTCGCAACTCGTCATGCGAAATTACGAAGGCTTCTTCGGGCCGGGCAGCCGCCTGCGCGGTCGCAGAACCTAAAAGCGGGTGCCGGGTTTTGGGTTTTAGGTTTTAGTCTTGCCAGCACCCAGAACCTAACACCCAACACCCGTTCTTATGTCGAAGATCATCGTCCTCATGGGAGCGCCGGGCGCGGGCAAGGGGACGCAGGCGCGTCTCGTGCGAGAGCGGCGTGGGCTGCCGCAGATTTCGACGGGCGATATTTTCCGCGCCATGAAGCAGGCGCAGACGCCTCTGGGCGAGCGTCTGCGTGCGATTCTTGAATCCGGCGCGCTCGTCCCCGACGATCTGACGGTGCGCGTGGTCGAGGAGCGGACTTCGCAGCCCGATTGCCGCGGCGGTTACGTGCTCGACGGCTTCCCGCGGACGACCGCGCAGGCCGACATGCTCGAAACGCTCGCCGCCGCGCAGGGGCACGGACTCGTCGCCGTGCTGATCGACGTGCCCCTCGACTTTCTGGAGAAGCGCGTGACGGGGCGGCGCAACTGCCCGGTCTGCGGCGAGATTTACAACGTCTATCTGAAGCCGCCGAAGTTCGACGAGGTCTGCGACCTGCACCCGAATGTGACTTTAAACCGGCGCGCAGACGACAACGCGGAGACGATCAAGATTCGACTCGGGGCCTACGAGCAGGAGACCCGCCCGCTTCTGGACTATTACGAGAAGACGGGACGCCTCCGTCGCGTTGACGGCACGCGCGACTCGGAGGCGATTTACGCCGACATTGAAAGAATAGTGATGAGTGATGAGTGATAAGAAAAACCAACGATTCTTTCTTATCACTCATCACTTATCACTCATCACTTATCGAAGATGATCATCGGGAAGTCGAAAAAAGAGATTGAGAAGATGCGCGCCGCAGGGCGGCTCGTGGCCGAGGTGCGCGAGGCGTTGCGACGGATGGTGCGCCCCGGCGTCAACACGCTCGAACTCGACATGGCGGCGGAGAAGATGATCCGCGACGCGGGCGCGCTACCGACCTTCAAGGGCTATCACGGCTTCCCGTTCTCGATCTGCGCGTCTGTGAACGAGCAGGTCGTCCACGGCTTCCCGTCCGCATACGAGTTGCAGGAAGGCGACATCTTCTCGATTGACTGCGGGGTGACGCTCGCGGGCTACGTCGGCGACACGGCGACGACCGTGCCCGTCGGGCGTGTGAGCGAAGACAGGCTGAAGCTCATCCGAATCGCGGAGGAGTGTCTGGAGCGCGCGATACGCCAGTGCTGGCCGGGGAAGTATCTCGGAGACATCGGCTGGGCCGTGCAACAGCACGCTGAGGCGCACGGCTACGGCATAGTGCGCGACTACGTCGGTCACGGCATCGGGCGAAAAATGCACGAAGACCCGCAAATCCCGAACTACGGAAAGCCGGGCACGGGCGTCCGCATCCGCTCGGGCTACGTCTTCGCCGTCGAGCCGATGGTAAACATGGGCACGCACAAGACGAAGACGCTCAAAGACGGATGGACGGTCGTCACGCTCGACGGAAAGCCTAGCGCGCACGTCGAGCACACCATCGCGATTACCGACGAAGGCCCGGAAGTCCTGACGATGCTGGCCGAAACCGTGCCGCAGGCCGAGACGGCGAGCGCATGAAGCGCCGAGACGCCTCCCGCGACTTTGAAGCGCGCGGTAAGTCGTGTTATTATCCATAGTTTGCCGGTCGAGTCGGCTTTTTCGCTTTAGCTAATTGAGGAGTATGGCGAAGGAAGAAGCGATAGAAGTAATGGCGAAGGTCATCGAGACCCTGCCGAACGCGATGTTCCGCGTCGAGCTTGAGGAGAGTAAGCATCAGGTGCTCGCCCACGTCTCCGGCAAGATGCGAAAGAACTTCATACGCATACTTCCGGGCGACCGAGTGCTCGTGGAGCTTTCGCCATACGACCTGAGCCGCGGGCGCATTACTTACCGCTACAAGTAAACGGGCGGCTGACATATTCCCGAAAGGGTGAATGAGAAATGAAAGTTAGGGCTTCGGTAAAGAAGATGTGCGACAACTGCAAGATCATACACCGCAAGGGCGTTGTGCGCGTGATCTGCACCAACCCAAAGCACAAGCAGCGACAAGGGTAGGCAGTTTTCAGTAGTTGCATCGCAACTGAGAACAGACTGAAAACTCAAAACTGAAAACCGTTTTTCGGAGAGAGAACTGAAATGGCTCGTGTAGTCGGAGTTGACCTGCCGGTCAACAAGCGAATCGAGGTCGGACTAACATATATCTACGGCATCGGGCGCTCGCGCGCGGCCTCCATCCTTCAGGAGGCGCAGGTCAGCCCCGACATACGCGTGCGCGATCTCGACGAAGGGCAGGTGAACCGCATCCGCCAGATCATCGAGACGCAGGGCGATGTAGAGGGCGACCTCCGCAAGCGCGTCCAGATGGACATCAAGCGACTGATGGACATCGGCTGCTATCGCGGCCTGCGCCACCGCCGCGGACTCCCGGTGCGCGGCCAGCGAACGCACACGAACGCGCGCACGCGCAAGGGCCCGCGCCGCGCCACAATCGCGAAGAAGAAAGCGCCGGGCAAGAAGTAGTGAGAAGCGCTCAGCAGTCGGCTATCGGCGTTCGGCTTTTTGTCTGGTAGCGTGCGGCTGAGATTTCAGGAATACGTCGGTCGGCTGTGCAAGGGCTGAAAGCTGACCGCTGATAGCTGACGGCTTTAGAACAATGGCAAAAGCGACGACAACGGCAGGAAAGAAAAAGACCTTCCGCAAGAAGGAAAAGAAGAACATCCCCGTGGGGATCGTGCACATCGCGGCGTCTTTCAACAACACGATGATTACGATCACCGACACGGAGGGGAATCTCGTCGCGCAGTCCTCTTCGGGCGCGCGCGGCTTCCGTGGCTCGCGCAAGGGCACGCCCTTCGCCGCGCAGCAGGCCGCATACGAGGCCGCGAACAAGGCCAAGGACGCCGGGATGCAGCAGTGCGAAGTGAGAGTCAAAGGGCCGGGCGGCGGTCGCGAATCGGCAATCCGCGCAATCAACAGCGCGGGGATTCGCGTCACCGTCATTCGCGACACGACGCCCATCCCGCACAACGGCTGCCGCCCGCCGAAGCGGCGCAGAGTTTAACGAACCCGTGAACGGTTAACCGTAAACCGTGACGAGTTAAGACGTGTTCTCTCTTGTCACGGTTCGCGGTTTGCGGTTCACGGCTTTTTAACCTAAAGGATGAAGGGCCGCCGGGTGCGGTCTGTAAACTTTTCCGTCTGAGATTTAGACCGGAGGCAAAAAAGAAGTGGCTAGGTATCGTGGTGCGGTGTGCCGTCTGTGCCGCCGCGAAGGTGGAAAATTATTTTTGAAGGGCGACCGCTGCTACAAGCCGTCGTGCCCGATTGAGAAGCGCGGCACGCAGCCGCCCGGACAGCACGGGAACTCGATGCGTCGCGGCAAGGCTCTGCAAGGCTATGGCCTTCAGTTGCGCGAGAAGCAGAAGGTCAAGCGAATCTACTTCGTCCTCGAAGGCCAGTTCCGCAACTACTTCGAGAAGGCGGCCCGGATGAAGGGCATCACGGGCGATAACCTTCTCTCGCTGCTCGAACGCCGTCTCGACAACGCCGTCTATCGCGCGGGCTTCGCAACGTCGCGCAGGCAGGCGCGGCAACTCGTCAACCACGGGCACATCGAGGTCAACGGGCGCAAGGTTGACATCCCCTCGTTTCAGGTCAAGCCCGGCGACACAGTCGGTGTCAAAGAAGCGAGCCGCAAGAACGCGCACGTCGAGGGTGCTTGGCAGACCGCGGGCGGTCGCGGCCGACCGAACTGGATCGCGCCAGCCGAGGGCGGCGAGATGAGCGCGCGTGTCGTGACCATCCCCGTACGCGACGACGTTGACCGTTCGATCAACGAGCAACTCATCGTCGAGCTTTACAGCAAGTAACATCGGTCGGCGCGGCGACGCGCGCCCTGTGGCTTTCGAGTCCGTGGGCGCGTGTCGCTTGCGCGTTCGGAGTGCCCTTTTTCATACGAAGGCTTATGACTATGGCAATGGATCAACACAACCTTTGGACGGGTTTTCAGATGCCTCGCCGCCTCGCCGTCGAGGGCGAGACTTTGACGGAGCGCTACGGGCGCTTCTCCGCTCAGCCGTTCGAGCGCGGCTTCGGCACGACCATCGGCAACTCGTTGCGCCGCGCGCTGCTCTCCTCGATTGAGGGCGCGGCCATCACCGCCGTCAAGATCGAGGGCGTCGAGCACGAGTTCTCTTCGATACGCGGCGTGGTCGAGGACGCGACCGACGTGATCCTCAACCTCAAGCAGATTCCTTTCAAGCTGCACGGCGCTGACTCGAAGACGCTGACCATTCGCAAGGACAGCGCGGGCGAGGTGACATCCGCCGACATCGAGACGGATGCCGACGTTGAGATACTCGACCCCGGCGTTTACATCGCGACCGTCAGCGAGGGCGGCTCGCTCAACATCGAGATGCGTCTGAAGCGCGGGCGCGGCTACGTCACAGCCGAGCGCAACTTCGACGAAGACCTCTCGCTCGGCTACATCCCTATAGACTCCGTGCACACGCCGGTCAAGAAGGTCAACTACACGGTCGAGGCCGCGCGTTTGGGTCAGAACACAGAGTTCGACAAGCTGACCATCGAGGTCTGGACGGACGGGTCTGTGAAGCCGGACGACGCCATCGGGCTGGCCGCGAAGTTGATTAAAGACCACATGCAAATCTTCATCAACTTCGAGGAGGACACAGACGAGTTCGCCTACCAGAACATCGAGCGACCGCCGCTTCCTCGAAACGACGTGCTCGACCGTTCGGTTGACGAGCTTGAGTTGTCAGTCCGCTCCTACAACTGCCTGAAGAACGCAAACATCCGAACCATCCGCGACCTCGTGCAGCGGAGCGAGCGCGAGATGCTCGCGACGAAGAACTTCGGCAAGAAGTCTCTGAACGAGATCAAGGAAATCCTGCACGGCATGGGACTCGACTTCGGGATGTCATTCGACGAGCAGGGCAACCCGATTCCGGGAACGGGCGGCAGCGACATTGATCTGAGCGAGTACGCAGACGACGAGGACGACGAATAAGAAAGCGGTCAGCACTCAGCCGTCAGCATTCAGCTTTTGCCTGAAGACGAGAGACAGAGATTAAAGCGCGGCGGCGCAGCAACGGTTCGGCTGAAGATTTGGCGCTGACTGCTGACGGCTTCACAAGGATTTGTCATGCGACACTTGAACGCACACAGGAAATTGGGACGGACGAGCGAGCACCGAAGGTCAATGCTACGCAACCTCGCTACCTCGCTCATCAACGCGCGCGACGAGCGCATCATCACGACCGTGCCGAAGGCGAAGGAGCTTCGTCCCTTCGTCGAGCGCGCAATCACGCTCGCCAAGCGCGCGGGCATTCTCGAAGGCGACGCCGCTGCGGCTCAGTCGCTACACCTGCGCCGTCAGGCCGCGGGCTTCTTCCACGCGGGCAACACGGGGCAGGCCGCCTCGACCGGACGCCGCAATCAGGGTCGCGCTCCGCGCACCGCCGGAGTCGCTGCGCTGAAGCGCCTGTTCGACGAGTTGGGCGAGCGCTATCGTGACCGTCCGGGCGGCTACACGCGCATCATACGGCTCGGCCACCGCGACGGCGACAACGCAGAACTCGCGATCATCGAACTCGTCGATAACCCGCGCGAGCGCGAGGCCGCCGAGACTTCCTCGAAGCGCGCGAAGGCCGCCGCCGGCAAGAAGTCCTCGAAGAAGGGCGGCAAGGCCGAGACTTCGAGCGCCGACTCGACAAAGAAGGAAGGCAGCGGCGGTCGTCGCTCGAAGAAAACCGAAGCGACGGCAGCCGCGCAGGAGACCGATTAGTCGAGGGCGGGGCGCAACTCCGTTCGGGAACGCGCCGCCGCAAACCGCCTCAAGATTTTCCGAGAGCGACACGCGACGGACGGGCCGCGAACGCTCTCTGAGACCGAAAGCCCCACGCGCCCGACTCGCTCGGCAAGCGTCGCAGGGGCTTTTCTCTTGCCGCAGGGAAGCGGCGGACGCGCGCCGTTTCCTCGCGCAAACTTCGGAGGCAGAAGATGAGCACGAGCGATCAGAACCAGTCGCAGCAGCACGGCGGCGAGCAGGAGGCGACGGGCGCGGCAGCCGCGCCGCAGGCCGAGCCGGGCGCGGATGTCGAGCGGGGCGCGCGCCCCGCTCGTCGTCGCCACGGTCGCTCGGAGCGTCGCTCCGAGCAGCGCCAGCCCGCGCAGCGACGAGGCGACGAAGCGACGCTCAACATGAATGAGCTTCGCGAGTTGACGGAACTCTTTTCAGCGCACGGCCTGACCGACTTCGAGTTCGAGAACGCGGATATACGCATACGTCTCAGCCGCAACCCCGCGCCCGTCGTCGTCGCGCAGGGTATCGCACCCGCTCACAGTTCGACGCCGCTCGCCACGATGCAGACGGCAACGACGCCCGCGCACGCAGCAACGAGCGCGGAGCAGGCGCAGGGCGCGGCGGCAACCGAGAGCGCATCCACAGCGGCAACGGGCGTCGCCGAGTCGCCGGAAGAGGAACTGCACATCATCACCTCGCCCATCGTCGGCACTTTCTATCGCTCGCCCTCGCCGACCGCCGAGCCGTTCGTCAAAGTCGGGAGCCACGTTGACGCCGAGTCGGTCGTCTGCATTATCGAGGCGATGAAATTGATGAACGAGATTCAGGCCGAAGCATCGGGCACGATTGCGAAGGTTTACGTAGAGAACGGTCAGCCGGTCGAGTACGGCCAGCCGTTGTTCGGGATAAAGCAGTAGTTCAAAGTTCAAGGTTCAAGGTTCAAAGCTAGAGGCAGCGTGACTGTCTTCAACTTTGAACTTTGAACTTTGAACTTTGAACTTTGAACTTTGAACGTATATGCGCCGATTCCGCAAAATACTGATCGCGAACCGCGGCGAGATCGCGTGCCGGATTATCTGGACGTGCAAGGAGATGGGCATCCAGACGGTCGCCGTGCACTCGACCGCCGACCGCGACTCGCTCCACGTCCGCTTCGCCGACGAGGCCGTCTGCATCGGCGGCCCAACGTCCGCGCAGAGCTATCTCAACATCCCTTCGGTCATCGCCGCGGCTGAGATCACAAACGTTGACGCCATACACCCCGGCTACGGCTTCCTCGCCGAGTCCGCCTACTTCGCCGAAATCTGCGGGGCCTGCAACATCAAATTCATAGGCCCCGGCGCGGACGTGATTCGACTGATGGGCGACAAGGTCGAGGCGCGGCGCGCGATGAAAGAGGCCGGAGTGCCGATCCTTCCGGGAAGCCCCGACCCTCTGAAGTCGGAGGAGGAGGCGCGCGCAATCGTGCGCGAGATCGGCTACCCCGTCATCATCAAGGCGGCAGCCGGCGGCGGCGGGCGCGGGATGCGAATCGTCCGCAGCGAAGAAGAACTCGGCCCCTCGATGCAGTCGGCGGCGACCGAGGCGGCGGCTGCGTTCCGCAGTGGCGACATCTACGTCGAGAAGTACGTCGAGAACCCGCGCCACGTCGAGATTCAGGTGCTCGCCGACGAGCACGGCCACTGCGTACATTTGGGTGAGCGCGACTGCTCGATACAGCGCAGACACCAAAAGCTCATCGAGGAAGCGCCGAGTCCCGTGCTGACGCCGGAGCTTCGCGAGCGCATGGGCGCGACTGCGGTCGAAGCCTGCAAGCGCGTCGGATATTCGAGCGCGGGCACGTTTGAATTCCTGCTCGACGAAGACGGCAAGTTCTACTTCATGGAGATGAACACGCGCATACAGGTCGAGCATCCCGTGACCGAGATGATCACGCTCGCCGACATCGTGCGCAACCAGATTCTCGTAGCGCAGGGCGAGCCGCTCTGGTATCAGCAGTCGGACGTGGTTTTCGTCGGACACGCAATCGAGTGCCGCATCAACGCCGAAGACCCCAAGACGTTCACGCCTTCGCCCGGAAGGATTACGGCCTACAACGCGCCGGGCGGCCCCGGCGTGCGGCTCGACACCGCCGCTTACGCGGGCTGGGTCGTGCCGCCTTACTACGACTCGCTGATTGCGAAGCTGATAGTCCACGCGCGCACGCGCGAGGTCGCCATCGCGCGTATGCGGCGCGCGCTCGAAGTTCTTGTAGTCGAGGGCATCAAGACGACGATCCCTCTGCATCTGGCGATCATGGAAGACCCTTACTTTCGCGCGGGCGAGTATTCGACGAAGTTCATGGAGCAGTTCTTCGAGCGGCGCAAGGCGCACAGCGAACTCGCCGCGAAGGGCAGCGCCTAGCCGCTCGCTTAGAGTCGTGCGCGCCGCGCCGAAAAAGGGTCGCCGCGCGGTTTGACTGCCCGCGCCGCCGTTTTTATAATGAAAGACTTTTCTGGGGCGGGTGACGCCGCCAGTGTGGGAGGAGCAAGAGAAATGGCTTACGCAATCATCCGTTCCGGCGGCAAACAATTCCGCGTCGAAGAGGGCGCGACCGTGCGCGTGCCTTCGCTCGACAAGCAGGCGGGCGACGCGGTCGAACTCGAAGCCCTCGTCATCGGCGGCGAAGAGGTGAAGGTCGGCTCGCCCGCAGTCGAGGGCGCGACCGTCAAGGGCACGGTCGTTGACCACGGTCGCGGCGACAAAATCATCGTCTTCAAGAAGAAGCGCCGCAAGCAGTACAAGCGTACGCAGGGGCACAGGCAGAATTACACGACGGTCAAGATTGATTCAATCGGCTAGTCGCCAGACTTTTGTTTTGGAGTTAAGATAATGGCACATAAAAAGGGCGTCGGCTCATCGCGCAACGGTCGCGACTCGAACTCGCAGCGTCTGGGTCTGAAGAAGTTCGGCGGCGAGCAGGTCTTGGGCGGAAACATTCTGGCGCGTCAGCGCGGGACGAAATGGAAGCCCGGCAAGAACGTCGGGCGCGGCAAGGACGATACGCTGTTCGCTTTGATTGACGGCATCGTGAAGTTCGAGGACAAGGGGCGCAACGGCAAGTTCATAAGCGTCTATCCGGCGGAGGCCGCGACGCCCGCACATGGACAGGAGGCACCGGCTGCCGCCCGTTAGCCTTCAGAGGACGATCACGTTGCTTCTGATGCGACGCCCGCGCCGAGTGCTTCACTCCGAGCGACGGGCGTCGGTTTCTTTCTGAGCGGTCGGCATTCAGCACTCGGCTTTCAGCTTTTTCGACTTGCGGAGGATTGAGCTTCGCGCTGAAAGTCGAGCGTCGTGAAAGGTAAGGAAGCTGACGGCCGGCGGCTGTTGGCTGAACGTTTTGTTTATTGACCGCACGAAAATTCGAGTCTGCGGCGGGCACGGCGGCAACGGCGTGACGGCCTTTCGCCGCGAGAAGTTCGTGCCGCGCGGCGGGCCTTCGGGCGGCGACGGCGGGCGCGGCGGCGACGTTTGGCTCGTCGCAGACTCTTCTCTGAACACTCTGCTTCACCTTCGCTACAACCCGGAGCACACGGCGGAGCGCGGGCGGCACGGCGAAGGCTCGAACCGTTCCGGCAGGGAAGGCTCGAACGTCGAGGTGAGAGTGCCCCTCGGCACGCAGGTCATTGACGCCGAGACGGGCGACCTTCTGATTGACCTCGCGGAAGACGGGCAGCGCTGGCTCGCCGCGCGAGGTGGTCGCGGAGGTTTCGGCAACGCGCACTTCACGTCCTCGACGAACCGTGCGCCGCGCTACCATCAGGAAGGCGGCGAAGGCGAGGAGCGCGAACTGCAACTTGAATTAAAGTTGCTTGCCGATGTCGGATTAGTCGGTTTCCCGAACGCTGGTAAGTCAACGCTCATCTCGACCATCTCCGCCGCGAAGCCGAAGGTCGCGGACTATCCGTTCACGACGCTTGAGCCGCACCTCGGCGTCGTTGACCTCGGCGAGTACAAAACGTTCGTCGTCGCCGACATCCCCGGACTTATCGAGGGCGCGCACGGCGGTGCGGGACTCGGCGACCGGTTCCTCCGGCACGTCGAGCGCACGCGTCTGCTGCTCCACCTCGTTGACGTTTCTTCGCTGTCGGGGCGCGACCCCGTCGCCGACTACGAGACGATCAACCGCGAACTCGCGGCCTACGACACCGAGCTTGCGGAGCGCCCGCAGATCGTCGTCGCGACGAAGCTCGACGCGCTCGACGAGCCGGAGCGACTCGAAAACTTGAGGCGGCGCGCTCGCGAGGACGGGCGCGAGTTTTTTGAAATCTCTTCGGTGACGAACCGCGGCGTGCGCGAACTCGTGCGCGCCGTCGCGCGCAGGCTCGAAGAGTCGGGCGCAACGGCTTTGTCGTTGACGCGCGAGGCCGCGGGGCAGTTTTGAAATGGCGCAGAGGCGCAGGCGAATCGCGCTTTACGGCGGCACGTTCGATCCGGTTCACGCCGGGCACCTGGCCGTCGCGCGCAGTTTGCTCGATCTGTTCGCGCTCGACGAGGTGTTGTTCGTCCCGGCCTACGTCGCGCCGCACAAGCGCGAGCGGCGCGTGAGTCCCTCGCTCGAACGCTACGCGATGCTCGTGCTCGCGACGCAGGGCGAAGAGCGCTTCCGCGTCTCGACCGTCGAGTTGCAAGCGCCTGAGAGGCCGTACACGGTCAACACGCTTTCGAGTTTTTGTGAAAGCATGAGCGACGCTCAACTCTTCTTCGTCATGGGTGCAGACTCTTGGGAAGAGATAACGACGTGGCGCGAGTGGGAACGAGTGCTGACGCTAACGGATCAACTGGTCGTGACGCGGCCCGGTTACGAACTCAAGACCGGCCACGTCAACGACGCGATACGCGGTCGAGTGGTTGACGCGCGCGGTTGGACGCGCGAACAGGTGGCGCACGCGCTCGAAGAAGAAGGGCACGGGACTCGCATTTACCTGACGGACGCGGTGAATGTTCGTGTGGCGGCGACCGACATACGCGCGGTCGTCGGGCGCGGGGGCTGGGACGAACTCTCGGCGCTCGTCGCGCCGCCCGTCGCCGAGTACATAAGGAAGTACAAGCTTTATCAGAGTGAACATGGAACAGAATTCTCCAATGCCGGAATCAAGCGAACGCACTGAGAAGGAGCGCGGGCGCGAGACGCAGCCGGACGCGCACGAGGCGAGGGAAGCGGGCGAGGGCGCGCGCACGGACGGATCGCGCGCGGAAGGACTCGACGCGCGCGTGCGCGTGGCGCTCCACGCGGCGGGCGAGAAGAAGGCGCTCGACCTCGTGGTGCTCGACCTTCGAGAGCTTGCGAGCTTCACCGACTTCTTCGTCATCGCGAGCGGCACGAACGTCCGGCAGGTGCAGGCGATTGCCGACGAGGTTCAGGAGCAGTTGCGGAAGCAGACGGGCACGAAGCCTGCGCGCGTTGAAGGATACAAGTCTGCGGAGTGGGTTCTGCTCGACTACGGCGACTTCATCTTTCACGTCTTCGAGGAGAAGTCGCGCCGCTTCTACGATCTCGAACGGCTCTGGCGCGACGCAGTGCGCGTCGAGCTTCCGCGGGAACTCGCGGGCGGCGAGGGTTCTTTGAGAAGCGAGAGATGATCGAGATCGTCGCGCGTTCCGAAGCCATGCGCGAGGCGCTGAGGCTCGCGGGGCGCGTGGCCTCAACCGACGCCAACGTGCTCGTCACGGGCGAATCGGGCGCGGGCAAGGACGCTCTCGCGCTGTTCGTCCACGCGATGAGCAAGCGCGCGATGGGGCCTTTCGTCAAGATTGACTGCGCGGCGCTGCCCGGCGAGTTGTTAGAGGCCGAGTTGTTCGGCTACGAGCGGGGCGCGTTCACGGGCGCTACGCAGGCGAAGCCGGGCAGGCTCGAAGCGGCGCACAAGGGCACGCTCGTGCTCGACGAGATCGCGCACCTCTCGCGCGACGCTCAGGCGAAGCTGCTCCGCGTCATCGAGCGGCGCGAGTTCGAGCGGCTCGGCGGTCGAAAGACCGTCAGAGTTGACGCGCGGCTCGTCGCGCTCACGAACGTTGATCTGGACGACGCGGTCAGGCGTCGGGCGTTTCGCGAAGACCTCTTTTACCGCCTCAACGTCGTCCGCATAAACGTCCCGCCGCTGCGCGAGCGGCGCGAGGACGTTGTGCCACTCGCGGAGAAGTTCCTCGAAGCCTACGCCGCGAAGCACGGGCGACCGGCGCGGCGCTTCGCGTCGGACGCGCTCGCGGCTCTCGCCGTCTACGACTTCCCCGGCAACGTCCGCGAGCTTGCCAACGTCGTCGAGCGCGCGGTCATCGTCGCCGAAGGGTCGCCGGTCGGCGCGCGAGAACTGCCCGAATCGCTCAAGGCCGCCGCCGGAGCGCGCACACTCAAGTCGCGCCGCCCGACGCTCGCAGAGCTTGAGGCGGATTACATACGCGAAGTGTTAGAGGCCGTGCGCGGCAACAAATCCGAGGCGGCGCGCGTGCTCGGCATCAGCCGGAAGAATCTGTACGAGAGGCTCGCGAGGCGCGGAAAGGATGAAGGCCACAAGGATGAAGGATGAAGAAAAGAAGGCGGGCTGAAAATCCTGACGATTTTTCATCCTTGCGGCCTTCATCCTTCATCCTTGCTTTTATGCGGCTGCGGCTCATCTGGGTTGGACGGACGCGGAACGAGCACCTGCGCGCGCTCGCGGACGATTATTTGAAAAGGCTCGAAAGGTTCGCGCGCTGCGAAGTCTCGGAGTTGCGCGAGAGCGCGGCGGCTGACGCGCGCGCGTGTCTCGAAGAAGAGGGGAAACGCGTACAGGGTTCTCTTGCATCTGACGCTCTGGCGGTTCTGCTCGACGTTTCGGGGCCGACGCAGTGGAGTTCGGAGGAACTGGCCGCGCAGGTCGAGTCTTGGCAGACGCGCTCGGTCAGAGAGGTCGCCTTCGTCGTGGGCGGGCACTTCGGCGTGAGCGAGGAGTTGAGGCGGCGCGCGGATGTTCGTTGGTCGCTCTCGCGCCTGACGATGACGCACGAGATGGCGCGCGTCGTGCTGGTCGAGCAGCTTTACCGCGCGTTCACGATCATGCGGGGTCTGCCTTATCAGAAGTAGCACGCCGCGGCCACAGATTTTGAAACTCGGGCCGCGGGGATTCGTATTGACACGGTTTCGAGCAAGCAGGGTTGGTAAAGGAGCGTATAAAAGAATGGATAAAAGGAAGTTGAAATCATACCGCGACAAACTGCTGGCGCGGCGCGAGTCCCTTTTCAGTCAGGTGACAGAGGCCGAGATGTCGAGCCGCGAGCGCGACCTCGAAGCGACGCAAGACCCGGCTGACATGGCGGCCAACGCTTACACGAAAGAGCTTCTGATCTCGATGTCGGCGAACGACCGCGTGCTCTTGCAGTTGATTGACGAGGCGCTGGCGAGGGTCGAGCGCGGCGAGTTCGGCGAGTGCGTCAACTGCGGCGAACCCGTCCCGGAGAAGCGGCTCGACGCCGTGCCTTGGGCGAGATACTGCCTCAAGTGTCAGGACTTACAGGAGCGCGGGCTGCTCAACGGCGACGACGAGTAAATTAAAATCGAAAGACCATTTTACGGCCCCGCCGTCAGGATTCTTCCGACGGCGGGGCCGACGCTTTTGTGATAAAGTCTGCGCTCGTACACGGACTCGCCGGGCCGTTTCGGAGTCCGGCCTCGCTAAATAAATTTCAGTCCTCACCCTCTGCCGAGTCAGACTCGAAAGCCTGAGACTTCCAAATGCGCGTTACGAATTTGCTCGACAATTTTTGCGACGCGGCGCTCTCGCTCACATACCCGCTGCGTTGCGTGGCCTGCGGCGCGCGGAGCGTCGAGGCGCGCGCAGATGCGCCCGCGTGCGCCGGATGTTGGCGGGCGACGCGCGTCTTCGACGGCGGCGAGACGCTTTGCCGGAAGTGCGGCGCGCTCGCGGCGGCGAGCCTGCCGGAAGAGAGAAGGGCGCAGGTGCGCTGCCGGCGTTGCGACGGCGAAGACTTCACGGCGGCGCGCGCGTGCGGGTTGTACGAGGGCGCTCTGCGCGCCGCCGTGCTCGGTCTGAAGCGCGAGCCGGTCGTGTCGGCACGCGTCGCGCGGCTGCTCGCGGCGGCGCGGGCGCGCGAGCCGCTCGACGCGTCCACGCTCGTCGTGCCCGTGCCGCTCCACGCGGAGCGAGAGCGAGAGCGAGGCTTCAATCAGGCCGCCGTGCTCGCGCAGACTCTTGCAAAATCTTCGGGGCTGCCGGCGGACAAGCACAGCCTCGTGCGCGTCGCCCACAGCGAGCGACACCGCACGGAGATGGACGCGCGCGCCCGGCGCGAGTCGGTTGAGGGCGCGTTCGCCGTCGAGCGCCCGCGGCTCGTCGAAGGCCGGCGAGTCCTCCTCGTTGACGACGTGTTCACGACGGGCGCGACCGTCTCGGCGTGCGCGCGCGCGTTGCTTGGAGCCGGTGCGCTTGAGGTCTTCGTCCTGACTCTAGCGCGCGCATAATGCTTTCGGGTCGAGCAGTGCGTTTGGAGGATTAGTGAAGTCGTTGCCGAACTCAAGTTGTCTCAGACTTGCGTTGAATTCGGACGGCGCTGACTATTTCACGGGCGCGCTTCTGCCGCTAGTCTCAAATCCCCGCGGCCTGTATGATTGACGCATGAGAGAACTCTACCCTCCGGTTGAGCCGTTCGACAGCGGGATGCTCCCTGTCTCGCCCGTGCACACACTCTTCTACGAGCAGTGCGGAAACCCCGAAGGCGCGCCCGTGGTCTTTCTGCACGGCGGCCCCGGCGGCGGGATCATCCCGGACTACCGCCGCTACTTCGACCCGGCGGCATATCGCATCGTGCTCTTTGACCAGCGCGGGTCGGGACGCAGCACGCCGCACGCAAGTCTCGAAGAGAACACGACGTGGCGTCTGGTCGAAGACATCGAGACGCTCCGCTCGCGCCTGAGAATCGAAGACTGGCACGTCTTCGGAGGCTCGTGGGGCAGCACGCTCGCGCTCGCATACGCAGAGGCTTATCCGGGCCGCGTCCGCTCGCTGACGCTCCGAGGCATCTTCCTGTGCAGGCCGAAGGAGATTCGTTGGTTCTATCAGGAGGGCGCGAGTTGGATTTTCCCGGACGTGTGGGAGGAGTACGAGAAGGTCATCCCCGCCGAGGAGCGCGACGATTTCGTGAGCGCGTACTATCGCCGCCTGACGAGCGAGGACGAGCAGGTAAGGCTCGAAGCCGCGCGCGCGTGGAGCGTCTGGGAGGGGAGCACTTCAAAACTCTTCTTCGACTACTCGATGATCGAGAAGTTCGCCGACCCGGAGTTCGCGCTCGCGTTCGCGCGAATCGAGTGTCATTACTTCATGAACAACGCCTTCTTCCCGACCGACAACTACCTTGTCGAGAACGTCGGGAAGATCCGGCACGTCCCCGCCGTCATCGTGCAGGGGCGCTACGACGTTGTTTGCCCCGCGCGAAGCGCTTGGGACTTGCACCGCGCTTGGCCCGAAGCGGAGTTTCACGTCGTCCCCGACGCGGGCCACTCCGCCGCCGAGCCGGGGATAATTGACGCGCTCGTCTCGGCGACGGACAGATTCAAGAGCCAGTGAATGGTGGATAGGAAATGGTAAATGGTGAATAGGTTGAGCGTCGCCCGGGTAGGCGGGAACTGTACGCCTCGCGCGAAGAACGGCGACGATTCACCATTGACCATTGACCATTCACCGATTTGTAACTTGTCACGGCTTCTCCCCGTCACGTAATATCTTGAGGCGATATGACTGGACGCGTTTTAGTCCTGAACGCATCTTTCGAGCCGGTGAACGTCTGCACAGAGCGGCGCGCCGTCGTGATGATCTTCAAGGGCATCGCCCGCATGGAGGAGCACAACGGCCACATGCTCCACTCGGCGCGCATAACGATGCACGCCCCGTCGGTCATACGCCTCGTAGAGTACATACACATCCCCTACAAAAGCCGCTCGCTCTCGCGCAAGAACATTCTGCTGCGCGACCACTCGACCTGCCAGTATTGCGGTCGCCAGTTCGCGCCCTCGGAGTTGACGCTCGACCACGTGCTGCCGCGCTCGCGCGGCGGCGAAGCAACGTGGGATAATCTCGTCGCTTGCTGCAAGCGTTGCAACCACCAGAAGGGGAGCCGCACGCCGGAGGAGGCGCGAATGCACCTGATACGACGACCGCGCGCCTTCTCGCTGCACGTCAACCGGCAGATAATGCGCTTCATCGGTCGTGCGGACGAGACGTGGCGCAAGTATCTTTTCTACGAGTCGGGCGGCGAGGATTGAGAACCGACTTAATGCTTCAGCCGAGATGATTACATTCGAGTTAAGAGGAGACGATTATGACCGGAAGATTCTTACTCATGTTTGAAAGCCCTTGGCAGTGGATGATCGTCCTCGCCGTCGTGCTTCTGCTCTTCGGCAGTTCGCGCCTGCCGCAGCTTGCGAAGTCTCTGGCGCAGAGCAAGCGCGCCTTCAAGGAAGGTTTGGAGGAGGACGAGAGGGAAGAGGCCGCACGCAGGGAAAAACTCCGCGCGTCGAGTGCGGAGCCTCGCGCCGCGCTCTCCGACGTTGACGACGAGGCGTTGTTTGAAGAAGCCCGCCGCCGTGCCGCGCAGAGACGCGCCGAAGAATCCAACCCTCGCTAGAAATCGTCCACACGACTCTGGCCGCCGCGCTCGTCAACCTGATGAGCGCAGCGGCCAGAGTCATTATCGAATGAAGAGAGTTCGACTGATGGAAGGTCGCATCCGTCGAATCAGTCTGCCTTGCGCCCGACGACGATAGTCGCCTTTACCGAGAGCGTGAACTCGCCTTCGTGCCGGTCTTCGTCAATGATGCGCTCGACATCATTGAGCACGGCGGCGCGCGACTCTTCGCCGGGGAGCGAGTCGAGCCAGCGTTCGAGCAGGAAGTCGCGCACGAGCGGTGCCGCGAGGAACTCGCCGCCGGAGGCGAAGTCGAACTCCTCGATTCTCGTCCACGACACGACGCCTTCGAGCGCCTCGCGCGCGGCCAGCGCCTCGACATCCGTGACGGTCGGAAGCTCAGCGATAAGCGAGCACACGCCCGCCGCCTGTTCGTCGTGGCCTGTGTCGGCAAGCGCCTCCCAGAAGACCGAGAAGAACTCGCCGAAGCTCGAAGCCGTCGCGACGCTCAACGCGACGACAGCGCCGGGCGCGGCCACGCGCACCATCTCCGCGAGCACCTCCGGCAGACGCTCCGGCGCGACGAGCGACGCGTCGCCGACGACGAGGTCGAACTGCTCTTCACTCAAGTTCAAGTCTTCGAGTTGCGCGTGACGAAACTCTACATTCGCGCCCTTCGCCGCCGCGGCCTTCGCGCGCGCAAGCTCCAGACGCTCCTTGCTCTCGTCAACGCAGACGATGTCAACGTCTTGGCCCGCACGCTCGCCGAGCGCCAGCGCGTGCCCGCCCGTGCCCGAAGCGACGTAGAGCACCCGACCCTTCTTCGGCAACTCAACGTGCTCGTCAAAAAGCTCCGCGAACCTCTCGCCCCAGTCGGTCGCGACGTACAGGTCGTGCAGGAACGCAATCTCCTTTTCGGTCTTGTGCGTGCTCATAAATCTGAGTGATGAGTGATGAATGATGAGTAATGAGTAAAAAGCAAGCTGCCTTGACTCATCACTCATCACTCATCACTTTCTTCATCTTCCTCCCAATACTTTCTTCCGCGCAGACGCTCCGGCAACGCGGTCATCTCTTCACGCGCTCGCGGGTCTTCGTGGACATAGCGGTAGCCCTTGCCGTATCCGGCGCGCTTCATCAAAGGCGTGACGGCGTTCCGAAGGTGCAGCGGCACGGGTTCGCGCGCAGTCTCCGAAGCATCCTCCGCGGCGGCCATGTAGGCGCGCTTGACCGCGTTCGACTTCGGCGCCCGCGCCAGATAGACGGTCGCCTGCGCGAGCGGATAGAGCGCTTCGGGCAGGCCGATGAGTTCCGTTATCTGTGCAGCAGCCGCTGCCTGCACCATCGCCTGCGGGTCTGCCAGCCCTATGTCCTCGGACGCGAGTATGCAGAGCCTGCGCGCGATGAAGACGGGGTCAGCACCGCCTTCGATTAGTCGTGCGAGCCAGTAGAGCGCCGCGTCGGCGTCGGAGTTTCTCAGAGACTTGATGAGCGCGGAGGCGAGGTTGTAGTGCTCCTCGCCGCCCTTGTCGTAGGCGTAGCGAGCGCGGCCCAAGGCTTCAACGACAGCATCCTCGCCGACGCGGCGCATCCCTTTTTTGTCAGGCTCGGTCGCCTCGACCGCGGCTTCGAGCGCCGTGAGCGCGACGCGCGCGTCGCCGCCCGAAGCATGCGCGATGCGCGCGAGCAGTTCGTCGGAAATATATGGATGCAAGTTTGCGAGTCCGCGTTCCTCGTCTTCGAGCGCGCGACGCAGAAGCGCAGACACGTCCGCCTCGCCCAGAGGTTCGAGCGTGAGGACGCGGCTGCGCGAGAGCAGAGCGCCGATGACCTCGAAGGATGGGTTCTCGGTCGTCGCGCCGACGAGTGTGACCGTGCCGTCCTCGACCGCGGGCAGCAGCGCGTCCTGCTGCGCCTTGTTGAAGCGGTGAATCTCGTCAACGAATAAAATGGTTCGGTGTCCGCGCCGCTTCTCCTCGCGCGCCTCGGCGATTGCCGCGCGCAGATCTTTGACGCCGGAGAAGACCGCCGAGAGCGGGACGAAGCGCGAGCCGCTGCGATGCGCAAGCAGTCGCGCGAGCGTCGTCTTGCCAGTGCCCGGCGCGCCCCACAAGATGAGCGAAGGGAGAAGCCCGCCGCCCTCGATCACGCGGCGCAGCACTCGCCCTTCGCCGACGAGATGCTGCTGCCCGACGAACTCTTCGAGCGTGCGCGGGCGCACACGCTCGGCGAGCGGCGCACTCTCGTCGGGCATCGCTTCCTCGGGCGGCGGCTCCTCGAAGAGGCTTTCGTTTGCGCGGCGCGGCATATCTTTCACGCGTGCATTGGAGGTCGTGGCGGACGAGCGTCGGAGTCTGAGCGAGCGTCGTCCGCGACCGGTCGAACTCAAATTTTATACGGGAGAACCGGGGAAAGCTTAGCACAAAAATTTAGGTCGCGGGCGGCGCGCGGTGACAAATTTGTGAGACCGAAAATTTGCGCGAGGGTGTAAAATCTTGGACGGAACGATGCCCCGCGCGCCTTCGTATAGGATGGCGAGACGCCGCCGGGCTTTAAGAAAATCAGATGGGGCGCGGCGGTTTTTGAGGTGACATTATGAAAGACACAAAAGAGATGCTTCGTATCGTCGGAATAATTCTTCTCGGCCTGTTTGTGCTGGTCGTCGGCGTGCCGCTCGTGTTGACGGCGGCAGGCATCGTCGTCGGCACGATCATCACCCTCGCGGTGCTGCTCATCAAGGTGGCCGTCACGCTCGCCATCGTATATCTTGTGCTCGTCGGCGTGCGTGCGCTGCTCAAGTAACAAACGGGACACGCTTAGGCCGGCGCGAACGAGTTGACATTCGTTCGCGCCGGCCTATTTTTATGCGCCCGCCGCGCGCCCTGAAACACATCCTTCCTCGACGGCTTGGTGCCAACATCCATCGCCCGCAAAGTGAGAGTCGTTGACCCGCTCGGAACGCTCGTGCTAAGTTATTTACACCTGACTATAATTTTCGCCCTCCTCAGTAATTCAACGGCCCGCTTCTAACGGGCTTTTTCAGAGTTTGCCGAGCGGGTCTGCGGCAATGGCGCGTCCCGTCTGCGAACTTGGGTCTAGCAACTTTGGCCTTCGGGAATTAGCGAAGGAATGCAGGAGGATTCTATATGCACGATTCATTTCGCCGTCCCTCTCACCTCATCTTCGCCTTCTTACTTATCGCACTGGCCTTCAACGGGGCGTTCGCGCAGGCGAGAAAGGGCATCGTCAGGGCGGGAGGGGTACCGAGTAGCATCACTCCGAATGCCACTGCGACCGCCGGGCAGTTAATCATCTCGTCGTTCCGCGTGCGCGGCCCCAACGGGGCGAACGACGAGTACATCGAAATCTATAACAACTCCGGTGCGGATCACACGGTGACCGCCGCTTCGGGGACAGGTTACGGCGTTGCGGCCTCCGACGGCACGACACGCTGCACGATACCGAATAACACGGTCATCCCGAACAAGGGGCACTACCTGTGCGTCAACTCGGTCGGCTACTCGCTCGCGTCCTATCCGGCGGGCAACGGCACGACGGCGACGGGCGACACCACCTACACGACGGACATCCCCGACAACGCGGGGATAGCGCTCTTCAACAACAACACGGGCGGCGCGAGCTACTCGCTCGCCAACCGTCTCGACGCCGTAGGCTCGACGAGCGAGGCGAACACGATCTACAAAGAAGGCACGGGCTATCCGGCTCTCACGCCCTTCTCGATTGACTACAGCTTCTACCGCGACACGTGCGGCAAGGGAGGCTCGATCACGACCTTCGGCGCGTGCACCATCTCAACGCCGAAGGACACGGACAACAACGCCGCGGACTTTATCTTCGTTGACACGAACGGCACGTCGGCGGGCGCGGGGCAGCGATTAGGTGCGCCGGGGCCGCAGAACCTTTCAAGTCCGATTCAGCGCAACAGTTCGATGGGAGGGTTTTTGCTCGACGGGACGGTGAGCAGTTCGGCACCGCCGAATCGTGTGCGCGACTTCACGAGTGATCCTGCGAACAACTCGACCTTCGGCACACTCGACCTACGCAGAAGGATAGTCAACAACACGGGTGGCAACGTCACGCGACTCCGCTTCCGCGTCATAGACATCACGACTTTCCCGGCGCCTTCCGGCATCGCAGACCTTCGACCCCGCACCTCGACGGCTGTCGTCGTCAGCGGCATCAACGACGCGGGGACTTGCGGCGCGAGTCCGACGCCGTGCACGGTGACCGTTCAGGGGACGACTTTGGAGCAGCCTCCGAGCCAGCCAAACGGCGGTGGATTCAACTCGTCGCTCTCGGCTGGTACTGTGACGCTGGCGACGCCGCTCGCGAACGGCGCGAGCGTTGATGTACGCTTCCTGCTCGGCATACAGCAGACAGGCAACTTCAAATTCTTCGTTAACGTCGAGGTGTTACCGTAATCAAAGACTTCAGGAGGATGACAGATGGAACACGGACGAAAGCCAACCGAAGACGGCGCGCTCGCGGTCAAGGCCGATGAGTCGGAGCAGCCGCCGCGGAGAGAGTTCGTCGAGCCGCAGGTCTCTTTCCCCGTGGACGTGCTCGAAGCCACAACGTTCTTTCAACTGACGGACAGCGGCTCGACC
This sequence comes from Pyrinomonadaceae bacterium, assembly GCA_035474235.1. GTDB lineage: Bacteria > Acidobacteriota > Blastocatellia > Pyrinomonadales > Pyrinomonadaceae > QHXN01. The sequence continues at coordinate 23,651 of DATINM010000043.1, forward strand.
AACTGAGCCGGCCCGCGCGGGCTGATAAACGCGCGAGGAGTGCCGCCGCCGTTGCGGCGATTCAGGGGCAGGGCTTCGGCTGCTGCCCCTTTTTCATTCATCATTCACGGCGCGCGCGTTCCGCGCGGCGTGCACGGAAACTTCAAGCGCGGGACGCGCGCGTTCAGACGTTGAAGCGAAAGTGAACCACGTCGCCTTCCTGCATGACGTACTCTTTGCCTTCGAGCCGCAGCAACCCTTGCTCGCGCGCGGCGGCGTAGGAGCCTGCGCGCACGAGTTCGTCGTATGAGACGACCTCGGCGCGTATGAATCCGCGCTCGATGTCGGAGTGTATGACGCCCGCGGCCTGCGGCGCGCGCGTGCCGCGCGGGATAGTCCACGCGCGCACTTCCTTTTCGCCCGCGGTCAGAAACGACATGAGACCGAGCAGACGGTAGGCGCTCTTGATGAGACGGTCAACGCCGCTCGACTCGACGCCGAGTTCGCGCAGATAGCTTGCGCGGTCTTCCGCCGGGAGTTCGATCAACTCGGCTTCGAGATGCGCGCAGATGGGGACGCACTCGGCGTCCTCTTCCGCCGCGATCTCGCGCACGGTTCGGACATGCGTGTTCGCGCCCGTGTCCGCGAGCGCGGCCTCGTCAACGTTCGCCGCGTAGATCGTCGGCTTCGCCGTCAGAAGAAACAGATTGCGCGCGACGAGGCGTTCCGCGTCGTCGAGAACGACCGCGCGCGCCGGACTTCCTTCCGATAGCGTGGCGAGCAGCTTGTCGATGACCTCGATCTCGGCGCGAGCCGACTTGTCGCCGCCCTTCGCCGTCTTCTGCGCGCGCTCGCGACGACGCTCGACCGACGCGAGGTCTGCGAGCGCGAGTTCGATCTGAATAGTCTCGATGTCGCGTCGCGGGTTGACCGAGCCTTCGACGTGATGGACTTGCTCGTCCTCGAAGCATCGAACGACCTGAATGACGGCGTCGGTCTCGCGTATGTTTGCGAGAAACTGGTTGCCCAGTCCCTCGCCCTTCGACGCGCCGCGGACGAGTCCGGCGATGTCAACGAACTCGACCGTCGCGGGCACGATTGTCGTCGTCTTGACGATGCGGGCCAGAGGTTCGAGACGCTCGTCGGGGACGGGCACGACGCCGACGTTCGGCTCTATCGTGGCGAAGGGGTAATTGGCGGCGAGCGCCGCACGTTGCGCCGTGAGCGCGTTAAAGAGTGTGGACTTGCCCACGTTCGGCAGCCCGACGATTCCTGCTCGGAGCATTGCGAAACCTCGAAGAAGATTACATATCTTAGATGGCGCGCATCGGCGCGGTTCTTCAAACCGAACATCTAAACATCACGGTTTCGACTTGTCCAGCGCGCCGCCCGCGCTCGCGAAGCTTTGCGCGCGGGCGGCGCTGTTCGCGTATAATCGCGGCGCTCATTCAAGCTTGAAGAGGGGCGAAGCCGTCGGCCTCGATCTAATTCGTCCCGCTTGTCTCTATGCCTTTCGCATTCATGCTCGCGCTCGCCGCAGTCGCGGGCGCAACGACGCTTACGTACCTCTACGACCGCGACGCGGCCATCTGGTCGCGACTGTGCGCGGGCGTGTGTCTCGGCTTCGCGATGCTCGGTCTGGTCGGGTTCGTGCTCGCGTCGTTCGCGGGGATGACGCCGCTGGCGCTCACGCTCGCGGGCGCGGTCGGCGCGTCGCCGCTGCTGTTGCTCTCGCGGGAAGATTTGAGAAGGCGCTTGAGCGCGGACATCGTACAGAGTGCGCGCGCCGCGCGTCAGGCGGTCGCGAGGCCGGGGAAGAGGCAGGCTGGGGCGCTGATTGTCTTCGTCATCGCGGGCCTGTTCTTCTGGTTCGTGCTCGGCAGCGTCCCGGCTTACCTGTTTTTTTACTTCCTCGCCTCGGTGTTCTTCTGGTTCGTGTTCAGCCGCGCCCCTTACCACGTGTTTTTTTACGCGCTCGCCGCGCTGCTCTTCTGGTTCGTCTTCGCGCACGCGATGTACGAGACGCCCGCTGGAATCTTCACGGGCGTTGACACGAACATCGGCGACCTTCCGTTCCACATCGCAGTCATCAACAGCTTCGCATACGGCGACAACTTTCCGCCGCAGCATCCAGAGTTCGCGGGCGTCCGTCTGACCTACCCGTTCGTCGTTGACTTCGTGACGGCGATGTTCGTCCGCGCGGGCGCGAGTTTGGAAGGCGCGATGTTCTGGCAGAACTTCGCGATGATTATGTCGCTCATAGGGCTGATGCATCGTTGGGCCTTGAAGCTCACGCGAGATCGCGTGGCGGCTTTGATGACGCCCGCGATTGTGCTTCTCGGCGGCGGCTTCGGCTGGTGGATCTTCATCGGCGAAGCGGCGAAGGGCGAGGGAGTCTTCGCCCTGCTCGGAAATCTCCGGCACGATTACACGATCATGGGTCACATCGGCTACCAGTGGGGCAACGCCGTCACCGCGCTCTTCGTGACGCAGCGAAGCATCCTTCTCGGCGTCGCGCTCGCCGTAGTCGTTCTGACGCTTTGGTGGCAAGCCTCAGAAAAGGCAAAAGTAAAAAGGGAAAAGGCAAAAGATGAAGGCGAAGAGGCGAGCGTCGCCGCGTCGAAGGCCGAGCGTCGCGACGTAGGGAAGAAAGCGTCTGTGGGGAAGAGGGCTGAGCGGAAGAAAGTCAAAGGCAAAGCGGCGCGCGGGGACGCGTCGAAACAGTCGGAAGACGCGACTCGAACCGGCGACTTCTCATTCGCCTTTTGCCATTCGCCATTCGCCTTCAGGCAGATGTTTGCCGCGGGCGTCGTCGCGGGGTTGCTGCCGCTCGTGCACGCGCACACGTTCGTCGTAGTGATGTTGATGGGCGCGTGCCTTGCGTTGATGCAGGGCGCGTCGGTGCTGCTGTTGAAGGACGACGCAAGCGAAGACGAAGCGACTCGCGCGCCGTCTCCGGCTGAGGCGGCGCGCGCCGGTTCGTTGTCGAAGTTGTGGGCCGTTTTGCTCCCGTGGCTGATCTTCGCCGCGGTCGCGTCGGCGCTCGCGCTGCCGCAGATGTTTTGGGCGACGCGGGAGAGCGCCGTGCGAGCGGGACAGTTCTTCGGTTGGGAGTTCGGCTGGGCGCACGGCGACGAGAACGTCGCGTGGTTCTGGCTGAAGAACACCGGCTTCTTTATTCCTCTGCTCGTCGTGGCGCTCGCGTGGCGCGGGCGCGAGCCTCTGGTGTCGCGACGTTTGCTCTTCTTCTTCCTGCCGTTCGTGCTCTGCTTCGTCGTGCCGAACGTCTATAAGCTCTCGCCTTGGGTCTGGGACAACATAAAGGTTCTGTTCTACTGGTGGCTCGCGTCCGCGCCTCTGGTCGCGCTCGTGCTCGCGCGCCTTTGGAGGATGAAGGCGGCGTGGAAGGCGCTCGCGGTCGCGCTCTTGCTGATGCAGACGGCGGCGGGCGCGCTCGACGTTTGGCGCGCGGCGGCGGGTTCGACCGAGCGGCAGACGTTCGACGCCGCGGGGATGGCGTTCGCGGAAGTCGTCAAGAGCAGAACTGCACCGCGCGCTTTGATTCTGCACGCGCCGACTTATAATGACCCCGTTTACATGTCGGGCCGGCGCACGTTTCTCGGCTATCCGGGCCACGTCTGGTCGCACGGTATCGACTACTCGGCGCGCGAGGACGAATTGAAAAGCATCTACGCAGGCTCGACGGAAGCGCAGAGCCTGATCGCGAAAGAAGGCATCGAGTACGTCGTCGTCGGGCCGCTCGAACGCGACGAGATGAAGCAGCGCGGCGTCGCGCTCAACGAATCTTTCTTCGCACGGTTCGCGAAGGTCGGTGAGGCAGGTGGGTACATCATCTACAAAACGAAACCGTAAGAAGGCGCGCGAGACTTCAGGCGCTGCGCCCGCGTCGAAGCGAAAGACTCCCGCCGCCGAGAATCGCCGCGCGCCGGTCGTGCCCGCGCGTTCAATCGGCGACGAGATACCGGAGCGCGCATGGATCGTCGCGAGCATCGTCATACTGATGCTCGCAACGGTGCTGAGAGTTTACGTGCTCGACCTGAAGCCTCTTCACCACGACGAGGGTGTCAACGGATTCTTCCTGACAAACCTTCTGCGGCAGGGCGTCTATCACTACGACCCGCAGAACTATCACGGCCCGACGCTCTACTATCTGACGGTTCCCGTCGTCGCACTCTTCGGGCTGAACACGTTCGCAGTGCGCTTGGTCACGGTGGCATTCGGCATCGGGACTGTGTGGCTTGTGCTCGCGCTCAGGCGCTACGTCGGCGCGGTCGGGGCGCTCGTCGCCGCCGCGCTCGTCGCCGTCTCTCCCGCGTGCGTCTTCTACTCGCGCTACTTCATACACGAATCGCTCTTCGTCTTCTTCACGCTCGGCATAGTCGTCGCCGCGCTTCGCTTTTACGAGACGGGCGAGGCGCAATACGTCCTGCTCGCAACAGCGTCGGCGGCGATGCTGTTCGCGACGAAGGAGACGGCGTTTATCTCTGTCGTCACGCTCGGACTGGCGTGGCTCGTCGCGGTCGTCTGGGTGAAGTTGACGGGTAGCAGTCGCGAAAGAAGAAGGGAAGCGAGAGGCGAGAACGGTCTATCGATATTCTTCGCAAGCAGGCAGGCGTCTTTAGTCATCGGCGGCGCGGTCGCACTCTTCGTCTTCATCTGGATAATTTTCTACTCGTCTTTCTTAACGAACTGGCAAGGCATTCCAGACTCAATCAGTGCGCTGTCTCTCTGGGGCAAGACCGGCATGAGCGAGTTCCACAACAAGCCGTTCGGGACTTACATCGAATGGCTCTGGCAAGAGGAAGCGCCGATACTCATACTCGCGTGTGCCGGCGCTCTGGTCGCGCTCTTCGAGCGAAAGAAAAATCGCTTCGCAATCTTCGCGTCGGCGTGGGCGTTCGGGCTGCTCGTCGCGTACTCGCTCATCCGCTACAAGACGCCTTGGCTCGTCCTGAGCTTCGTCGTGCCGATGGCAATCGCGGGCGGCTACGCCGTGCAGAAGCTTAACGACTGGGCGCGCGTTGACAGTTGGGGGCGCGGTGGACACATACCCGCTCTGATAATCGCATGCGTCGCGCTCGCCGTCTGCTCGTACCAGACCGTCGTGCTCAACTTCCGCGAGTATGACAACAACGACAAGTATCCATACGTCTATTCGCACACGGTTCGCCAGGCGCTCGACCTTGTGGATGAGGTAGAGCGAATGGGCGAGCGCGCCGGCACGAAGGAGCCGGGCGTCTCCGTCGCCTCGCCCGACTACTGGCCGCTGCCCTGGTACTTCCGCAACAACTCGCACGTCGGCTTCGGCGGAAGCCTTTCTAATAGTTACGACCCGAATACAACGCTCGCGATCATCGGCAAGGAGGATCAGTTGCCGCAACTTCAGCGCGTGCTCGGCGATTCCTACGCGCGCGTCGGAGGCATCTATCCGCTCCGCCCCGGCGTCAACCTCGTCCTCTTCGAGCGCCGCGACCTAGCGCCGCCGCGTCTCGCGCCAGCGCCTTAATTCGCGCCTCACGCCCGAGATCTTGGGAACGCGCCGGACTCGTCGCCGCCCGGATGCGGCGACAGACAATAATACTAGCGCGCATAGTAGTTTCGTGTTATAAGCTTCCTTACCCTAAAGCATCCCGACATCAGTTCCCCCGTTCGCAAAATGAGGCTCGCGGTAAAACGCGATTTGGCGCAGCGGTCTCTCTTGCCCATGCGCCGCCGCTGCCCGCGTCGTTCTGCCCGGCGCGGGCCGTTGCTCTAACCTTACTTAAGGAGTCAGGCGTAATGAAGTCGAAGGACAAGTTTACACGGAGTGCTGTGGACGGCACTCGACGCGAAACCTCTGCGACGGCAGACTCGAAGAGAAACGCACGGCGCGGCGGCGCTCGCAGGTCGAAGAAGCGTTCTTTCAAACACGCGCGGGCCTCTCTGCTGCTCGCGTCGGCGCTCCTTGCCGCGATGCTCTCCATACCGCTTACGAACGCGCCGGTCGTCCGCATCGCGAAGGCTGCAAGCCCCGCTTCGGGAACAATCGCGGTGACGGGCCCAGTCGTTCCGTTCGCGGGCACTTGGACGGGCACGGCGGCGGCGACCGGAGCAGCACAGGGCGAGTCAACGTGCGTCGAGGGAACGAACTGCGACACGTTTCGTCTGACGGTCGCGCCCGGCGACTACACGGGCAAGCAGATCGCCATCAAGCTTCAGTGGACTGTCCCCGCCGACGACTACGATCTATACATTCACAAGTGCCCGACGCAAGCCTCGACCAACGACCAGTGCAACGCGACGCAGCCGACGGGATCGAGCGCGGGCGGCGCGCCCTCGACCGAAGAAGACTCGACGATTGACCCGGGCGGGGTCGTCGCCGCGGCCACCGACTACACAGTCCACGCCATCTATTTCACGACCGCGAGTGCCGCGGATCAGTATCACGGGAGCGCGAGCCTTGAGAGCAAGGCGACGGCGACGCGCTCGGCCAACTACGTCTCCGGCGGCATGACCTTCAGCCCGAACGTGACGGTCAAAGCGCCCGTGACGGTCAGCGACGGCGAGCCTTCAAACCGGACGGACAAACTCGGAAACTTTTATGCCGCGGGCATACGCGGCTTTCCTGCGGGCGTTGACCTCTGGTACAACGACCTTCAGCCGACCGTCAACAACGCGCCGAATCCGAACTTCGACGCATACCTTCGCAACTACATCTACCGAGGCCAGCCCGATGCATTCAGCCCGACGAGTCAGGCAGACCTCGGCGGCGACGGCGGCGGCGACGTTGACCTCGCCGTCTCGATGCCCGACCCGACCAGCGGCGCTCTGCCGAACCCGCCGACGCTCGCATCTTCGAGCCTGATCGCGGCAAACATCTCGACGCAGAAGTCCACCGACCGCGGGCAAACCTATTCGCGCAACAACCTCGGCAACGTGTCGGGCGGCGCACCGGCGGACGACCGCCAGTGGGAAGAGTTCTTCGGCAACAACACGGTCTATCTCTACTATCGAACGCTCGAACCCGCAGTCTCGCAGATTCAACGCTCGACCGACGGCGGACTCACGTTCGGCCCCGCGCAGACCGCCGGCGCAATCGGGCAGGCCGGATACATTGACGTTCACCAGTCGGACGGAACCGTCTATATCAGCGGCAGCAACGGGCAGGTCTGCCACAGCACCCTGACGCTGCCGACGGGCGAGGCCGCGGTCTATCAGTGTGTGCAGGCGGCCTCGGACCCGAACGGAGTCGCGCACCTTTTCTTCGTCGTCAAGGTCGCCGACGACGGCACGCCTAACGGCACAGTGTACGTCTGCTACTCGAACGACCACGACATCCTGCTCGCGCACTCGACCGACAAGGGCGTGACGTGGAGCCAGCCCGTGCGCGTCTCGAACGGCGCTGAGACGAAGACCGCAGTCCTCCCTTGGATTGAGACGGGCCCCGCGCCCGGCTCGGTCGGCATCGTCTGGTACGGCACGACCGACTCGACGAACGACGACAACGCCGACTGGAACGTCTTTTACGCGCAGTCGTTCAACGCGACGGCAGACACGCCGACCTTCCGGCAGGTCAAAGTCAGCGACCACGTCATACACGGCAGCAACATCTCGGAGGGCGGCCTGACCGGCTCTGCTAACCGGAACCTTCTGGACTACTTCCAGGTCTCGTTCGACCCGACGGGCGCGGCGGTGCTCGCGTACACGGACGATCACAACGACTTCGACGGCAACGTCTATATCGCGCGCCAGATTGCAGGGCCGAAGATCACGGGCGACGGCAAAACGACCGTGCCCGACCCCGGCCCGATGCCCGCGGCGCAGACCGGGCCGCTGCCTTCGGCGGCGAGCGTCGGCGGTCAGTCGGGCGCACAGGTCACGGACTTCCGCGACGACGTTGCCGACGCGCTACTCGTCCGCACGACTATCGACGACCCGCTCGACATACTCTCCGTCAAGTATTCCTGCGAGACGGGCACGGCGGGCGAACCCGTCGTCGTCGCGACGATGAAGGTGTCCGACCTCTCGGTCGTGCCGCCCGCGTCGAACTGGCGCATGAGTTTTACGGCGAACGCGCCGGGCGCGGGCCTGAGTCCGACGGGCGATTACAGCTTCGCCACGAGCGACCGCGGCGACCAGTTCTACGTGCAGGCGAACACCGATACTCCGTCCGCGCCCGCGTTCACATACGGCACGGCGGTCAGGAACTCCGACGGCTCGATCACCTACACGTCGCGCGGCAACGCCGACTGCGGCGCGTTCGATACGACGAACGGAACAATCACCGTCAAAGTCTCGACCGCGAAGCTCAACTCGTTCGCGTCCAAAGGCGCGATAGTCAACGGCACCGTGCTCGCGGGGCTGCGCGGCCAAGCCTTCACAAGCAACGCGAACGGCAAGCGAGACACGACGCGCGGAGGTACGGAGTTCACCGTCGGCAGTTGCGCCGCGTCGCAAGGCGGCTGCGGTGCTGCGTCCACACCGACACCGACTCCGACTCCAGCACCGACTCCAACTCCGACACCGACGCCAACGCCAACGCCAACTCCGACTCCTTCGCCGACGGCGACACCAACACCGACCCCGACGCCTTCGCCGACCGCCACGCCGCCGACTTCGACGTTCGAGTTCGACTCGACGGCCTACGCGATTCAGGAGGGGGTCGTGGCCGTGACGGTGCGCGTCCTGCGAACGGGGCTGACGAGCCAGCCGGCATCGGTTGACATCGCGAGCAACGACGGCACGGCGAAGCAGAAGGGCGACTACACGATAGTCGTCGGCCATCTCGTCTTCGCGCCGGGCGACACGCAGAAGACGTTTCAGGTGCTCGTCAGCGACGACGGCTACGCGGAGGGGGCTGAGAACGCGACGCTTGTTCTTCAGAATCCTTCGGGCGCGACGCTCGGCGCTCCGAACACTGCCACGCTTCAGATTCTTGACAACGTGCCGGAGACGACGGCGAATCCGATTGACGATTCGCGCACGTTCGTCGGGCAGCACTATCACGACTTCCTCTACAGGCAGTCCGACCAGTCGGGCGAAGACTTCTGGACGAGCACCATCGAGTCGTGCGGCTCCGACGCTCAGTGCCGCGAGGTCAAGCGCGTTAACACGAGTACCGCCTTCTTCCTCTCGATTGAGTTCAAGGAGACCGGCTACTTCGTCATACGCGCACAGAGAGCCGCCTTCGGTAATCTCACCGGAACTCCGCGCTATACAATCTTCCTAAGCGATCAGCGCGAGATCGCGAATGGTCTCGTCGTCGGTCAGGGCAACTGGCAGCAGCAGCTTGAGACGAATAAGCAGAACTACCTCGCCGACTTAGTCTCGCGCCCCGAGTTCGTGGCGCAGTTTCCACAGGGGATGGCGGCTCCGACCTATGTTGACAAACTCTTCACGAATTCGGGGTTCCCGGTCTCGCCCGCATCCGACCGCAGTGCGGCGCTTGCAGCTTATGGCTCAGGCGACACGGCAGGGCGGGCGGCTGCTTTGAGAAGCGTTATCGAGAGCGGCCCGGTCTTCAACATCGAGTACAACTCAGCCTTCGTCCTGATGCAGTACTACGGCTACCTGCGTCGCAACCCGGACGATCCGCCGGATAATAACTTAAATGGCTACAACTTCTGGCTCACGAAGCTCAACAGCTTCGGCCAGCCGGGCGAGGACATGAGGGACGACTCTCAGGCGTTCACGCGCGTTCAGAAAGCGGAGATGGTCAGGGCCTTCATCGAGTCTACGGAGTACCGGCAGCGCTTCGGCGGCTCGCCATCGGGCAACCAGCAGGGGCCGGTCGAGGGGGCGAGCGCCGCGCCGAAGAGTTGGGGCGAGGAGTTGGCGCGCGCCACGCCGTACATCTTCGACCCGCTGCTGCGCCGTCTCTGGTGGTCTGATTAATCGCCGCGAGGAAACTCTACGGCGAGGGGCGGCAGCATTCGAGAGTCCTAGCGACTCCCGAATGCTGCCGCCCCTCGCCGGTCTTTTCCCGCCGGAGTTAAACGCCGAACTGCCAACCACTAACCCCGCGCCTCTTAAGATTCCGGTTTGACAACGCGACCTGCGCCAACATATAGTGTGCCTCTCCCGAAGCGGCTCAAGGGACTGTGCTTTTCCCGCCGGGCCGGGCGCAGACGAAACCACAGAATGTTCAAACTCCAACGCCTCGAAATCACCGGCTTCAAATCTTTCGCCGACTACACCGAACTCGTCTTCACGGGCAACGGCATCACCGCGATTGTCGGCCCGAACGGTTGCGGCAAGTCGAACGTGGCCGATGCAATCGCATGGGTCTTGGGCGAGCAGAAGGTCAAGAACCTCCGCGGCGGCGAGATGAAGGATGTCATCTTCCAGGGGTCGAAGAACCGCCTGCCTTCCGGCATGGCCGAGGTCGTGCTTCACATGACGCGCGACGAGAACTTCGAGGAAGAGCCGGACATCGAAGACATTGACGCGACGCTCGAAGAACTCGACAACGAGGCCGAGGCCGTCGAGGAAAAATTCGCGCCGGAGCTTCTGACGGAAGCCGCCGCAACCGACGCCGAGGCTAAAGGCACGTCGGCGGCGGGCGTCGCCGCGGCGGTCGCGCCGACGGACTCGGCAGCAGCAGCCGCCACGGACGATTCGACGAGCGTCGCCGAAATAGATTCTTCGTCGCCCGATGCGTCGCCCTTCGACGAGACAAACGCTCAAGCCGCCGCCGGGTCGGACTGGATGGCTGCCGCCGCGGGCGACGAAGCGCCGACCACGCGCAAGGCTCGTCAGCAGCACAAGCGCCACTGGCGACCGCGCCGCCTCGCGCTCGACTTCGCGCCGGGCGAGACCGTCTCCGTTACGCGCAGGCTCTACCGCGACGGCGAGAGCGAATACCTCCTGAACGGGCGCGTCTGTCGCCTGCGCGACATACAGGATTTGTTTTCGGGCACGGGACTTTCCGGCGCGCACTACGCGATCATCGAGCAGGGGCGCATCGGCCAGATTCTCTCGGCCAAGCCGATGGATCGCCGCACGCTCATCGAAGAGGCCGCAGGCATTACGAAGTTCCGCGTGCGCCAGCGCGCGGCGGAGGCTCGACTCGAAGCCGCGCGTTCAAACCTCAGCCGCATCTCCGACATCGTTTCCGAGATCGAAAGACAGGTCGGAAGCCTGCGTCGTCAGGCCGCGAAGGCGCGGCGCTACAAGCAGGTGCGCGAAGAGTTGCGCGAACTGCTGCGCAGCGTCTATGCGGCCGACGAGCGCGCTCTCACTTCGCGGCTCGAAGACCTGCGCGCGAGGCTCGACGCGGCGAACGATGAGGTGGAACGCTTCGGCGAAGAGCTTGAGGAGCGCGAGGAAGAATCGCGACAGGCGACCTCCGTTGCGCGCGCGCGCGAAGAAGAACTCGCCGAAGCACGCGCCGCCGTCTCCGATTCAGCGTTGCGCTTCGACCGCCGCGAGCGCGAGCGTTCGTATCAGTCGGAGCAGATAGCCGCGCTCGAACGTAGGCTCGATGAAGTCAGGCGCGAGGCCGAGACGGTGCGCGCGCGCCTCGCGTCGGTCACGGCCGAGACGGAGACGCTCGTGCTCAGAGACGTGCAGATGCGCGAGTCGAGCGAGCAGAGCACGCGCCTTCTCGAAGAGGCGGAGGCCGCGCACGCGCGCCGCGCCGAAGAAGCGCTCGAAGCCGAGGCCGCAATCGAGACAGCGCGCGGCGAACTCCTGACGCACACAGCCGCGGCGGAGCGGCTCTCCGAGATCGGGCGTCAACTCGGGACGGTTCTCGAAAAGCTCGCGGCGCAGGCCGAGGGACTCGCGCGCGAGGGCGAGCGCGCCGCCGCCGCGCACGAGCAGGCGAAGGCCGAAGCCGGGAAACTTCAGGCCGAGATAAAGACGGCGCGCTCGCATTTGGACGCTCTCTACTCGGAGCGCGAGGCGCGCACACGCGAGCTTTCCGAGTCGCGCGCCGAAGTCGCCGCCGCCACGTCAGAGCACGCGCGCGCGCGCGACGAGTCGGCGCGCGTCCGCCATCGCCTCGACACGCTGGCGGAGATTGACACGCAGCACTCGCTCTATTCGCGCGCCGTTCAGCGCATCTTCACGCCCGCCGAAGGCGACGCGCCGAAGGACTTTCACGTCGTCGCAACTCTCGCAGATGTTCTGCACGTCGAGCCGCGTTGGGAGCGCGCCGTCGAGAGTGTGCTCGGCCAGTACCTGCAAGCCGTCATCGTGCCGACGCCGGACGACGCGCTGCGCGCGGCCGCTTGGCTTCATGCGACGGGCGCGGGGCGCGCTTCGTTCATCGTCGCGGGTCTGCACGGAGGCGCTGAGGTTGACGAGTCGGACGATTCAAAATTCGGCGCGGCGCTCGACGACGAGACGGATTATGCGGGCGGCGTGATCGAGCCGGCAGAGTCAGAGGCGCGGAAGTTCGATTCAGACCTGCGTGTCGCAGCGCTGCTCGGCGCGCCGCGCGAGATCGGGGCCGTGCTCGCGCGCACGCTCGCGCGCGAGACGGGAGCGTGCGTCGCCGAAAGTCTGGAACGGGCGATGTCTCTGACGCTTCGGTCGGGCGGTATGTGTGTGACGGCGAGCGGCGAGTGCGTGGTCGCGGGCGAGTTAATCGCGGCGGGCGGTGCGCCGGTGACGGAAGAGGGAGCGGGGCTGCTCGCGTTCAAGCGCGAGATGCGCGAGCTTGAAGTCCGAATGGTCGGACTCGGCGCAGACCTCTTGTTCGCGGAAGAGGCCGCGCAGCGTGCTCGCGCCCGGCTGGGCGAACTCGAAGACGCCTTCGTTCTGCTCAACGACGAGATCGGGCGGGAAGAGCGCGAGCACGTCGCGCGCGAGGTGAGCGCGCAGCAGCTACAACACGAGATCGAGCGTGCAGAGCGTCACATACGGGTCGTCGCCGACGACGCCGCGCGGCTCGCCGCGGAGACGCGCGAGGTCGAGGAGCGGCTTGCGAAGCAGCAGGCCGAATCCGAAACAGCCGAGGCGGCTCGCGTCGCGGCGCAGCGCGCTGTAACGGAAGCATCGGAGGCTCTGGCGGAGGCAAGGCGCGTGGCGGATGCCGAGAGCGAAAATCTGGGCAGGCAGCGCGCGCAGGCGGCGACTGCCGCGGAGCGTAGGCGCTCGGCAGCCGCGGAGTTGCGCCGCATCGAGTCGGAGGCCGCAGAGCTTCAGTCGCGCATCGAGCGGCACGAGAGCGAAGAGTCGGAGGCGAACGAGCGCATCGAAGAGTTGCGCCGCTCGCTGCGTGAGTTGGACGAGTCTTCTTCCGGCGTCGAGGACGAGCGCGCCGCATTAGAGCGCGGCGTCGCCGAAGCTTCGGCGCGTCTAGCGCAGGCGCGCGAGCAGTCGGACGCGCTGTCGCTCGAACTGGCGGAGATGCACCAGCGCGCATCAGCCGCGCGCGACGCGCGCGCCGCACTCGAAGTGCAGAGGGCGGAAACCGCCGCGCGTTTAAACTTCGTGCGCGAGTCGTGCGTGAGCGAGTTGAACCAGTCGCTCGAAGAGATTGCCGCGAGCTTCGCGCCGGACGAGGGGTTCGATCTGGAAGCCTCGCGCGCGCGGCTCGAAGAGCTTCGCGCCCGTTCCGAAAGTTTCGGCGCGGTCAACATGATGGCGCTCGAAGAACTTGCCGAGAACGAGGAGCGTCTGACGTTCCTCACCGCGCAGCGCAACGACATCACCGAAGGCATCGCTTCGACCGAAGAGGCTCTGCGCGAGATCAAGCGTCGCTCGCGCGAGCGTTTCCGCCACGCCTTCGAGGAAGTGAACCGCAACTTCGGACAGTTCTTCCTCGAACTCTTCGGCGGCGGTCGCGGAGAGATGAGTTTGATAGACACCGAGGACGTTCTTGAGTCAGGCATAGACATCGTTGCGCAGCCGCCGGGCAAACGACTCCAAAACGTCCTGCTTCTGTCGGGCGGCGAGAAGGCGATGGCCGCGCTCGCGCTCGTTTTAGCGATATTCAGGTATCGCCCCTCGCCGTTCTGCCTGCTCGACGAGGTTGACGCGCCGCTCGACGAAGCGAACGTCGGTCGCTTCTCGTCGAAGGTTCTTGAGATGTCGGCGGAGACGCAATTCCTCGTCATCACGCACAACAAGCGCACGATGGAGTCTGCGCGCGCGCTCTACGGAGTGACGATGGAGGAGGCCGGCATCTCGCGACTCGTCTCGGTAAGGTTCGAGTGAAGTTTAGAGTAAAGAGCTTTTCAGTTCTCGCGGCAGCCGCGCTCGCAGTTTCGGGCGCGGCTCTTCGCACTCCCGCGCAGAGTCGCGCGCCGAAGAAGGCAACGCCTCGCGCCGCCGAGCAGAGCGCGCCGAAAAAGAACACGGCGAGGCCGGAGGAGCAGGGTGGCGATTCGTCCTCTGCAACGTCTGCGGGCGGCGTTCAGGACAAGTCGAAGGCAGACCCGAACGCGACGCGTTACATCTACGAGTTCGCGCAGCCCGACTTCTTCGTCTATTTCATACACATCGAGCACGACGACTCCGGCCACGGCCAGATACGCTTCGAGCGGCGCTCCGACACCGAGCAGATAACAGACCCGCTCGAAATCTCGCCCGTCGCGCTCGCGCGCATACGCGCGCACTGGGCGGCGCTCAACTTTCTGGACTCGACGGAGAATTATCAGGGGCCGCGCACCTATCCGAGTCAGGGCAAGACGACGTTTACGATGCGCCGGGGCGAGCGCGAGCGCACCGCAGAGTTCAACTACAGCCAGAACGCGGACGCGCAAGGGTTGGCCGACGAGTACAGGCGCGCAGCGGATCAGGCGCTCCTCGTCTTCGACATAAACGTCGCGCTCGAAGCCCAACCGCTCGACACGCCCAAACTCATCGAGCGCATCGAATCTCTCATCGATACAAACTCGCTCTCCGACAAGCAGCAGATCATACCGCTTCTCAGAAGCCTCTCCGAAGACGAGCGCGTCCCGCTCGTCGGTCGCAACCACGCGCTGCGCATCCTGAAGAAATTAGACAAGCAGGGGAATTGAGCTTTTATTGTTTCCGCGCTGCTCTGCCGACTTTGTGATACAGGAACTTTTCAAAATTGAAGATCAAACTTAATTCTAATTTGCGCGTCTTTCTTCTGTTAACGCTTGTCTTCGCATTGAATGTCTCGAACGGCAATGCGGGTGTGCCGAAAAATCGAGAGTGGACGGAAAAAGCCGCAGGCTTGAACGTAGTCCTATCGAGCGCGCAAGGATCGGTCGGCACTCGGTTTAAAGGCAGCATCGCGCAGGCGCGATTCGAGATGGTTCTGCGGCGCGAGGACGGCGAGTTGCGCGGGAGTTATTATTACGAGAAGTCCGGTAGCGCGAACAGGCTCTCTCTGCGCGGGAAGATCGGCGCGGACGGGAGTTTCACGATGCAGGAATTCGATTCTTCGGGCAGGCAAACGGGTGAGTTCAAAGGCACGTGGAAGGACGACGCGAACGAGTCGGGCGCGTCTCTGGAAGGCGAGTGGAAGAAGCCCGGCGGCGCTGAAGGGCAGAGTTTCTTTGCCTCCGAGCAGACGGTCTTTTTCAACAACGGCACGGAGATCAACGACAGGCAGACCGCCGAGCACGTTAAAGCCAGAAGGCTCGACCTCACAGCCGAATATCCGGAGTTGACGGGCGGCGCAAACGCCGCGGCCTTCAATCAACTCGTCAGGTCGAACGTCGGCAGCGCGCTGGCGGATTTCAAAAAACAGATGATGTATATAAGCGCCGAAGATTTGAGGATGCTTCCCGAAGGCATCAACAACTACATTGACGTTGGCTATAACGTCGAGTACGCCGACGACGATTTAATCAGCGTCAGTTTTGTGGAGTCCACTTTCGCGGGCGGCGCGCATCCGAACTACAACTTTTTTACGATCACATACGATTTGAAGGGCGGCAGGGAGTTAAAGCTCTCAGACCTTTTCAAGCCCGGCGCGAAATACATCGAAGCCGTTGCGGCTTACGCGACGCGCGACCTGCAAAGCCGCAAAGACCCGGACGGTGGCGAGAACATGGGGCTTGCGCAGGACGTGTTCGCCGACGGCGCGAAGCCCTTGGCGGAGAATTACGCGAGGTGGAACATTACGAAGAAAGGATTGATGTTCACCTTCGACCCTTATCAGGTCGGGCCTTATGCCTACGGCTCGCAATCCGTCATCATTCCTTACGCTCGACTCAAAGAGATTGCACGGCCCGGCGGTGCGCTTGCGAGAATGTTGAAGTGAGCTTCCGTTGCTCCGTTTGTTGCGGCCAAGGCATCCTTTGCTCTCCAAGGTTAGTAGAGGCGCTTCCGGTTGAACTTCTCTAACTGGTCTAGCTGCCGCGAACCGCTCGCGTATCCGCCCTTCGACGCGTTCCATCGGTATAACCCTCGATAGAATCTGGTGAAACCCCGCGACGGGTGTTCGCAACCTTCTTCGTCAGCGTCTTTTCTCAGCTTCACACGCACGAGCACCTTCGGATACTTCCTGCCCGGATCGGCGACGGCGCGAAAATCGGGCTTCTCGGTGAAGTTCGCGCCGCACCCTTTGGTTTCGTAAATGAAAAGGCTCGTAATAGACTTGAACCGGCCCGCGTCCACAAACAGCATCTCGACGCTGAGGTAGCTCTCGCCCGCGTTCCAGTGTGTGCTGTAGATGATGAAGGCGTCGCTGCGTGCATCGAGATGAAACAGGGGACGGTCTTCAAGAAAGCCTGTGAACCTGTCAGTCTTCACATCCATCACGTCGAGCAATTTAACGTTCGGCTCCATTTGGAAGACGGCCAGCACGTCCGCCTCGCCTTCGTATGGAGTCCCTACGTTTGCATCGTCTGCTCTTAGCTCTATCCACAGCATCAGGAGATGTTTGCCATCGCTCTTGAACTGGTAAGGTTTGAAATCGAACTTGATGTCGCCCGTAACGGCCTCACGCTTTCGAAGCTCGGAGATACTTCGGAAGGGAATCGTCCTGTGCGCGGTCGCGTCCGTCTGAAGGTCTGGAAACATTTGACGCAAGAGATCGAAGTAAGTCGTTTTTGAGCCGCTCTGAACGGGATTCTTCAAATCCTCGGACTGCAAAATCTCGTCGCCCGAACCGCGAGCTTGTGCTTGCAAGCTGCCGACCGTCAACAGTAAAAACAGCGCCGCGAATCCTTTTAGTTTTATCGAGTTCATCAGGCGTCCGTCGTCGTCGAGGGCCTTATCTTCAAAACAAAGCGTCGAGATTGTAACGCACGCGCAGGCGGCACAGAATCGAGATCGAAGAGTTCACGGAAAAAGAGGCCGAACGTTTTACGCTTAACGGTTCGGCCTCTTAAACGTTGTTCGATGCGGGGCGACGCGAGACGCTTTCGCCCGCAAAAGAGCTTGTCACGACGAAGCGTTCGTCAGCTTATTCCGATGCGGGAGTGCCTGTCTTGTCGGCGGGTTTAGTTTTTGCGTGACGCGAGCCGCGCCGCTCGACGTGTGATGCGCTCTCCCATGCGGCGAGCGTTGCGGGGTCGTCGGCGAACGTGTTTCGGAAGAGCGAGTCAATCTCGCGCACCGTTCGTATGCCCTGTTCGACGAGGTCGTCAATCTCGGCGGACGCGGCGACGTGCGTGCTCCTGCCCTGAGCCTTCTGATTGATTGCGACACCGAATACGTCGGCCTCATGTCCCAAATCTTCGATGAAGGTCGCGGCCAATCCACGGCGCGTGAACTCGTCCTTGAGCGGCGCGGCGTCGGACGCGAACGTGCGAGCGAGTTGCAGGAGCGCCTGATCGCCTATGCTGCGCGGCAGGCGAAACTTGTCTTCGAGTCCCGGCGACGTGTATGCGATGATGCGCGCCGTGCGACTGATGGCTTCGAGCCGTCGCAGAATCTCGTCGCGCACCGCTGCTTTGCTCGTCACGACCTCGCGCACGGAACTCTGTCCGGTTGACTGTCGAAGGGCGTGCACTTCCAAACCCTTTATCAACGTGTCGAGGCGCTTGAAAAGCCCGCCGCCGTAAGAGTCTTCGGTGAACTGCTCTGCATGCTCCGCGCCCAGAGAGCGCACACGCCCGAACATCTCAAGCCGCTTCGTCTCAAGTGTGTCCATGACTATTCTCCTTTTCTTGCTTGTGCGAGGAACGGAAGGTTTTAGGCTAAAAGGTGTGACGCCCTCTAACCCGTGAAGTTTGCGACCCTGACCCTTGCCCGGAGCGCCCGAATTATATTCGATTCCCGCCGCGAGGCAACAACTTTCTTCCGATGTGTGAGGTTTTATACCGCAGCAATGCGATCTCACCTTGCAGAAGTGCTTTCACACATTGCATCAATGCATTTTCACTTTGCAGTAAAGCATTTTCACCTTGCATCAATGCGATTTCACATTGCAGCAGAGCGTTTTCACCCTGCACCGCCATGATTTCACCATGCAGTGTACTGAATTCACATTGCAGTAATTTAATCTGACGTTGTAGTGAGGCGATTTCACAGTGTAGAAATGCGATCTCACGCCGGTTTTACCGCTATCTATAGCAAAACTCAATCTTTATTTTAAAGGTGGGACAATTCCACAAAAAGGTTCAACCGTGGAATTACCATTCTCCTTTATCTCATGCGTGAAAAACAAACTGAAGCCATAAGTTCTCCGTCTGAACACACACTCATCCGATGGCGGCGAGGCCGAAGCGCGCGTCGGCGCGCACGCGCTCGATGAGGCGTGAGGTTTCGCGTGTACGACGGCGTGTGGTTAGGTAGTGTTCGGCCTCGCGGCGTGCTTCTTCGAGAATTTGTAAATCTCGGACGAGGTTGCCGATGCGGAACGTGGGGACGCCGGATTGTCGCGTGCCCATGACTTCGCCGGGGCCGCGTATCTCCAAA